>JAISLK010000030.1 GCA_031290935.1 Prevotellaceae bacterium | reverse complement strand
GTACAATTTGTATTTTGCATAACTGTTTGTGCTGTTATCTTTTTGCTCGTCGTAAAAAAGATACGAATTTGAATTTCGTACCGCAATTCGTCCTCCCTTTTTCACTGTTAAAGCGCTGATTTTATCCTCATTCATAACCAAGTTCTTGTTTTTTTTCATACCGCTTTTCGTGCCGCTTTTTTGTACTGTCCTGTATATCAAGTTCGATTTTTAACCTACTAAGTCAAAATATTAAAATAGAAAAAAACAACTTACCAATGAAAAAACAACTTTTATTTGTTTCTTTACTTTTTCCTTTTTTTGCGGCGAATGCGCAGTCAAGCGTGGCCGTAACGCCCGTTTCTGCGACCTATACCGCCGCCCCGCCGACGGGTACCTTTGAAGTAGCCTGGCCGGCCGGCTCGCGCAATGCCAATGAACGCGCCAAAGTATGGCTGATGGTGGATTACCGGCGCGTACAGAACAACGCCTACTCCGGCGGCTGGCTGCGGGCGGGCGCGCCCGCCACGGCTGCCGCCATTACCGCCACCGCCGGCACGGTGTCCGTAGAACCCGGCAACGACAAAGGCTTCTGGCTGCAGGGGCCGGACGACGGCCTTGCCTTTGCCGCTACGGTTACCGTGCCCGTTACGGTGGACTTGAGCGGCTATGATGACAAATTCGGCTGGTGCGGCAACGCCACCGACCGCCCGCCCTACGTAACCGAAGAGTCCGGCTCCTACGCTTTGCACGGCGCGGCGCCCTTCATTTTACAAACCATCCCCGGCGACCCTGCCGGCACGGTGAGCGAAGCCACGAAGGCCTACGCCGGCTGTATTTACGGCCTGACCGACGCCACCAACTGCCCGGTGGAATCCATCCCGCCCATGCCGTCTGTCAGTGGTTTCACGGCGTCTGCCACGACCCTTTGCGCCGGGCAGTCCGCCACACTGACCGCCACCGCTGCCAACGCCCAGCGCTACAGCTTTGACGACGGCGCGACGTGGCAAGCCGGCGCCACGAAAGTGGTTACACCTACAACGACGACGACCTATATATTAAAGGCTACCCGCGCCCTCGGCGCCTGCACCGTAAGCTACGCCACGCCCGTTACCATTACCGTGCACCCGTCGCCGGAGCTGCAGTTTGACAACCCGCCCGCAGCCTTATGCGCCAACACCGATGCAGTGCTGACGGTAAACGACCTGAACAGCGCCGCCGGTTCCTACTGCTTCCGGTATGAGTGCGCCGGGTGCGTGCACAACCCCTACCGCAGCGGCAACAGTGCACCTGCCGCCGCCGGCTGCGACTGGTTCCCGGATTGCACCTATGGCGCGGCAAATACCTATTCCCTATCCATGTACGACGCCGGCAGCATGACCGTATGGGCGAAAGCGAAGACGGACTACGGCTGCGTGGACAGCGTTGCTACGACCATTACCGGCACCGGCCTGCCGGCGCCAACCATCACGCTGGCCACCGCTAATGACAGGCAAACGGTAGCTGTCAATAATGCTATTACTCCCATCGAATATATTACCGCCAATGCTTCCGGCGCTACCGTTACCGGCTTGCCTGTCGACGTGTCCGGTTCGTGGGCTTCGAATACCTATACCATTTCCGGTACGCCTTCAACTGTCGGTACCTTTGTTTACACGGTCAGTACGGTCAATGACAATAGCTGTTCCAATCAAACTGTGAGCGGTACGCTGACCGTTACGCTGCCCATGCCGCCCGGCGCCGGGACAAAAACCTACACCTGCGGTGCGCAGACCTGGAGCGAGCCTGTCAAGGTTGCTGCCTGCGACAAAACCTCTTTCACCAGCAGTAACTCTGCCCCTGATTGCCGCAGTAATACTTATAACAGTATAAAGGACTTTTATTACAACTGGGCGTATGTGAATGCCAATAAAAACACCATGTGTCCTGACCCCTGGCATGTGCCGTCGAACAGTGAGTTCAGCACGCTGCTCGGTTGCCTGGGTACATCCAGTGCTAACGGGAAATATTATCCCGAGTCCTCTACCTGGGGCGGCGCGCTTGCCGGCTACGCTAACGGCAGTTCTATGTACTATTTGGGCTCGTACGGCTACTATTGGTCTTCTACGGAGAGCGGTACTAGCAACGCGTACTGCATGTACTTCAGTACGAGCACTGCGAATACTGACTACGCCACCAAGTACGGCGGGTTCCAGGTCAGGTGCGTCCGGGATAATTAAGCGTGATGAATGATAAATGATGAATGACCCCATGCGCTATCGGATACACACAACGCTTTTGCCTTTACACACAACGCGTTTGCGTTTAAACGCAACGCGATTTGGACTGGTGCAAACGCATTTTGCACTCGTCCAAACTGAGTTTGCACCAGTCCAAAGTGAGTTTGCACTCGTCCAAAGTGAGTTTGCACCGGTGCAAAGTGAGTTTGCACTCGTCCAAACCGAGTTTGCACTCCTCCAAAATGCGTTTGCACTCCTCCAAAATGAGTTTGCACCAGTGCAAACCGAGTTTGCACCAGTGCAAAATGAGTTTGCACTCGTCCAAAATGCGTTTGCACCAGTCCAAAACCGGCGCCGGGAAGGACAGGGTGAGGGGGGCTTCGCCCTTTTTTAGTCAGGAGTCAGGAGTTATGAATTGGGGGGCGGCCTTAAATCTTTAAATTAGCCCGTCATCATATTTTTCAAATGTCTTCACAATATGTTTCACCAGCGGGTGCCGGATAATATCGCGCTGGTCGAAGAGGACGATTCCGATGCCTTTGACCGGTTGCAGCCACTGCATCACGCGCTGCAATCCCGAGTCGGAACGGCGCGGCAGGTCAATTTGCGTCACGTCGCCGGTAATAATAAACTTGGCGTTATTGCCCATCCTGGTGAGGAACATTTTCAGCTGCCCGGTAGTGGTATTCTGGGCTTCATCCAGGATGACAAAAGCGTTATCCAGCGTGCGGCCACGCATGTAGGCAAGCGGCGCAATCTGCACCGTTCCTTCTTCCATGTGTTTTTCCAGCTTGCGAGCGGGAATCATGTCGTTCAGCGCGTCGTACAGGGGCTGGAGGTAAGGGTCTAATTTTTCTTTCATATCGCCCGGCAGGAATCCCAGCCGTTCGCCCGCTTCCACCGCGGGGCGAGTGAGGATGATGCGTTTAATTTCTTTGTTCTTCAAGGCGCGAACGGCTAATGCAATCGCCGTATAAGTTTTGCCCGAACCCGCCGGGCCAATGGCAAACAGGAGGTCGTTTTTTTCATAGAGCGTTACTAATTTCTTTTGGTTGGCCGTGCGGGCGCGCACTACGCGGCCGTCGGCGCCATACACAATCACGTCGGCGGGCATATCGGCTGCATCCAGCGGCTTTCCGCCGGCTAACTGGTCCACGTCTTCTACCGTAAGGCGCCCCTTGCGTGCGTGGTAATCGACTAACTGCAATAATTTATTTTCAAAATCGTCCATCTCGCTGTCTTTGCCGAATACCTTTATTTCATTGCCGCGTGCAACGATTTTCAAAGCAGGGAATTGTAACGCCAACCGGTCATACAGCACATTGTTTACGCCGTATAACTCTACCGGCTCAATGCCTTCCACGATAATTATTTTTTCGCACAAGCCCGCTGCATTTTCTTGCGGATGGCGGTGCGGCGTGTGGTGGGTAACTTTTTTCTTCATAGCGTGCTTGCCCGTTATTTGTTGAAGGGAGCGGCTTCCGGGAAACCGCTGTTTTCTTTGTTATATAATTCCCGCATGTTTTTTGCAAAAGCTTTCATCTTTAAAAAATCCGCTTCTTCGGCAAAGAAGGAGGGATTATTTTCCAGCTCGTCCACCGGCGCCACATAGAAGCGGCGTTGCTTTCCGGTTACCGGCTTATACACCCATACCAACTGGTACGCGCATTCGTCAATGGTAATGTCATGGCCGTTTTTTAACAGCCGGATATGCGCTGTTGCGCCGCCGTCGGTATTTTTCATTGACTGGTTTGACAGGAAGTTGCCCAAAGAATACACGACCACGCTTTGCGTGGCGCTGTCGGCAGTATAGCGGCGTTCCATGCGTTGCAGCACATGCGGGTGCGAACCGATAACCAGCCGAACGCCGTGCCGGATAAAGAACTCCGCCAAGGTTTTTTGCCGCTCACCGGGTTGCTGTTGGTACTCCTCGCCCCAATGCAGGTAAGCAATTATCACATCGGGCGACTGCGCTTGTGCGGCCGCAATATCGGCGGCTATTTGCAGGGTGTCTGTCAGGTTCACAATCGCCGGCGGCGGCACAGGGATACCGTTAGTGCCGTACGTATAACTCAGGATAGCCAGCCGGAAGTTATTTTTTTCTACTATCAGCGGGTATAAACTGTCACGTTCCGCCGGTGAACGGAAAGTGCCGGTATGCTTTATTCCCAAAGTATCCAGCACGCGAATGGTACGGCGGATGCCCCGCTCTCCCCTGTCGCAGGAATGATTATTGGCGGTAATCAGCACGTCGAACCCGGCGTCGCGCAAGGCTTTCGCCAATTCATCGGGTGCGCTGAATTGCGGATAACCGGAATAGGGCTTCCCGGCCAGGGTTACTTCCAGATTGGCTATCGCCAGGCCGGCAGCGGAAATCCGGCTTTTCAGCAGGGAAAAACATTCCTCGTAGTCATACGTATTACCGCGTTGCGCCGCATTTATTTGTGATTGATGCTGCATGACATCCCCGGCAAACAGCAATGATAAGGTGTCTTGCGCCGCGCCGCCGTAAGCGGCAAACGACGCTGTCAGGAACAGGAATATTCTCATTCGGCGTGGGGGATTACCGTAACATTACTTTCGTTCAAACGCACTTTCAAGAAATTTTCCAGTTGCTTCAATTCCGCTGCCGCAGGCGTTTCATGCCATTCTACGACCGCTATCAGTTGCCGGACGTTTTTCCCCGACGCGATGTCTATTTGCACGCCTGTGGACAAAGTAATTTTTTGCAGCGCAGGGTATGTTGTTACCAGCTCACGCGCTATCTGCGCGTACGGAATGTCGTCTGTTTTCAGTTTGTCCAACTCTTTTTCCAATTGTGCAATCCGTTCTTCTTTGCTTTTCACGGCTGCTTCCGAGCGTTCATAAATGCTTTGCAGCAGTTCGGTGGCCGGCGTGTTGTCCGAAGCAAATGAGAGCGATTGCGTAACGCTTAATTTTGTTTTCCCCAGCCCTGTTTCCTGCATGCGCTTTTTGATGCGCTCTATCTGGAAAAGCGTCAAGGGTTGCCCGATAGTAGAAATTCTTAATTCGGAAGAATCCATTACATGGTAAGCTTTTTCTACGTCCATAAATTTCGTATTTTCAAACGCCGAAGAATATTCTTTCACCAGGTTATCCACCGCATATTCAAAGCGGTTTTCACGTATCACCATCCACGCCATCACAATACTCGGAATAAGCGTAATGGTTGAAAATATAATAATGATGCGGTTTACGTGCCGTTGCTTTTCCGGGTCGTTGAATTTCACTACCGGGAATTTCATATAACGCGCCATCAGGAACGTCGCCAGCGCAATGAGAAACGAATTAATGAAGAACAAATAAAAAGCGCCGATAAAATATCCCCACTGGGCGTTTGCCAGCCCGTACCCCGCCGTACACAAGGGCGGCATCAATGCCGTAGCAATGGCGACGCCGGCAAGCACAGTGCCTTTCTCTTTCCGCGCACTTTCTACAATGCCTGCCAATCCGCCGAACAGGGCTATGAATACGTCAAAAATGGTAGGCCGCGTACGGGCCAGCAATTCGGTTGGCTCTCCCAAATGCAAGGGGCTAATGAAAAAATAGGTGAACGACGCCAGCAAACTAATGGCAACCATCACCAACAAATTTTTCAACGAGCCTTGCAGCAACTTGGAATCGTTAATAGCTACCGACATCCCGACGCCCATAATCGGCCCCATTAAAGGAGATATTAACATGGCGCCGATAATAACGGGGATAGAATTTACGTTCAACCCGACAGAGGCAATGATAATGGCAAACGCCAAAATCCATACATTGGGGCCGCGAAAATCAACATTTTGTTTGATAGACGCGATGGTCGCCATGACGTCTATATGGTTTGTAAGATTGGTAATAGTCCGTACTTTTTTCAAAAACCGACGCATAAGACATTATTTTTTGCGTGAAGGTAGTAATTTTTTTTAAAATATTTTCGTAGTTTTTAAAAAATGTGTATATTTGGCAATTATAATATCATAATATTTATGAAAAAAATACTTTATATTGCATTGCCGGTAGCAATGTTAATCAGTTTAAGCGGTTGTGATTGGTTTAACACAACATTTCTCGGGAAACCGTCCAAAGCAGAATTGGCAAAGAAAGCACAACGGGAAAAAGCGCGTCAAGACAGCATCGCAGAAGTGCAATTACAGTTGACGCAAGAAGCCGAACAGCAGGCTTTGGAACAACAGCAAGCGGAAGAAGAAGCTGCACGGCTCGCCGCAGAAAGCAAACGTTACCATGTAGTAGTGGGATGTTTCAGGGTATCCTCGAATGCCGACAGAATGGTGGGGTTATTGCAAAGTAAAGGTTACAACCCGAAGTTGATGCGTTTCAAGAATGGCTTTGCCTGCATCTCCGCCGCATCGTTTAACGATATTCACACGGCATACAACGAAATGAACAGCCTTATCAGGTCGTCGGACTTTGCTCCTGAAGACACGTGGGTGTACGACTCCTCTTTTAACCTGCAGGAATAATTGCTGAACCCGTTGAGGGGGTATTAGGTTTGATAACTACACAATCAACGTTTTCCCGGCGTCGGTTGTGTAGTTATTTCATATAATTTCGGCCAGTTTTTTCCGGTTACATACAGTTTCGATGCAGCGGCGTCATAGGCAATACCGTTGAGCACGTCGGTATTTCTTGTCCGCAGGGAGGCAGGCAATAAATTATTCAGGAAGAGTACCCCGGTTACTTTTCCGTTTACCGGGTCAATACGCACAAGGTGGTTTTCCATATATACATTCGCCCAGATTTCACCGTTGATATATTCCAGCTCATTCAGCATCGGCAAGGCGCGGCCCTGGAAAGTAACCTCAAGCGTGCGCACTTCCGTAAAATTTTCGGGGTTGATAAAACGCAATATTGACGAACCGTTGCTCATGATTAAATGCGTTCCATCCGTTGTCAGTCCCCAGCCTTCGCCGGGATAATGAAATTCGCCGGTTTGCTTAAATGATAAATCGTACACGAAAACGGTTTGTTCCATATACGTCAACAAATAAATTTTATTGTTCCACACACACGAACCTTCACCGAAATAATGTTTCGGCAAGGGAATCATGTTTAATACCCGCCCGGTTTTTATATCGACTTTCCGTAAACTTGATTGCCCGTATTGCCCGGTGCTTTCGTACATCGCGCCGTTATGGATAAATAGCCCCTGCGTGTAAGCCTGCGCGTCATGCGGGTATGCGGCGACAACCCTGTAACTGTAGTTTGTTATTTGCCCGTTCGAACTTTTACATCCGGCGACGGCCGATAAAAACAAAAAAAGAAATAAACGTATGTGCCCTTTTTTTACTAATTTTGCCATGCATTTTTATTTTTAGTTATACAAAGGTAAAAAAAATCAAGATTAAAAAAACCAAAACCCCAAGGCAGTTATGAAATGCATAGTACGCGCCATACCTAATACGATTACGGTATTCAATTTATTGGCCGGCTGTATGGCCATCGTGTTTGCTTTGCGCGGCTGGACGGACTTTGCGGTATACTGCATTTTTGCCGCCGCAGTGTTTGACTTCTGCGACGGGTTGAGCGCACGCCTGCTGAAAGCCTATTCCGAACTGGGCAAACAGCTCGATTCGCTGGCCGATATGGTGAGTTTTGGCATCGCGCCGGCAGCGCTTTTGCATAATAAATTAAATGTGCTGCTGAGCGACAGAATCACCGGCGGCTTCGACAGCGGGCTGGTTTGGGAGCTGTGGACGTTTTTCCCTTTTATCCTTGCGGTATTTTCGGCGTTGCGTTTGGCAAAATTCAATATTGACGACCGGCAAAGCCACCGTTTTATCGGCTTGCCAACCCCTGCCTGCGCCCTGCTGACAGGCGTTTTAGTAAGTTTATCGGTGCGCGGGCACTGGCTTGCGGGATGGATGGAGCAATGGTATTCAATTATTATTCTTTCCGCGCTGCTTTCCGCGCTGCTGGTATGCAGCCTGCCGATGTTCGCCTTGAAATTTAAAAGCCTGCGCTGGCGCGACAATAAAACAGTATTCATTTTTATTTTGCTGTGCCTGTTCATCCTGTTCGGCGCCCTTATTTTCCGGCAGGGAATATTGTTTGCCATGGCGGTTATTTTCTTTGCTTACATTTGTCTTTCATTTATTCGTTCGTTATTTCATAAAAAAATAAATAAAAAACCATGAAGTTTATTGCAGAAATCAATGTAATGCCGCTGAAGGCATTGTTAGACCCGCAAGGGAAAGCGGTTACCGGGGTGATGCACAACAATGGCTACGCCGAAATTGAAAACGTGCGCATAGGCAAACACCTTACGCTCGAAATAGAAGCCCCCTCCAAACAGCAGGCAGCCCAACGCATCGAAGAGGTATGCAAAAAAATCCTGCACAATCCGATTATGGAGGGATATGAATTTGTTGTAAAAGGATAGCTGGAAAGGGCGCTTTCGCCGGAGGATTTACGGGTTTGGGTTGGCGTTGCCGGCCGCCACCCTTTCCCCAATTTGCCTTTTCTTTGCCTGCAGGATAACAACCGCCGCCCGCACTTTCGTGCGGACGGCGGTTGTTTCAAGATTTAAATTGCCCTTGCTTAGCGCGCCGGACTGTGGAGATGGCGGGAATCGAACCCGCGTCCAGACAAACCATCAAAATGCTTTCTACATGTTTAGCTTGCGGTTGGTTTTCGTAACGGTGTCGGGCGCAAGCGCCCATGCATCGTTCTTAGCTTCTGAAATTTCACCGGGCGGCAGAAGCGTCTGCGCGGCTATCTCTTCATGGTTGATACCCCGTTTGCCGGAGGTTAAAGAGCGGAACGCTCCGGCGGGATACTCGTCGTGCCGGCAACCTTGGCCGGCAGGATTAAGGTAGTGTGCCTGGCAGACTACGCAGCGAGTGCATAATTGTTTTCGCCTGTTATGGCTTGCGTGCTGGGATTTACGGGCCACCACGCGACGCCCGACATGCTTACATTCCGATACTGTTTGCTGTCAAAACCAGAACATCCCCAATATACAGTTGCAAGTTATAAGTCATAAGTCCATCTCTTTGCCGGCGGCGTCGCCGTTCTTTGTTTTCAGCTCGTCTGCCGGTTCTGCCGGCGGCAGGGTGCGCCGGAAGTTGATACTGTTCGAGAAGATAAACGCCGACGGATAATTTTTTTTGATATTTTCCAGAAACCGCATGGCGTCGGTTCTGTTGCGGAAATCGCCGACGGCTACTTTGTAATACAGGTCGTCAAATTCACGGTACACCGGCGTTGAGGGGTAGCTTTCGGTGAACGCCTGTTCTATCGCAGCGGATTCCTGGCGCGCCGCCTGCCCGTTGTCAAAGAATATGCGGATACGGTAGCCTTTGTGCTTCCTGTAGCGGTTGCGTGCAATATGGCTGGTTACGGCATATTCTATCCTGGGGTTTTGCCGGATGACAATGTGGCCGCCGGCCTGCAGTGCCTGAAAAATATCGTCCTGCGCCCGTACGCCCGTGGCAGCAAGGAAGGCAAACAGCAGTAAGGGTATTTTTTTCATCCTGTTTTAGAGTTCTTTTAATAATTGTCCGACGGTCTTTTTCCGGATGTTGACGGTCTTCCGCAAGAGGCCTGCCTTCACCTGCAGCGAGCCGTTCACAAGCAAATCATCCAGCTGCGGGTTCCGCAAGTCGATGCCGCCGGTGAGCAGCGCGAGCATGTTGGTAATCTCCAGCTCTACCGGGAGCGCGCAGGAGACGTCCGAGGAAGCGGGTATTTCCACCGGCTCCAGCAGGCGCAGGCGGGCGACAGGTGCGTCGCTGTCCAGGACGTCAAACGCTGCGTGCTGCAGCGTTAGTTTCCTGGTGGAAGGGTTGTGAACTTTTATCGAGAGCGTCATCGTTATCCTGGAGGCGCCGGCAAAAACGACGTCTTCCACCCCGTAGCTTTCTACGCGCACCTGTTCGAGGCTGGCGACGCAGGAGGGCAGCAGGAAGAGCAAAAGCGCTGCGGCGTTCGATAATAAAGTTTTTTTCAAGACCTGTCGTTTCTGGCCTGCAAAGATACAAAATAAATTCGCAATAAAAGTACGCCGGAAGCAAACAAGTCCGATTTTTTTCTTAACTTTGTGCCCGATGAACGCGATGAAAAACAAATATGGAGTTCCATAAATGAAATATTGAGCTCAATAAATGAAATATGGAGCTCAATAAATGAAATATGGAGCTCAATAAATGAAATATTGAGCTCAATAAATGAAATATTGAGCTCAATAAATGAAATATGGAGCTCAATAAATGAAATATGGAGCTCAATAAATGAAATATGGAGCTCAATAAATGAAATATGGAGCTCAATAAATGAAATATGGAACTCAATAAAT
>JAISLK010000029.1 GCA_031290935.1 Prevotellaceae bacterium | reverse complement strand
CCGGTAGCGGAAGACTCACTACCGGTAGCGGAAGACTCACTACCGGTAGCGGAAGACTCACTACCGGTAGCGGAAGACTCACTACCGGTAGCGGAAGACTCACTACCGGTAGCGGAAGGCTCACTACCGGTAATACCTGCGTCTTGAACTTTATACCTTGAAATGCTGAAAAATGGCCTGCTGCCAGCGTTATTATTTCTTCAGCAAATACGTGTAAACAAATTCCCGTTCCAGGCGGCGGCTGTGTTCCTGTTTGGCATGGCGGTAGCCGTGCCGCGACTCGGGGTAAATCATCAGTTCGAAATCCTTATTCAGGTTTTCCCATACCGAAATTAATTGAAAGGTGTTTTGCACATGTACATTTTCGTCGCGCAAGCCGTGCGTGAGCAGGAGTTTGCCCTTCAACCGGGCGGCATGCGTGAGCGCCGAAGCGGCGGCATATCCCTCGGGATTATCGGCGGGAGCGCCCATGTAACGCTCGGTATAAGCGGCGTCGTAAAGTTGCCAGTCGGTAACGCTGCCGCCGGCGATGCCGTGCGTAAATACCTCCGCGCCATAAGTCAGCGCGTAGCAGGTGAGGTAGCCGCCGTAACTGAAGCCGGTAATCATTATTTTCCCGGCGTCGGCCTGTGCGTTTTCCGTGAGCCAGCGCACGGCCTGCGAATAATCCGTAATTTCCCAATAACCGAGCCGCCGGAACAGGTCTTCCTGCCCGGCCTTGCCGTTATGTCCGCTGCCGCGATGATCAAGGGTTACCTGCAGCAAGCCGTCGCGGGCATACCGGTAGGTATCGCTGTGGAGCGGGTCGCTCCATTCATTGCGCGCCTGCATAACGCCCGGCCCGCCGTATATATTCAGCTTTACGGGATACTTTTTGCCCGCTTCCATAGACAGGGGGTAAGTGATGCGCAGGGGAATAACGAACCGCCCGTCATCGCTGCGGAGCGTAATAAAGCGGGTTTCCGGGTATGCATACAGATTGCAATTTTCATTCCCGCTATCCTGGATGGAACAGACGAATTGCCCGTTCGTGCGGTACAACGCCACTTGGGGCGGCGTTTCCACATTGGAATACGTCGTTACAAAATACCTGCAATCGGGCGACAAAACTATCCGGTGGGAATAGTTGCCGAATGAAAGGCGTTGCAGCCGCTTGCCGTCCAACCCTACTCTGTAAAAATCCAATGCGCCGGGCTGCCCGTTACAGGCGGTAAAATAAACGGTTTTCGTCCTTTCATCTATCGCCGGTATGTCCGTTACCGTATAGCTCCCGGCAGTGAGGCGGCGTTGCAGGCGACCGTTCATATCATGCAGGTACAACTGCCGCCAGCCGCTTTTATCGCTAACCAGAATAAAACCTTTGCCTGACGGCAAAAAGTGGATACGCGGCTCGTCATCCAAAGAGATCCATGTTTTTTGCCGTTCTTCATACAACATTTTCACCGCGCCGGAACCCGGCGCTATTTCCAGGAGCCGGTAATGATTTTGGGCGCGGTTGAGCCATTGCAGCCACAATGCCTGCCCGTCGGGGCGCCAGTAGGGCAAACCCAAATAATGCTCCGCGCTGCTGTCGATAAGCGCCCATGTTATTTCACCGCCGTCAGGCGAAACAACGCCGGCTTTCACCTGCGGCAACGCATCGCCGGCTTTGGGATAACGCATGGTTTCGACATAGCCGTTTTTCCCGGGGCTGTCGGTAATCGTGAACAGCGGCACGCGGCTGTCGTCGGTACGGAAAAACGCCAGGCGCCGGCTGTCGGGCGACCACCAGAAAGCACGGTAACGGCCGGCGCGCCCAAGTATTTCTTCCATATACACCCACGACGCATAACCATTCAGAATGTCGTCGCTGCCGTCGAAAGTGAGCCGCGTTTCTTTCCGGTCGGCGAGGCGGACAGTATATAAATCATTGCGCCGCGTAAAGGCTACATAAGCGGAATCGGGCGACATCACAGGGTTTACCGCCCCTTCGATACTTCCAATAAATAGCTCCCCCCCGGAAGAAGAAACGGCCTGCGCTTCCGGCCCTTCGGTTGCGCTGATAATTTTCCCTGCCGCCGCATCCACCACTACCGTCCGGCTGCCCTGCCCCGAAGAAGCCGGACAGTGTAACGTTACCCGGTTGCCGCGCCATTCTTTCACCTGCAGCACCGGATTGGTTATCCGCACGGAATTATTGCGGAGCTCTTCGTCGGTTAACTGTTTCTTTTGCGCCGCAAGGGATACGCCGGCAAACAAAAATAATCCGAAAATAAGAAAGCGAATCGTTTTCATGAAGAATATCATTTTTTGAAATCATTCGGTGTTACATCCACATCTTTTTGCAACTTCCACCCGCCGCCGGTGAACAGCAGCCCGTCAAACACGCCGGAAGGAACGCGGCCGGAAACGCCGTCCAGCCATACAGACTCCAGTCGTTGGAAAACTATCATTTTTTTACGCGGCAAATAAACCAGGTAAAACGGCGAAGAAGCGCTATATTCCAAAAGAACGCGGCTGGCTTTCCAGCGCCCGTTATCAAAAACAGGCGCACCGAAAACAGGCGTGCCCTGCTCGTCGAAAGTAAGTATATCCAACAGCTTTCGGCGGGTCGCGCCGGAATGGAAATCAAACCCCAGCAAAGTATAATACACGCGGCCGTCAGTTTTATTTTGCAGCAAATCGTAATACAGTGCGCCAAACCAGCGGCCGCCACTGAGCGTCGCCGTTTCCGGCCGTTCGCTAAGAGAACCTTTCACGTCGTGCAGCACGGCCGTTTGAATCGCTTTATTCATGCGGTACTGAACAATGCCGTAGTAACGGTGTTGCGTAGCGGTGAGCGGCAGATTCCAGGTAAATAGGCGCACTTTCTTATCCGGCGAAACCAAAATACCGAGATACGGAATGCTGTCGAATGCCGTATCCATCGTTGCTTCGAAACGGAGCGTTTCTTCAAAAGCAGTAGCGAAAGCCGTCATGGCGGCGGTCTTCCGGAGACTGTCGGTTTCGGCGGCAGCCTGTTGCATTAACGCCGCAAGGTGCGCCGTGCCTTCTTCAAGCGCCTGCGCCGGCGCAAGAAAACTTCCGGACAGATACATTATAATAAGGTGCAGATATTTCATAGCCACTTCTACCGGTTAGCAGTTATTCAACACTTTTACCAGAACGGCGCAAATTTCGCGGATTTCTTCCTCCGTAATAATGAGCGGCGGCGCCACCCGGAAAGCCGTATTGCAAAATAAAAACCATTCCGTAATCACGCCCTCGTCCCACAAGCCGGACACGACTTGCTGCAAACGCCGCGCATCGCCCAGTTCCACCGCCAGCATCAACCCCTCGCCACGAATTTCCTTGATAGCTTCATGCGCCAGCAACCGGCGGAACAAAGCGGCTTTTTCCGCCACCGCCGCCGGCAGATTCCCTTTCCGCAATACATTCAATGCCGCCAGCGCCGCCGCACACGACACCGGATGCCCGCCGAAGGTAGTGATATGCCCCAATGCCGGACGGCTTTGCAAGGCGTTCATTATTTCGCGCGGCGCTACAAATGCACCGAGCGGCATGCCGCCGCCCATCGCTTTTGCCAAAGTCATAATATCGGGCGTTACGCCATAGCGCAACGCCGCAAACCATTGCCCGGTGCGCCCGAAACCGGTTTGCACCTCGTCGAAAATCAGCAATGCGCCGGTCTGGCTGCACCGCTCCCGCAGGGCTTGCAGGTAGCCGGCTTGCGGCGTAACCACTCCCGCCTCGCCCTGTACCGGCTCAATCAACACGGCAGCGGTGCGGCAGGTTATATGCCGCAAATCATCAACAGAATTAAACGCCAGATGCCGCACATCGGGCAACAAGGGGCGGAAGGCGTTACGAAATATTTCATCGCCCATAACGCTCAAAACACCTTGCGTACTGCCATGGTACGCATTTTTAAAAGCGATTGTTTCCGTTCGCCCGGTAAAGCGTTTGGCTAATTTCAACGCGCCCTCATTGGCTTCGCTGCCGGAATTGACAAAATAAATGCAGTCAAGCGGCGGCGGCAGAATACCTGCCAGGGCTTGCGCATAATCCGTTTGCGGCTGCTGGATATATTCGCCGTACACCATCAGGTGCATGTACCGCGCCGCCTGTGCCTGCACCGCCGCCACCACTTCCGGATGACAATGCCCCACATTGCTCACCGCAACGCCGGCAATTAAATCAACATACCGTTTGCCTTCCGTATCGTAAATATAGATGCCCTCCGCATGCCCGGCATCCATGCCCATCGGTGCGAGCGACGTCTGCGCCACATGCTGCAAAAAAAGCTGCCGACGGCTGATAGCATTTCCCATTTTTTCAACAGTTGTTTTAATTTAACAAAAATACGCAAAAATATTTTTAGCGCAACGTAAAATAAAAAAGCCCTCCCGCCATGTACGGGAAGGCTACGATATAATGCAAAACCTTTGCTACGCCACTAATTTATTCACATGGAGCGTCAAACTGCTTTTGAGGTTGGCGGCTTTATTTTTATGAATAACTTTTATCTTTGCCAGTTTGTCCAGCATGGACGAAACCTTTGGAAGCAATGCGGTGGCGGCCGTTTTATCGGTCGTATTACGCAAGGCTTTTATCGCATTGCGGGTAGTGCGGGCATAATATTTATTATGCACTTTACGTTTTTCGCTTTGGCGGTAACGCTTTTCAGCAGATTTATGATTTGCCATATTTGTTAATTTTAATCTATTGTCTTCTGTCCTTTTGTAGTCCGTAGGGGATTCGAACCCCTATGGCAAGAATGAAAATCTTGAATCCTAACCCTTAGATGAACGGACCATTTTTCTTTAGGGGCTGCAAAGATAGCACCTATTTTCTTATTGTGCAAATTTTTTTCCGGATATTTTCCGTTTCCGGATGGAAAAAATTTCCCCATTGATATTGTTACCCTCACGGGCAACCGGGCGGGCAAACCCCACCCCCTACCACATCATCACATCAATTCATCAATATTTGTTCTCCGGTCAATGAATTTTATTTGTTTGCGGCCGGCGGGGGGATACTGGATAGCATGGATGGTTTCGACAGACTCAAATACAATGGCCGGCGCCACGCGTATTTTGGAGCGGAAAACATCCTTGATATGTTTTTCCAGCCGTTCCGACGGCTGGCCGGCGCCTACACGGATGAGGATTTCATCGGTGCCCAAATCGTTGTGGGAAACTTCCACCACATAATTCGCCGCTTCCGGAATATTGTCCATCACATCATATAATGCGGGCGGATAGAGCGTAGTGCCTTTGAATTTTATCATCTGCCCTTTCCGGCCGGTAATGCCGCTCACCCGTAACGTATTCCTCCCGCAGGCGCAGGGCGCGGTGGTGTGGCACACAATATCGCCGGTGCGGAAACGCAACAGCGGCATGCCTTCCACGCCTGCGGAAGTAATCGTTACTTCCCCTTCTTCTCCTTCTTTCACCGGGTTTCCGCCGGCGTCCAGAAATTCTACGATAATCAGTTCCGGCTGGTGATGCCCGCCTTTTCCCTCTTCACATTCCGTAAAAGAAAACTGCATCTCGGTGGAAGCATAGGTAGAAAACATTTTCAGTTCCGGCCATTCCCCGTGGATAATCCTGCCCAGTGTATTCAGCGTATAATCGGGATTCCGTAAGGATTCGCCGATACAAATAATTTTCTTCAAACTTGATTGGGTTACGTCGATGCCTGCCTGCTTTGCATAGTTGATCAGCTTGCAGACAAACGAAGGCACAACCATCGCCACGGTAGGTTTAATCCGGTTAATTGTGTCCCATTGCAGTTCGGGTATGCCGTTGCCTACGCGGCACACGCTCATTCCCAGTTCCCGTGCGCCCATGAAATATGCAAGGCCGGCCATGAAACGCCGGTCAATTGTAGTCATCAACTGCATGATGTCGGCTTTCGTCAGCCCGGCCGTTTCAAAACTCAGCCGTTCATTACAGGCCAGCCGCCGCAGGTCATTTTCCGTAAGCCCGAAGAACACCGGCTGCCCCAGTGTGCCGGAAGTCGTAACAATATCAATAATTTCTTCCTGCGGCACGCACATAAAATCTTTGTTGTGCAATTGCAAATCGGCTTTGGAGGTGGTAGGAAGCAGTCGCAGGTCTTCCATCGTTTTTATTTTTTCTACGGGAATATGTTCTTTGGCAAACAGGCGGCGGTAAAACGGCGACCGTGCCTGCAAATAAGCCAGCGTATCCCGCAATTTGGCCTGTTGGCAGTTTGTTATTTCTTCCAGCGAACGGTATTGCATATCCCTATTCATGGTGCAATGTTTTATTTTGAATAAATGTTTTATAAGTATCGGAATACAGGAAAGGGTCTTCGGGAATGGTTAAACTGTCCGTCGTTATTTCCCCTGAAAAATCAGGATTGGCAAATATTTCACGAAGATTGTAAGCAACATATTTTCCCAGTTGCCAGGGCGCGGTGGATACCCACATGAGCCCTTTTTGCGGAAGGAATATCACGGAATGATGCGCAATAAGCTGATTAATTGCCCGTGCATTGCCCGCGCCGATATCTTCGCCGCCCGGCCCCTTTTGGTCGCGTAAAATCAACGCCGCTTTTGGCGGGTCAAGGGGGATGTGCTGCGCGATGAGCTCTTCTGCCCGCCTTTGCCGGTAGGGGCTGTCGCTGGCGGCGATGTTTTCCTTATTCCTTTCGTCGTCTTTGAACGTTTCGCTTTGGTAATGATTGGCGCATACCAGCCAGTCTTTTTCGGATTGATAGACGCCCATTTTGTCCGGCGATTTTTCAATAATCACCGCGCGGTTATCCTCCGCCGAGCCGATTAAAATGGATTCGCTCACAAAAATTTTCCGTTGCTTTGCTATCAGGCAAGCGTCTTCAATATTGGCGGCGTATTGCAAAATCTCTCGGCACAAAATACTTATCGGCGTAGCGGCGGAAGTGGGAATAGATGATTTTGCGGCGTTAATAGTTACCGTCAGCCCTTTTTCATTCATGCCGGACAGTACGCCGGTCATGCCCGCCCAGGTAACCATTGCAAACCTGTATCCTTCGGCTGGGTTGTAAAAAGCCACGATTTTATTTTCGGCAAATTGTTCGCCCACATAAAAATCAAAATTCCGCCCGACGAGCAGCAGGGAATCTTTCACGCTGCCGTTCCATCCTGCAAAGGAAGTACAGCCCACCAGCATATAATCCTGCAAGGCATGCCCGAGGTCGTGCGCCGAATGGTAATTCAACTGCCGTTCATACGGCGTTCCTATCATATTATATTCGTCGGTGCAGGACAGGGAAATCCCATAAATTTCGTATTTATACTCTTCCGGGACGTAGTCTGGCAAATGGCGGTTGAAGAAAGCGATGAATAGCCGCAGGAATTTCAGGTAAGCATCCGACGGAATCATCCGCCGTATTTGCGTTACAAACGCTTCTTCCTGGTATTTCAACAGGCCTTTGGTCATTTTTCCCGCCGCCACGCCCCGTTCAAACGCTGCGCCTTCGAGGTACATTTCCCACAAGCCCGATGCACTATGGCGCAGCCGGCTGTTTTCAAACGCGATGAAATGCCGGCCATGAACGGCTTCTTTACCGGCCGGCGGAGCAGTGGGGACAACAGGGTCGGCAACATGCAGCCAGGCGTCCAGCGCATATCCGGCAACCGTAAGAACAACCGCCGCTATCAGCAGGATAACGCCAAACTTCTTCCAAAATCTTTTTTTATTCTTCATGGTTTTTTGAGGGGAAAAGGGTGAAAGGGGGCGCCGGTTTGTTATTCATTGTTCATTACGATTATTAACAAACTGCAAAGATAAGAATAAATCTAACCTTAGTATTCGCGAAGCACTTCATGATTTTTTGCAAAAGTACGAAAAAATAATTTTGTTTTATCCGTAAAAAATAGTACTTTTGCGACATCCAATAACAAATTAAAAACAGGACATTAAACGCTTAATCTTTATTCGCAACCCTTATGAAACACATCCCTCGCGACGGCCTCCAGCGCCGGCTCCCATAGAAAGGGAGCCACAAATACCGCGTTTCATTCATGCAAATTATTAAGCTTTTTAAATATAAAAAATCATGAAAAAAATATTAAAATTTGCAATAATATTACTTTTTGCAGGGAGTTTTTCCTGCGGAAATAATAATGATAGCGAGCAATGTGAACAGTGTATTACCGAAACGGGGACTATGATGTTAAACCCTGAGCCGCATCTCTGCGATGAATATGAGTATTTCATTGCCATACCATCCACTAATACAATACCATTTAAAGTATATTTACCAAATAATTTACCCGATGAATTTAAATCCCATAACCTTTCGGTGCAGGTAACTTACCGCCTTACAGACGAAATACAACAATGTGGATTTAGCGGAAAAACACAAGTTATTAACGTTATAAAAATTGTAAAATTATGAAAAAGACATTTTGTTATATTTGTTTATTGTTTCCTGTTTTTGCGAGCGGACAACAATATATTACCGGTGGTACAGAAATTGATATTACCGAAGCCCCTTGGCAGGTTCTCTTAATGCAAGAGACTACTTACGTATGTGGGGGAAGTGTAATAGCACCTAATTTAATATTGACAGCTAAACATTGTACAGAAAATATGTCACCGAGTTCTTTGCATGGAGTTGTTGGTACTACTTGTAAAGGTGAGCAAAACAGTACTGATGTTTTTGATGTTGTGAATATCATACGACACCCGACCTTAGATGTAGCTCTTTTGCAATTATCATCCAATATAACCGAGAATAATAGAAGAAGAGCTATTAATTATTCGAGCGCTACTAATACTACATTTTATAATGTTGGAAATTCTGTGAGTGTATCGGGTTGGGGATGGCTAACCCCTAATGGATATAATCCGAGTGATTGCTTAAATGCAGTAGGTGTACATATAATTTCCAATCAAGATGCCAGTAATGCATTAGGGACAACTCTTCATGATTATGAAATAGCAACGACAGGTATTGGAAATGTAAGGCAAGGAGCATGTCATGGAGATAGTGGAGGTCCTTTAGTTATATGGTCGAGTGATTTAAATGAACATGTTTTATTAGGCGTCGTCAGCTGGGGGCTAGGAGGATGTACAGGCGATAATACGACTTCACCGTCTGTATTTGTTCGATTAGCAAATATCGTAGAGTGAATTAATTCTTTTGTACCGCTTATTTCCGGTCACTCCTCCATTTGTGCCACCTCCGCTACTTATACTTTATCTGGCGGTACCGCCACTAACTGGACGGTTCAACCGTCAAGCGCCTTCAGCCTGACATCCAAAAATGCCACGTCGGCAGTGGTAAAAGCATTAAACTATACTGGTACACCGGGCACGCTCACCGCAATAGTGGGTGGAACAGGTGTAACAAAATCTATCCGGACTTGTACATTGCCCAATATTTCCATTTCCGGCCCTTCAAGCATGTGTTCCGGCGCCGCTATGAACATACATGTATCAAGTACTAATCCGCCTCTTTTATCCGCTTACCCCAACCCCGCCTCCTCCATCTTGTACATTGAATTAGGAGACGAGTTGCAAACAATGCTGCAATCCCAGCAATCGTCGTCCTTATTATCATCGGCGAATGTGTACCGCCTGCAATTAGTGGCTGTACAAACCGGCGCTATCGCCTGCAACCGGCTCCTCGGCAGCGCCGACAGCCAGCTGGAATTTAACGTATCCAATATCCCCGACGGCTTATACAGCTTGAACCTGACACAAGGCAACGCCGTGCTTCATACGGAAACCATCCTCATTCAGCATTAGCCGAAAGCGGATGTGGATGAAATTTTTCCTGAATTTTTTGAATTAAAAAAAAATCGTATCTTTGTAACATAAGAAGAGTTCCGGTAACCGGAATTCTTCTCTTTTATTGAAAAAACATCTTTGAAAGTATCTTTTATGGCCAAAGTACATTATGTAACGGAAGAGGGTTTGCAACGTTTGCGGGCCGAATTGGAACAAATGAAAAACGTGGAACGTCCTGCCATATCAAGGCAAATAGCCGAAGCGCGCGATAAAGGCGACCTGTCGGAAAATGCGGAATACGACGCCGCAAAAGAAGCGCAGGGACTATTGGAAATGAAAATTGCCAAACTCGAAAGCATGGTAGCCAATGCGCGGGTGATGGACGAATCGCGCATTGACCTTTCGCAAGTGCAAATCCTCACGAAAGTGAAAATAAAAAACGTAGCCACCAAAGCCGTGATGGAATATATGCTGGTAACCGAAACCGAAGCCAATATCAAAGAGGGGAAACTGGCGGTAGGCACGCCCATTGCGCAGGCCTTGCTGGGTAAGAAAAAGGGAGAGGTGGTGGAGGTACAGGTGCCGTCGGGAATAATTAAGTTTGAAATTATGAATATTTCAAAATAACAATAGCAGAAATTATGAGTACTGTTTTTACCAAAATTGTGAAAGGCGACATCCCCGGTTACAAGCTGGCGGAAGACGAGCGTTTTTATGCGTTTCTTGACATCAACCCTTTGTCCAAAGGGCATGCGTTGGTGATTCCGAAACAGGAAACCGATTACCTTTTTGATTTGCCGCCGGCGTTGCTGGGCGATTTGTTCCGGTTTGCGCAGCAGGTGGCGGGGGCTATCCGGCGCAGCGTGCCGTGCAAACGTATCGGCGTCGTGGTATTGGGGCTGGAAGTGCCGCATGCGCATATCCACCTGGTGCCGTTGAACAGCGAATCCGATGTGGATTTCCGCAAGCCAAAATTAAAATTACCGCCCGAAGAAATGGCGGCGCTTGCCGAAAAAATCAACAAAGAATATTTGTCTAATTATGAATTATGAGTTATGAATTATGAATGGGCTTGCGCCCCCCATCATCACATTATCACATCATCACATTAACACATCAATCATGAAACGATTTTTATTTATCCTTGCGCTGTTTTTGGCAGCGGCTTGCGGCAAGCCTTCGGCAACGGTCAGCGGCTGCGTAGAGAATGGCGCGAACGCAAAAATTACGTTAATCCGGCAGGGCGCCGTTTCGCAAATCCTGTTAGACACGCTGCGCGCCGACGCCCGCGGATGTTTCCGGTACAAAATAAAACAGGCGGGCAAACAGTTTACCCCGGTATTCGTGTCGGTGTCTATTGACTCCTCCGCCCGCGCGTCGCTGCTGGTGAAGGGAAACGAACATATCATTATCGGCGCAAAGAAAGGCGATTATAATTATACGGTAGAAGGCTCCGAAGAATCCGCGCTGTTGCAGTCATTGAACGGGCGCTTGCTGGAATCGTCGCACCGCTTTGATTCGTTGATGGCGCTGGTTAATGCGGAGCAGGCGCGTATGGGCAACGCCATAATTCCCGACCGGTGGAACAGGGAACTGGGCGATGTGTATGTAAAACAATACCGGCAGGCGGTGCAGTTTATCGTGAAAAATATACATTCGCTGGCCTGCGTGGCGGCGTTGAACCAGTCATTGCCCAACGGCTTGCCGGTCTTCTCGCGCAACGAAGATGCGGTTTATTTCAGAATGGCGTACGATTCGTTGAAGGTGAATTATCCTTCCTCCGAATACGTCACGGCGTTGCGCGATGAATACGAATACCGCTTCCGTCAAATGGATTTGCTGGCAAAGATGGAAACCGCTTCCGAAGCCGGATTCATAGACATGAAGCTGCCGGATGTGTCGGCGCAGCCGGTAGCCCTGTCGTCGCTTAAAGGGAAGGTGATTTTACTTTATTTCTGGGTATCGACGGACAAGACGCAGCTGATGTTCAACAACGAGTTGAAAGGACTGTATGAAACCTATCACCCGAAAGGGCTGGAGATTTACCAGGTGGCGTTCGATACGGACAAAACATTATGGGCAAAAGCCATCGCCGACCAGGCGCTGCCGTGGATAAATGTGTGCGACGGGCTGGGCGCCGCCTCGCCGGTATTGCGCACCTACAATGTTACCAAATTCCCGTCTGCTTTCCTTATCAATAAGGCGGGCGATATTATCGCCGCCAACCTGTCGAACCGGGAAATAGAGAAAGCCATTATCACAGCGATTAAGTGATTAGGTGATTAAGTAATTAAGAAACCACGCAGCTAACTTCTTTAACTCCCCAAACCCCATGAACTACTACTTTGCAGCGGACACGCACCTGGGATTATCGGCGGTGGGCGACGCCCGGGCGCGGGAGCAGCATTTTGTGCGCTGGCTGGATACAATAAAAAACGATGCGGCCGGGGTGTTCCTGCTGGGTGATATTTTCGATTTCTGGTGTGAATATAAAACCGCCGTCCCGCGCGGCTTTACACGTACATTGGGCAAATTGGCGGAATTGTCCGATAACGGCATTCCCGTGCACTTTTTCCCGGGTAATCACGACCTGTGGATATTTGATTACTTGCCGGCGGAAACAGGCGTTATCGTGCATCACGCGCCGCTGGAAATCACGCTGGGGCAACAAAATTTCTACCTTGCGCATGGCGACTTTACCGGGCAGCTCGCAAAAGGCTACCGCCGCTTGCGGTGGGTATTTACCAACCGCGTATTTCAAAAATGTTTTTTGGCTATCCATCCGCGCTGGGGGGTGGCCTTTGCACATCGCTGGTCGCGCCATAGCCGGCTCTCGAAAGGCATTGCCATTCCGTTCAAGAGCGGGGAGGAACCCATCGTGCGGTTTGCCGAACAATACAGCCGGTCGCATCCGGTACATCACTTTATTTTCGGGCATTTCCATACGCCCGTGCAATGGCCCGCCGGCGAACAGGCGCAATTAACCATCCTCGGCGAATGGCTGCAAGGCTGCGAATATGCCGTATTCGACGGCGAAAAAGTAACGCTGGAAAAGTGGAAATAAAAGCGCCATGAAAGCAACCACTACTATTTGCATACAATACTAAAAATAGTTACATTTGCATACAATAAATATTTGATGAGCACAAGAGACAAGTTAATAGAACGTTTTAAAACTTTACCCACAGACTTTACTTTTGATGAATTAACAAGGCTTTTCAATACGTTTGGCTTTGAAATAAACACAAAAGGGAAGACCTCCGGCTCACGGTTTTTATTTGTAAAAGGGGATTTGTCGTATGGTATACATAAACCTCATCCGTCCGGGATTATAAAGACGTATGTGATGAAGCAAGTCCTGGTATTTTTAGTGGAAAATAATTTTATTACAAACAATAATAAATAATTTATCATGGGACATTTACACTATAAAGGTTATACCGGAAGCGTGGAATATAGTAATGAAGACAATTGTTTGTTCGGCAAAGTGCTTGGCCTGAGTAAAAACCGTATTACCTATGAGGGAACAACGCTTGATGAATTGAAGGCTGACTTTGAGGCCGGCATAAATGATTATTTAAATTACTGTGAAGCCTCGGGGATTGAGCCGGCAAAGCCGTACAGCGGAATGCTAAATTTGAGAATCTCCCCTGAGATACATAATAAAATTGCATCTTTAGCCGCGCAAAAGGGCGTTTCCATAAATACGGTTATTAAACAGACCCTGGAAACAGCCTACTCCAAATAGCCGGATTGTCATTTTAGTCCTTAACCCTACAGGACGAAAAACAGCCACGCTCCGCCGTTTCTAATTAATCAGCACATGCATTTCATAGCTCCAGGGGCCGTGCTGCAGGCGCGGATTAATCCATGCCGCCATAATGGTAATACGTTTGCCCTTATCCTCATCTTGAAACCGGATGTCGGTGTGCAGGCGGGTAGAATAGGCGTCTTTCCATTCCGCGTCGCCTTCTTTCCGGTAACGCACTACAAAGCCGTGATACGCCTTCCTGGTTGCCGACACGGAAGGATGCCCGTAGTTTGGCGTCGATACATACACCCGGATTTCGTGCCCCTGCTTCGTCAGCACGTTGACCTCCGGCTCTTCACCGGGCGGCGGCAGCGGCTGCCGGGCATGACGCTTGCGCGGCGGCAACCTCAATATCCCGAGATAGCTGTCATCAATGGCCTCGTTCGCCCGGAGCGTCGGTACGAAAAGCCGCAGGAACGACCTCAATGCAGCGATGGCGGCGGTTTTGGTTACCCGCGAAATGCGGTTACGGGTATCCAGCAGGAGGTTGTTTTCGTAGGCGACGGTCGCCTCTTGCACCAGCGCTTCCAGTTTTTGTACTGAACCGGGGTTCAGCCCCCACTCATCCAGGTGTTCCGTACACAGGGTGCAGAGGGTTTTCGCCCATGCAATAAACTCCCCCTCTCTAACAGGTAATGTTCTTCCCATAACGTGTGTAAATCTTAAAAAGGAAACATGTTTTCGGGCAAAGATACACATTTTTTTTGTAAAACCAGGTGTTTTTATTTTAAAAACACGTAACTTTATTAAAAAAACACATGCTTCCAAATCAAAGACGACTGACTTTACTGTAAAAACACGTGATTATAAATTAAAGGCACGTGATTTTACTGTAAAAACAACTGATTTTACTGTAAAAACAGCTGGTAATAAATTAAAGACACGTGATTTTAAAATACAATCAACTGTCTTTACAGTAAAGACAGGTGATAATACAATAAAGACAGGTGATTTTAGATTAAAACCACATGGTTTTAGAATAAAAGCAGGCGGATTGAATAAAAAAAGGTACCGGATGGGCGGAAGAATGGCAGGTACAGGTGTTCCATGAGTCGGATATTTGCAATTATTGGCAAAATGCGTACCTTTGTAAAAATTATTTATAACGTGGAAACAACACCAACTATACGAACCGGCATCCGTGGCACGCTCCACCCCCAGTTTATTACAGATACTGCCGGTGCAAAATTAGTAATACTCCCCCAACAGGAGTTTGAGGGCATATTGGAAAGCATCGAAGACTGGGAAGATAATCTCTTACTCGCAAAAGCTAAAGCCGATGATACCGGCGAGCGTATCCCCATGGAAGAAGCCTTTAGCATGATTGAAACGGGTAGAAAAAAAGCACAAGCATGACATACGCAGTGAATTTTTCAAAGCATGCTTTCCATGATTTGGAGAAAATACAAGAGCCATACTATACCCGCATTAAACAAGCTATTCGTAATCTTGCCCACACACCGCGGCCAGCCGGCTGTAAAAAACTACAGGGGATACACAGTTATCGCATCCGTGTGGGGCGTTATCGTGTAATCTATGACGTTATCGACCGGCAACTTGTCATAACTGTTATCGCTATCGGTGACCGTAAAGACGTATATCGTTAATACCATTTCAATAAAAGAACAGCCGCCCCGGGTTCGGGGCGGCTGTGTCTTAGCTGTACAGCGTGCCTGTCTTAGAAAATAAACCGAAGTCCTAATTGCATTGACCACGTGCTGGAGTAGCCCAGTACGTTTTTATAGGTTTCTGTGTAATAACTTGCAATCGTATTTGTAGGGAGTGTAAACGTAGGCCTGTTATTGGCATCCGCTCCGGCGTATTGCAGTAAGGGAATATTGTCGTACGAACCCGTAATTTGCGCCTTGCGCACACCCCATGCGGAATTGATAAGGTTGCCCAAATTCAACACATCAAGCGTAAGTTGGATTTTTGTTTTGTGCACATTGTCCATCACAAAGTCCTGCGTCAGTTTAAGATTGAACTGGTGCACCCAAGGCATTACCGCACCAAAACGTTGTGCATATTCTCCCTTGTGGCTGTTCAGGTAGTCGTCCTGTGCTAAAAAGGCAAAGAATGCGGCTTTCTGGTCTGCAGCTGTCATCGCACCTTTATTTACAAAGATAATATCGTTCTCGTCTTTGGGGATATACATCAAGTCGGTAGCGTTGCCATCGCCATTCATATCATTTGTGTACACATAATTTAAACGGCTTTGCGGAGCTCCTTCATAAAACAGCGAGATAGTAGTGGAAGAAGAAGAATGAAGGTAGCCGAACTTGTACGACAGCGAAGCAATAATCCTGTGAGGAATGGAGAAGTTGGAGTAACCTAATCCGGGATAGTTCAAACTTCCGGTTGATACGTTGGATTGCCATGCCGATGAAGCCTGGTCGCCGGGGTTGTTCGTTACGTCTTTGGCTTCGGAAAAAGTATAAGCAATAGCGCCTGCGAAACCATGACTGAAATCTTTTGCTAATTGGGCGGTAATGGAGTATTGATAACCTTCATTGGTATTGCCTAACACCATGGCGTTCGAAATTTTAGCATCAACTCTTCTGGCCGCGTCTGTGTACGCGCCACCGACTGTTTCGTAGCGAGGCCGGTTATCCGAACCGGCAAATTTCAATGTCGGCGCTTTTTCGTTCACATTCTTTTGGAGGATGGCATTGATGTCTTTACTGTAAAGTCCTTCCAGGGTAAAAGTCATATCCCACGGTAACTTCACATCCGCCGCCAAGTTGGTACGCCATACTTGCGGCATCTTGAAGTCCTTGCTTACTTCTACCGGCCCTGAAGGCGCAGAAGTAGATGCAAATTGTTCGGGATATTTTTTCAATTGCGCATAAATATCCGTGTTGAAACGTAAATCGTTGGGAACAGCGTTGCCGCTAAGCGTTCTTTGGAACTGTAACGTGCCGGCATTGGTCGGTTGGTTGGTAAACCACACAAAAGGCAAACGCCCGGTGAAAATCCCCGTCCCTCCGCGCACTTTGTACTTTCCGTCTTTCAATACATCCCAATTAAATGCCACACGCGGGGAAATCAACAATTGCTGTTTGGGCCATGCTCCGACGTCCATCTTGTACCCATCAACAAATGTAAGGGCGGCAATGGCCGGATTGGGCTGCATATCGTTCAGGTAGAAAGGTAATTCAAAACGAATACCGCCGGTCAATTTAAGATTGGACAACAATTGCCATTCATCCTGTATATAGAATGCACCCATACCGAACGACAGTTCTGAATATGGGTTGTTGTTACCGTTTAATCCCACTGTTTGGGAAAATATCGCCGGTTTCTCATCGTTGATAAAATCAGCTATTGAGTTATAGCGATAATAACCGGTACCATTCGTCATGTAGGCATTACCGAAGTACATTTGTTCGTACGACAATCCGGCGGTTACGGTGTGTCCGTCCAAATAAGCCGTAAAATTATCAATAATACTAAAAGTATTATTTTTAACATCATTATTAAAAGTAAACAGTTCGTACCCGAAAGAAGTATATATTTGCCCGCCTTCCATAATATCTACAAAAGGAAATACCTTGCTGGGTGATGTTCGCTTATCGCGAATGGATGTATAGGTAGCCAAAAATTTATTGGCAAATTTGGAGCCGAAAGAACTGTTTAATTCACCGGTAATCGAACGAACCGTATTTTCAAAACCATATCCTGAATTGGTAAATGCCATGGCGTACTCACCAATTCGACCTTGAGTCAACCGAACCGGTGCACTTGTAGCATTGGTTGGTACATCATTTGTAGATACCACTTGGTTATAACGTACCGTTAATTTGTGGTTATCGTTGATGTTCCAGTCCACCCGTGCCAGGAGTTTATAGTTTTCACTGGTAGACGGTTTCCAGATCCAGTCGCCCGGGTCGTAGCCATAAGTAGAGAGCAGGTGTTGCTTCAAGTCGGTTAGCTTCGAAGTCTGGGCGCGGGAAATATAATTGGTGCCGTCGGCGTTACCGTCCGTGCTTGTTTTCCATGCAGAAGCAGTACTCGGCTTATTCGATTTCTCGAATTCGCCATTTATGAAGAAAAATAGTTTGTTCTTGATAATCGGCCCGCCCAAGCTCAGGCCATAAGTTTGTTTGGAAGTTTCGTCCCATTCGTACTTTGTGCCGTCAACGGTTTTCCCGGCAAACGATTCGGGGCGCAGGTAAGTATATACCGAGCCTTTAAATATATTGTCGCCGCTTTTGGTTACCGCATTAACACTGGCGCCGGTAAAGTTGGACTGACGAATATCAAAAGGCGCAATATTTACCGAAATTTGGTCAATCGCATCCAGTGAAATCGGTTGCGCATCGCCGCCGGGCAGGTTACGGGTTTGGCCGCTTAATCCGAAACTATTGTTAAATGCAGCGCCGTCCACCGTAATATAATTGTAGCGCCCGTCACGGCCGGCAAAAGAATTGCCGCCATTAGACTGGGGCGTTAATTTGGTAAAATCGTTAATACTCCGGTTAATTGACGGCAAGGTCTGAATTTGGCGATTAGTTACATTCGTAGCAGCTCCGGTTTTTGAAACGGAACTTCCGGTAATAACCACTTCCGTTAAGGTAACGCTGTCTTCCGTCAATGTGGCGTCCAATTGTGTTGGCGTACCTAATAAAATAGTAATCCCATCCACCGTTTTAGGAGAAAAACCGATAAATGAAAATTCTACTTTAAAATTTTCTCCTACGCGGACGCCCTGAATAAAGTAATTCCCGTTGCTTTGCGTGGTGGCATAATAAATAGAACCCGACGGAACGTGCGTTACTTTCACCGCAGCCCCCGCCAGCGGTTCCCCGCGGCTGTCCGTTACCGCGCCGCTGATGCTGCCGGTCGTTACCTGTGCATAGGAAGCACAAACAAAAAGCAAGCTGCCTAAGAAGCTTGTCAAACGTACAAAAATTTTTGATTTCATAGAATAATGGTTTTTTTAATAAGTTGTACAAAAAAATAAAAAAAATGTTACAAAAAGATTTCTTCAAAAATACAAAGTTGTTAAGAAATGCTAAATTATAAATATTAACATCATTTCTTTTTTCTTCCGGTTTCCATTGTTCGCCTAAGGGTTTAAATGTGGAAAAGTCGCGGGCGGAAGTTTTTTATGATTGTTTTTCGTTAACTGTTTAACGCCTGCCACAGCAAGTCTTTTAATTGCGGGATGTTTTTCCCGGTAACGGAAGAAATGAAAATATGCGGGACTTTTTTCGGGAGCGATTTTTTAATTTCCTTTTCTAATTCTTCATCCAGCAAGTCGCTTTTGGAAATAGCCAGCGCCCTTTGTTTGTCGAGCAGTTCGGGATTGTATTGACGGAGTTCGTTCAACAGTATTTTATATTCTCCGGCAATATCCCTGCTGTCGGCGGGAACGAGGAAGAGGAGCATGGCGTTGCGTTCGATATGGCGCAGGAAGCGTAAACCAAGCCCCCGCCCTTCGTGCGCTCCTTCAATAATCCCGGGAATATCCGCCATCACGAAGGAGTGGTTATCGCGGTGCGCCACGATGCCCAAATTCGGCTCCAGGGTGGTGAAGGCATAATCGGCAATTTTGGGTTTGGCGGCCGACACTACCGACAGCAGCGTGGATTTCCCCGCATTGGGAAAGCCGACCAATCCCACGTCCGCTAAAAGTTTCAGTTCAAAAACAAACCATCCTTCTTCGCCGGGTTCGCCCGGCTGTGCATAGCGCGGCGTCTGGTTGGTAGGCGTTTTAAAATAGGCGTTGCCCTTGCCTCCGCGCCCGCCGTGCAGGAGTATTTTTTCTTCGCCGTCGGCCGTGATTTCGGCGATTATTTCCTCCGTTTCGGCGCGTTTGACAACCGTTCCGAGCGGCGCTTCCAAGATAATGTCTTTTCCGTCGGAGCCGTGGCATAATGCGCCGCTGCCTGCGCCGCCGGCTTCCGCACGAATGTGTTTGCGGTATTTCAAATGGATAAGCGTCCAAAGCTGTTTATTCCCGCGCAGGATAATATGCCCGCCGCGCCCGCCGTCGCCGCCGTCGGGGCCCCCTTTGGGTACGTATTTTTCGCGGTGCAAATGCATGGAGCCTTTCCCGCCCGCGCCGGACGCGCAGAACAGGCGCACATAGTCTATAAAGTTGGACATCGGGTATCAGGTAGTAGCCCTTCCGGCTTGTTGGATGATGGAGAGTATTTGTTGCAGGGTGTATTCCGGCGTCCGGCTGCTGTCGGCGGTGCGGTATTTGTTTTGCGCCCGGTAGTAGCCGCTCGTGATTTGTATTTTTTCGTGGTACGTGGCAATGCGTTGGCGTATCACGTCCATCGTGTCATCGGGGCGGCCTTCTATTGCCGCGCGGTTCAGCATCCGGCGGATAATTTCGTCTTCGCTTACTTCCAGCGCAATCATCATCGTAATAGCCGTTCCTTGCGCCGTCATAATGGCGTCCAGTGCTTCCGCCTGTTCCGTCGTGCGCGGGAACCCGTCGAAAATAAAACCATTGCACGGCATTTTCCGTTTGACAAATTCGCGTACCATCGCTACTACTGTTTCGTCGGGCACCAAAGCCCCGCGTGCAATCAGCTGTTCGGCTTCTTTGCCAAGCGCAGAGGCGCGTTCTATTTCTTCGCGCAACATGTCGCCGGTGGACAGGTGCACTATATTTTCCTGCCGGGCGAGTTTTTTCGCTACGGTGCCTTTTCCCGCACCCGGGGGGCCAAAGAGAACAATGTTTAACATGGGTTTTTCAGTTTACGATTTTATAAATGTTGCGGAGGTTGCGCCCCAGCTGGTCGTAATCCAGTCCGTACCCTACGATGAAATCATTCGGAATCCGTATTCCGATATAATCAAGAGGGATGGTTTGTTTATACGCATCCGGTTTGTACAGGAAAGTGGCCACTTTGATTTGCTTGGGGTGGTGTCTTTTTAATTTTTTAAACAGGCCGGCTATTGTCTGCCCGGTGTCTATAATATCTTCCACGATAATGACCGTGCGGCCGCTGATGTCGATGTCCAATCCCAGCAGTTCCTGCACTTTTCCGGTGGATGCGGCGCCGCTGTAGGAGGCTAATTTCACAAAGGACACTTCGCAGTTAAAATCCATTTGCTTCAACAAATCCGCCGTAAACATAAACGACCCGTTCAGGACGCTCAGGAAAACAGGGATGTGTTCGTCTTTCATATCTTCCCGTATTCTTTGCGCCACTACGCCTATGGCGGTTTGTATCTGGTCGTACCGGATAGCAATTTCAAATTCTTTATCGTGCAATTTCACCCGTTTCATAACTTCTTCCAATAATAAATTTTCAAAGTGTAAAAATAGTTATTATTTTTGTACTGCTAAAAACTATTTATCAACTCAACAGTTAACAAAAATGAAACCACTTGTCAGTATTGTAATGGGCAGCGCGTCGGATATGCCGGTGATGTCGGCTGCGGCGAAATTTTTAAACGATATGCAAATTCCTTTTGAAATAAATGCGCTGTCGGCGCACCGCGTACCCGAAATGGTCGTGGATTTTGCAAAAAAACTGCATGCGCGCGGGGTTAAGGTAGTCATCGCCGGCGCCGGGGGCGCAGCGCATTTGCCCGGCATCATTGCCGCCCTGACGCCTGCGCCTGTCATTGGCGTGCCTGTGAAATCTTCCAATTCAATGGACGGATGGGACAGCGTGTTGTCTATTCTGCAAATGCCTTCCGGGATTCCTGTAGCCACCGTAGCGCTCGACGGCGCGTATAATGCCGGAATTTTAGCCGCGCAAATTTTAGCTGCCGGCGATGCCGCATTGTTTAAAAAGATACAACAGTTTAAACACGATTTGTCAAAGAAAATAGCGAAAGCCAATGACGAATTGCAGAAAGTGGCGTTTGAATATAAGGTTTAAAGATTTCAGGCTGCGACTGCCACTCATAACTCATCATTCATAATTCATAATTAAAAAAAAACACTATCTTTGCACCCGACAGTTCAAACATTATGAAAAACCTTTTAAACAACACCGCCCCGCGCACCGAAACCATTCCGGTTTTTTTGATGTGTGTGTTTTGACCGCCCCCCCGGGCGGGCCGCCGCCCCAAAACCTAAACCTCAAAAAAACCGGAACGGTTTCGGTGCGCGGGGCGGTGATGTTTAAAAGGTTTT
>JAISLK010000028.1 GCA_031290935.1 Prevotellaceae bacterium | reverse complement strand
CCATCCACATTCTTTTCCCGCTCATAAATTCTTAGGTTATGAATAAACTGCCACAAGCGAAATTCCTGATACAACGGGTGTGTTTTGGCAATACATTTCACAGGTGATTTTTCCGTGCCATCGGTTTCGTTTTTAAAAATACGGTATTCGTAGGGGCAATTACTAATCAATGACTTCTTGCTTTTCAGCGGACGTTGGTAAAAAATAATGTCATCTAAAAACAACTTGGTAAAATCCCCAGATTGAAGCATATTTCTATGATATTCATTCTGCGGGTATAACTCTGAAATACACATTTGATAACAACTGTTGTCGCTCAATTCCGCATGAAACTCTTTCTGCTTTTCAAGGATTTTTTTCAATTCCTCTTTGTAAAATTTACGCTCAATGGTGCACACCAATTTCCCACGTATTTTCTGACTTGGATTTTGTAGTAAAGTTTCATAAATATATGTGCCGACAGTTTTACGGGATTGCTCAATATCCACCTCGGTTTTCTTTTTCAACAAAGTCCAGTCATCTTCGCCGGGAGCGCGAAACGAGCGTTTTTCGTTTCCTTCTTTATCGGTTTTTACTGTACCATCGTCGTTCAAATCGGTAGTAACGATGAAATCCCGGATTTTATCTTTCCACTCAAACAGAGGTGTTTTACTCGAACGCCTGTAAACCCATCCGTTTTCCAAATGAAGCGAATACCATGTTTCTCCTTTACTGTTGGGTTTCTCGTCCGCTGCCACATCAACAATTTTCAACGAATGATATTCTATTAATTTGTTAGGATTTTCTTCTTCCTCTTCTCCACGCAATTGGTAATATCCGCGTTTCTGATTAAAATTCAAAAGTATCCATGCCAATTCTTCTTTCTCAATTTTCTGCGACAGCGCTTTTTTTCGCAAATAATAAATTGTCCAATCGTATGGAATTTTTTTGTTATTGTTCAGCAGTTGCGGTTGGGTTTCGGCAAAATCGGCCAACATTTCGTTGAAAGATTTTTGAAACAAAAATTCCGATTTCCCGTCTTCCACCGTTTTCCAAGGCAGTTTTGGCTCGGCGTCTTGTATAAATTTGCCAAAATATTTTTCAAAATCAATGCAGTGCTCGTAGTGCTCAGGGAGAAATCCCAATAAGTGCAACACGCGGTGCAACCGTTCGCGCCGGAGCAAGTACCGTTCGCGCAATCTCCTTATACCGCGATATCCGGTTCTTTCGGCCGTTTGGGAAACCGAATTTCCGGCATCGAAATTCCCCAATATATCTTGACTCATGGGAATAATTCTGCTTCCCATTCCTACTATTTTTTGGTTGTCTTTGTCAACAACCGCCCACCCGATACTATTTGTTCCGGCATCAATGCCCAATACTGTTTTCATAGTTATTTTTTTAAAATTTATAATTGTATTTTTTTAATTTTTTAGTTCAAAAATTTTCCTTACCTTTGTCGCAGAATGTGATCAATTCACAATAAGGATTATTCCGTTGTGAAAACATTAAGTTGCCCTCGTCTTTAACGGGGGTTTTTATTTTCATTCATTTATTATATAATCATTCATAGAATTATTATCTCAAGTATTATTTGTAATAAAATAAATGAAAGCCCAAAGTTATATTCTTTTTTCGATTTTCGCAAAATTATTTGAATCCCATAGTTACGTTGTATTCTTTTCCCTTCACCTTTTCAATCCTGAAATTATTACTACTTTTGTATTATGGCTACGATAGACCGCCGCATTATTGCATTTATCCGTAAACATCATGTTTTAACAATGGCTACATGTGCCGCGCATCAGCCCTGGTGCGCCTCGCTTTTTTACGCCTATATGGAGAAAGAAAATGTATTTGTTGTTACGTCGGACGCAAACACGCGCCACCTTGCCGAAGCAGCTGAGAACCCTGCTATCGCCGGCGCTATTGTTTTGGAGACGAAAACCGTCGGGCTTATTCGCGGATTACAGTTTCAAGGCGCCCTGTTGCGCCCCGACGAAGAATTACTCCGGCAAGCCCGCCGCGCCTACCTGCACCGCTTTCCCTTTGCGATATTGGGTAATACTCCCATCTGGACGCTCCGCCCTATCTTTTTAAAATATACCGACAATCGCTTAGGGTTCGGTAAAAAAATAATCGTAACTTTGTAAAAGAAGGCATGAAAATGATACGGAAGCAATGAATATAGACTATTTAAATATTTATAAAACCAATTAAATTCGTAAACAAAAATGAAAACTTTACTTTTCGGACTGATGGCCTTGTGGGTGTTCAGCGCCAATGCTGCGCGGGTTGATTCTGTTACGGTTATCAGCGCGGCGATGAATGCGCCGGTGAAAACACTGGTGATTGTTCCCGACGCCGTGATTTTCCACCCTGCGCAAAATTACCCGGTTATTTATCTGTTGCATGGCTATGACGGCAACGAAAAACAATGGATTACTACCAAGCCCGATTTGCCGCAGATTGCCGATGAGCAGGGCGTCATCTTCGTCTGCCCTGACGGTAAAAACAGCTGGTATCTGGACAGCCCGCTGGATACGCTCTCGAAGTACGAAACGTTTATATCTATGGAACTGGTGGCGTATGTGGATGCGCATTATCCCACGCTGGTCGGCAGGGAATACCGCGCTATTACCGGTTTGAGCATGGGCGGGCATGGGGCGCTCTATAATGCTTTTCGGCACAAGGATGTTTTCGGTGCGGTGGGCAGCACCAGCGGCGCAGTGGATATTCGCCAGCGCGGGTCAAACTATGGGCTGGTGAACCTGCTGGGCGATGTGTCTGCCAACAGGGAAAACTGGGAAAGCCGTTCGGTACACAAGCAAATAGAACTTATTGAGAACGGCGATTTGGCCATATATTTTGATTGCGGCGTGAGCGATTTTTGCTTTCCCCTGAATGAAGCGCTGAACTGCGCGTTATGGGAAAAAGGCATCGACCATGAATATACTACCCGGCAGGGCAACCACAACCACGCCTATTGGAACGACGCTATTGACTACCACATATTGTTTTTCTGTAAATTTTTCAACCGAAATACAACCTTGGACATTGAAGTAAAGAACCTTTAAATTTTAATTCTGATGTACAGGAATTTTCAAAACCACCTGGCTGCCGAGTTGGCAGCCATTGAACAGGCCGGCCTGTATAAACAGGAGCGGATTATCGTAACGCCCCAACAGGCGCTTATCAAGGTACAAACAGGGCAGGAAGCATTGAATTTTTGCGCTAATAATTACTTGGGATTATCGAACCACCCGCGTGTAATCCGCGCGGCGCAGGAAGCGATGAACGAACGCGGCTACGGCATGTCGAGCGTGCGCTTTATCTGCGGCACGCAAGACCTACACAGGGAACTGGAAGCAGCCATTTCCCGCTATTTCCAAACGGATGACGCTATTTTATATGCCGCCTGTTTCGACGCCAACGGCGGCGTATTTGAGCCGCTGTTCGATGAGCACGACGCTATTATTTCCGACGCCCTCAACCATGCGTCGATTATTGACGGCGTACGCCTGTGCAAAGCGCAACGCTATCGTTATGCCAACGCCGATATGGATGAACTGGAAAACTGTTTAAAAACGGCGCAGGCGCAACGTTACCGCATCATCGTTACCGACGGCGTGTTTTCCATGGACGGCAATGTGGCGCCGGTAGATAAAATCTGCGCCCTGGCCGAAAAATATGATGCGCTGGTGATGGTGGACGAGAGCCATTCGGCAGGTGTGGTCGGCAAAACCGGCCGCGGAGTGAGCGAATATTTCGATGTGTACGGGAAGATTGATATTTACACCGGCACACTCGGCAAGGCGTTTGGCGGTGCTGTTGGCGGTTTCACCACCGGCCGTAAGGAAATTATTGCGTTGCTGCGCCAGCGTTCGCGCCCGTATTTATTCTCCAACTCCCTGCCGCCGGCAATGGCGAAGGCGGGGTTGGAAGTGTTCAAGCTATTGGCGGAAAGCAACGAATTGCACGCCCGGCAACAGGAGAATGTGCGATATTTCCGCGACAGGATGCTGGATGCGGGTTTTGACATTAAACCTGCGCAAAGTGCTATCTGCGCCGTTATGCTGTACGACGCCAACCTCTCGCAGGCCTTTGCCGCCCAAATGCTGGAAGAGGGCATATATGTTGTCGGCTTTTACTATCCAGTCGTTCCGAAAGGGCAGGCGCGTATTCGCGTACAACTCTCCGCCGCCCACGAACAAGCCCACCTTGACCGGGCTATTGAAGCATTTGTGAAAGTAGGGAAAGCCTTGAAGGTAATAGGAGGTGATGGGTAGCAAGAGCGCTTTCGCGGGAAAGATTTTTCATCACTCATCATTCATAATTGTTTATTGTTTTTTTAAAAAAACTTTCCTACCTTTGTGCCCGTTAATCAATGAACAGTGAATAGTGAACAATGCACAACCTGCCCCCCATAATCAATAAACCCGTACTGCGGCCTGCGTATTGCGTACCGCGACTGCCACTGCCCGCTTCCCCTCAGGAAACCGTTGGGAGTGTGCACATACATCTTTTAAATAGCCTTTATCCCGCCGGGGCGGAAAAAAGTCTTCAGGAAACCTTCCCGGAAGGTTCCGGAAAGAATCCGAAGGTTTCGGAAAGCGTCCTGGAGCCCCCGCCGGCCGGCCCCATAACTACCGCCAAAACGGGATATTTAAATTATAAGTTATGAATTAAATTTTAACATCTTTAAACTATAAAAAATATGAAAAAGACAATTATCATTTCAGCGGCAGTAGTATTGGCGGCCGCACTATTCTTCGGCGTGCGCTCATGCAGTTGTTCGGGGGAAAAACCGGTGGACAGCAGCAGTGAACAGTCGGCAGTAAGCAGTAAGCAGCCGGCGGTGGACAGTAGCAGTTGGCAACCGGCAGTGGACAGTAGTGGTCAGCAGCCGGCAGTCAGCAGCGAGCCGGTGGTGGAAGAACAGCCGACGGTAAGCAGTCGCAGTAAGCACCAGCAGTCGGTAGTTGGCAGGCGCAGTAAGAAGGCACAGGCGGCAGTAATCGGTCAGCAGTCGCAGCGGCAGGAAGAACAGCCGGCAGTAAGCAGTGAGCAGCCACAGGCGGCAGTAAGCAGTGAGCAGCCACAGGCGGCAGTAAGCAGTGAGCAGCCGCAGCCGGCAGTAAGCAGTGAGCAGCCACAGGCGGCAGTAAGCAGTGAGCAGCCGCAGCCGGCTGTAAGCAATGAGCAGTCGCAGGAGCAGTCAGCTGTAAGCAGCGAGCAGGAAGAAGCGCCTGCTGCCGCCGAGCAATTGCCAACTGCCGACAGCCTGCTGCCTACTGAAAAGTACATCCGGTACGAAATAGGCCTGTATGGCACCTTAGGGCTGTCGCAGCTGTTTTCCGACGTGGTTGCGGGCAATATGGAACCGGCCGGTATTGCGCCGGGCGTCGGGGTTGATTTCTCGTGGTTTTTTGCGCAACGCTGGGGTATCGGCGCGGGCGTGGAAGCGGCCTTCTTCAATGTGCGGCTGTTCAACGCCACCGTTTGGCAACCGGGCGTTTCCACTACTCCGTACCTGCTTAAACATACCGACGAACTTTTTGCCGCATACCTCCGCGTGCCGCTGTGGCTGCGCTTCCGGGCACCTGTAGGCCGGCACGGGTTCTATGCCGCCGCCGGTGCATCTGTTGACCTCGCCCTCTCCGGGCGTTGCCGCACGGAAACGGAAGAACGTACCGGCGGAGCCGTACAGTCCACTGTTACGACCACGTCGCCGAACTTTGGGCAGGGTGTCAGCATCGCCATCGAAACAGGCTTGCGCTGGACGCTCAGCGAAAACTGGGGGCTGTACACCGGCATCTATGGCGGCTACGGCCTTTCGGACGTCAATCCCTCCAACAGCGCCGAGTTAGGGATAAATAAAATGCGCCTGCTCTCGGCGGGCGCAAAGGTGAAAATAGTTTTCGGGAAATAACGGCGCAGGTATTTTTACTTGTTAATAATCTTCCGCAAATCGTTTTTCACATCGCGGTATTCAAGTCCTTCGTTATAGATTTTCATAGCGCGGAAACTCATTCCCATGCTGGAATAGCCGCCGTCATGGAATAAATTTTGCATCGTAATTTTGCGCGTCAGGTCGCTGAAAAGCGTTACCACAAAGTCGGCGCACTCCGCCGCCGTGGCATTCCCCAGCGGGGACATGCGCTCGGCAAAGTCCACGAGGTTCTCAAACCCCATGATGCCGCTGCCCGCCGTAGTCATCGTCGGCGATTGGGAAACGGTATTGATGCGGACATTTTTTTCGCGCCCGTAAATATACCCGAAACTGCGGGCAATAGATTCCAGTATCGCTTTGGCGTCGGCCATATCGTTGTAGCCATAAAGCGTCCGTTGCGCCGCCACGTAAGAAAGCGCTACCACCGACCCCCATTCGTTAATAGCGTCCTGTTTGTGGCAAACCTGCAAAATCTTGTGGAACGAAATCGCCGAAATATCCAGCGTCTGCTGGAAGTAGGCATAGTCCAAGTCGTCGTACGTACGGCCTTTGCGCACATTCGGCGACATGCCGATAGCATGCAGGATAAAATCAAACTTGCCGCCGAGGTATTCCTGCCCTTTTATTACCAAATTTTCCAAATCCGCTACATTCGTTGCGTCGGCGGGGATAACGATGGTGTTGCACCGCTTTGCCAGTTCGTTAATGGTGCCCATACGTATGGACACCGGCGTGTTGGTAAGCACAAACGACGCGCCTTCTTCATACGCGCGTGTAGCCACTTCCCATGCAATAGACTTCTCGTTCAATGCGCCGAAAATTAATCCTTTTTTTCCTGTCAATAATTGATGTGTCATTTTCTTTTGTTTATGTTAATTTTTACTGCAATATTTTTTAATTACACTGTAGGCTTCTTCCACGCCCAGCTCGCCGGCTTTGCTAATGTCTAAGCAACCTTTTTCCACTTCGCGCAGGTAAATGTGCACCAGCCCGCGGTTGTAGTAGGCTTCGCCCATGAACGGGTACAGCCGGATTGCCTGCGTGTAGTTGCCGATAGCTTCGGGAATCGCGTCAGACAGGCAGCGCAGGTTGCCGAGGTTATAATATATATAGGCGAGGTCGGGCATTAACATGGCAGCTTTATTCAGGTCGCCAATAGCCTCGTGGTAGTCGTACATCTTCACATCCTGCTGCACCCGTGCACGAGTGGTCGATACGTTATCCAGCGCCAGCACCTGCACGTTATTTTCTACGGAGGCGATGAAATCAATCATCTCGCTTTGCAGGGCGCTCCGGTTTAGATAGTAGAACGCATTGTCCGGGTCTAATTCAATCGCCTTGTTGAAGTAGTTCATCGCGCTGTTGAAATACCGCAGCTGGAATTGCGTGATGCCTTTATGGAAGTAAGCTTCCGCCGTTTTATTTTTTTCCAGGAAAGCGGTAGCGATGGAGTCTTCTTTCATCAAATCCACGGCGCCGCGCCCGGGAATTTCGCTCAACAGCTGTAGTGCGTTGTGGCGCTTAAACTGCTCCAGCGCCGGATGGAAGTATTGCCGCTCAAAAGGTATATCCGGCGGCGCGGCAACCGCCAGCTTGAACAGCGGCTTCAACCGCACGTCCACCTTGCGGTATTGCAGCATGTCGTCGCTAAAATCATTCCGTGCAAACTCCGCATCCAGCGCCAGCAGGCTGTTGAATTGCTTACTCGTGTCGGCGTAGGCAGAGAAATCGCTGTCATTCATTTTTGATTTGTATTCATTGATTTTTTGCTGCGCCGTATCGTAGTCGCTCTTTGCGCCCGCCACCAAACCCAGCTGCGTTTTCACGTATGCGCGGTTACTGTAAGCATTGGCAAAATCGGGATACAACTCAATAGCTTTCGTGTAATCGTCCAGCGCAGCGCGGTAACGCGCCAGTTCTATATATACCGCGGCGCGGTTATAATACACCAGTACGTTGTTCGGGTTGATGGCAATCACTTTTCCGTAATCCAGCAGCGCATTATCGTAGTCGCCGATTTGCGAACGGATGAGCGCCCGGTTATAATACGTCAGCGCATTGTCGGGGTCTTGCTCCAGCACCTTGCCGAAGTCGGACAACGCGCCGTTCACGTCTTTGTCATTATAGCGCACCAACGCGCGGTTGAAGTAGGCAAAGGCATTCGCAGAATCCAGCCGGACAGCTTCGTTCAGGTCGGCCAGCGCCCTGCCGTTTTCGTTTCTCATGGCAAAGATGCGTGCGCGGCGCACATACACTTCGGGGTCAAACCTGCTCAGCAGTATCGCCGTATTATAGTCCTCCAGCGCCTTCACGGTATCTTTCAGGAACAGGTAGGCGGTGCCGCGGTTCAGATAGGCGTCGCTTACTTTCGGCTCATAGCGCAGGAAGCGATTGAAATCGTCCACCGCTTTGTCGAACTGTTGCGTGAGGAAATACGTGATGCCGCGCGTGAAGTACAGCCCCGAATAGCCGGGGCGCAGCTCTGCCGCCACTTCGAGGTCGGCCAGCGCGTCGTCGTACTTTCCCAGCCGCCCATAAGTTACCGCGCGATAATGGTAGCCGGTAGTGAACACAGGATTTATGGAAAGCGCTTTGGTAAAATCGGCTTGCGCCCCCAGGAAATCATTCAGGTTGTACTTGGCGATACCGCGGAAAAAATACGCTTCATACAGCGCGGTATCGGCGGCTATCAGGGTATTGAAATTATTGATGGCCTGTGCAAATTTATTATCTACGAGGAACTGCCGCCCGCGATAGAAAAAATATTGTTTGTTGTACTGCGCCTGCGCCGGAAAACCCGTGCCACACAATGCCACAATCATCAACAGGAAATGTTTTTTTGCCCTCAACGCTACTTATTTTTTTCACAAAAGTAAGTAAAAAATTCGATAAAGGCGGATGGAGGGGGTGGCGGATTGACAAAACCTTATTTTTCCGAAAATTTTTCAAAATAAATTATCCGAATCAACATTTTTTATTATCTTTGCAGCCCCAAAAGTGCTGTTGATGTATTGCCCGGATGGCGGAATTGGTAGACGCACTAGTTTCAGGGACTAGCGGTCGCAAGGCTGTGCAGGTTCGAGTCCTGTTCCGGGCACCAGGTAATAAGGCCTTTCAGTGATGAAAGGCTTTGTTATTTCTGCATTGTTAAAAAAAAATCTATAAACTTTACGCTTAAAACTTGCAACTTGATTTTTTTTGTATAAATTTGCGTCGTTTTTAACTAACTTAAAAAATTACAATTATGGTACAAGAAAAACAAAAAGGCAACGTAGTTGCGATTATTATGATGATTCTCCTCTTCGGGATGATATCATTTGTGACCAATCTTGCAGCGCCGATGGGCACTGTATTGAAAACCCAGTTCCATGTAGAGAACTTTTTGGGTACGCTCGGCGTGTTTGCCAATTTCATTGCGTATGCGGTGATGGGCATTCCGGGCGGATTACTCCTGCAAAAGTACGGGTATAAAAAAACCGCTTTGATAGCGGTGGCCGTCGGTTTTACAGGTGTGGGCGTACAATGCCTGTCGGGCGTAGCCGGCAGTTTTGTTATTTACCTGCTGGGGGCTTTTATAGCCGGTTTCTCCATGTGCCTGCTGAATATTGTCGTAAACCCGATGCTGAATACATTGGGCGGCCTGGGCAATAAAGGGAACCAGCTCATCCAGATTGGCGGCTCGTTCAATTCGCTGTGCGGAACAGCCGTTCCCATGCTGGTGGGCATCCTTGTCGGAGATATAACAAAAGCCAATATCACCAACGTCTATCCGGTGATGTTTATTGCGCTGGCGGTTTTTGCTTTGGTGTTTATCGGATTAAACCTTGTACGCATCCCGGAACCGCACCTGGTGGCAGCTTCAAAAGAAAAATCGAAGTATAGCCCCCTGTCGTTCCGCCATTTTATTTTGGGGGCGGTGGGCATCTTTGTCTATGTAGGCGTAGAAGTGGGTATCCCCGATGTGTTAAATAAATTTTTAGTAGATCCGAACGGGCTTAAAATAGATGCAACCATTGCCGGTTTTGTCGCAGGAACCTACTGGTTCATGATGCTCATCGGGCGATTGGTCGGCGCGGCTGTTGGCGCGAAGGTATCCAGCAAATCCATGCTCTCCGTGGCGTCCATCATAGGATTGGTATTGGTTATTTTGGCGATATTCGCACCAACCGGCAACCAGGTGAACTTACCGGTTTTGATGAAAGATGAACTGGGTGCACTGTCGCTGGGTTTCGCCTTAGTGCCTGTCAACGCGATGTATTTAGTGTTGGTCGGCTTATGCACGTCTGTCATGTGGGGCGGTATTTTCAACCTTGCCGTAGAAGGGCTGGGCAAATACACGGCAAAAGCGTCGGGCTTTTTCATGGTGCTGGTATGCGGCGGCGGTATTCTCCCGTTACTGCAAAATAAAATCGCCGACCTTTCGTCGTACATGACCAGTTACTGGGTAGTTATTGCCGGGCTGGCTTATTTGCTGTTCTACGCACTGGCAGGCAGCAAGAATGTAAATAAGGATATTCCGGTAGCTTAAGCAGCAGGCAGTGGCGGTAAACCGTAGCAGTAATTAAATCTGTAAATCCGTAAATCCGTAAATCTGCAAATCTGTAATTTTAACCGGCACTAAACGCCCTATCAACTCACGACGATAGGGCGTTTCTATTTTCAGGTAATTATCGGTGAAGCCCTGCATCATGCCGTTTTTGCAGGCGTTTTCCCAGAGGACGCGCGTTTCCAGCCCGATATTTTTTTCATAAAAGGCGCGGTGCAATTTGTCGCAAAGGCCCTGCAATTCCTTTACCCGTGCGGCGCGTTCCCGGGGCGGCACGCTGCCGGGCATCGCCGCCGCCGGCGTGCCGGGGCGTTCGGAATAAGGGAATATATGCAGGTAAGCCGGCTGCAAGCGTTCAAGGAAGGCGTATGTATCGCGGAAATCGCCGGCTGTTTCGCCCGGAAAGCCGGCAATTACATCCACGCCGATGAAGGCATGCGGCAGGAGGGTGCGGATTTTTTGCAGGCGCGCCGCAAATATTTCGCGCCGGTAGCGGCGGCGCATCAGCTGTAACACCCTGTTGCTGCCCGACTGCAGCGGGAGGTGAAAGTGCGGCGCCATTTTTTTTGACTGCGCTATCCATTCAATCATTTCATCGGTAAGCAGGTTCGGTTCAATGGACGATATGCGGAAACGCCCGATAGCATTGACTTTTTCCAGGGCCTGCAATAATTCAAAAAATGTTTCTCCGGTAGTTTTTCCAAAGTCGCCGATATTCACGCCGGTGAGCGTTATTTCCCGGACGCCTGACGCCGCAATGGTTTCCGCTTCCTTGACGATGTCGGCAACGGGCAGGTTGCGGCTTTTCCCGCGCGCCAGCGGCACGGTGCAGTACGCGCAATGATAATCGCAACCGTCCTGTATTTTCAGGAAAGAGCGCGTGCGGTCGCCCGAAGAGAAGGCCGGGAAAAAGCTGTCCACCGCCCGGATGTCGCACGATAGCACCCGGGCTTTGCCCTTTGTGCGCAAGTTATTGGCATATTCAAATAAATCTCCTTTCTGGCCGGCGCCGAGCACGAGGTCCACGCCGTCGATAGCCGCTACTTCTTCCGGCTTCAGCTGCGCATAGCAGCCGGTTACCACCATCAATGCCGCAGGGTTCAGCTGCGTTAATTTGCGAATGATTTGCCGGCATTTTTTATCGGCATGCGACGTTACCGAGCAGGTGTTCACCACATAAATATCGGCTTTTTGCGCAGCCGGCGCCCGTACGAAACCCGCTTCTACAAAGCGGCGTGCCAGCGTGGATGTTTCCGAAAAATTAAGTTTGCAGCCCAGCGTATAAAAAGCCACGGACGCTCCCTTGCCCCACAAAGGAGCCACCGCGTCTTCTATTTTTTTCCCTCTCATTGTACCGTGCGATTTTGCTGCAAAGGTACTACTCCTAATTCATAACTCATAATTCAACAAGGGCGATTGCCCGCAGGGCAATAATATCAATAGAAAACTTGCGACACATCGTCGCAGCCTGCGGCGCCACGCCGTCTGCGCGCCGACGTCGGGCTGTTTGATATTGCGCTTAGCTGGGAGAATGATTTTCCGGAGGGCGATATGAAAGGGTATGCTGTTTACCGGCAGGAAGGGCGGAAGGGCGGAAGGATACAAATTAATGAACAGTTATTGTCTCCGGGAGAGACTGTTTATTATGATACGGTGCCTGGGCCGGGCGCTTATATTTACTGTGTAGCTGCTGTTGATTCGTCGGGGAACGAAGGCCTGTCCCGTCCGGCCGTGGGCGAGGTGCTGGATATTTTCCCGCCTGCAGCGCCAACAGGATTGCAAGTGGTTGCGGATACAGGAAGTATACGTCTTGCATGGGATGTTAATCCGGAAGCGGATTTAATGGGTTACCGGGTTTACCGTACGGTGGGCGCTAATCATGATGATAATTATGTGCTGCTTAATGCCGCCGCTATAAGGGAGACACGGTTTACAGACAGTCTTCCGCGCAATGCCAAAAACTTTTTCTTCTATAAAATAGCGGCCATTGATTCGTCCTATAACATGAGCAAATATTCCGATGCCGGCAGCGCCCGGATGCCCGATGCGGTGGCTCCCCGCGAGCCTTTTATAACAGGTGTCGTTCAAGAGACAAAGGCGCTTCGTGTGGACTGGCTGAGCAATGCGGAAAGCGACCTTACGGGTTACCATATTTACCGTTTCCAGCCTGCTGATTCTATGGGGACGCTAATACGGCTCAATAATTCTCTTATCAAATCCGAGATGCATTTATTTACTGATAACCGGGTAGAAAAAAATGTAGATTATCGTTATTTTCTGACGGCTGTAGATTCGGCAGGAAATATATCAGCGCCGTCCGTACCGTATGACGGGGTGTTTATGGCCGATGAATCGTGCCTGCTGGAAATAAAAAGAATAAAAGTGGCTGCAAAAAAGGACGGGACAATTCGTGTTTCGTGGCGTGTTGATGCAGGAAATGAAGCGGACTATCAAGGTTGCATACTTTACCGGAAAAACGCGCCGGCAAATGTTTTCAAAGCTATGACCATATTATCAAAAGCGACTGGATATACTGATAAATTTGGGCAGGATGACAGTTTGTTTTATTATCAGGTTCGCGCATACGGCCAAGATGGCTGTGCAGTTAAATCCGAGGTAATAGAAATTAGAAAATAATTTTACCGGTTCTTTTACCTGCTCTCAACGTCCGCTTCGTATCTTTCAATATTTGCTTCTTAGTATGGAAAATTTGCTTCTTAGTATGGAAAATTTGCTTCTTAGTGCGGAAAATTTGCTTCTTAGTATGGAAAATTTGCTTCTTAGTATGGAATATTTGCTTCTTAGTATGGAATATTTGCTTCTTAGTATGGAATATTTGCTTCTTAGTATGGAATATTTGCTTCTTAGTATGGAAAATTTGCTTCTTAGTATGGAAAATTTGCTTCTTAGTATGGAAAATTTGCTTCTTAGTATGGAAAATTTGCTTCTTAGTATGGAAAATTTGCTTCTTAG
>JAISLK010000027.1 GCA_031290935.1 Prevotellaceae bacterium | reverse complement strand
TAATTTAAAGGTTTAATATTTTAAATATTTAATTAAGTTGTGTGTTATAAGTCGGTTGGCGGCTTTATTACCCTGCTCGCCGTTTAACCCTTCCTGCTTTCAGGTTAACCCTTCCTGCTCGCCGTTTAACCCTTCCTGCTTTCAGGTTAACCCTTCCTGCTTCCAGTTTAACCCTTCCTGCTTTCAGGTTAACCCTTCCTGCTTTCAGTTTAACCCTTCCTGCTTCCAGTTTAACCCTTCCTGCTTCCAGTTTAACCCTTCTTGCTTCCAGTTTAACCCTTCCTGCTTCCTTTTTGTCTTTTTCGCCGGGGAATCTGACGGGGTTTTCCGGAAAACGGTGCAAAGATAGTGTTTTTTTAATTATGAGTTATGAATGATGAATGATGAGTTAAGAACTAAGAACTAAGAGTTAAGAGTTAAGAGCTGCCGGCGCCAGCCAATTCTTAATTCCTGAATACCTGCCGGTTTTGCTTCCCCCAGGCTGCGACGGTGTGTCGCAGCAGGCTGTGACGGTGTGTCGCAGCAGGCTGCGACGATGTGTCGCAGCAGGCTGCGACGATGTGTCGCAGCAGGCTGCGACGATGTGTCGCAGCAGGCTGTGATGATGTGTCGCAGCAGGCTGCGACGATGTGTCGCAGCAGGCTGCGACGATGTGTCGCAAGGCATCATCACGTGAAAAGTTTGTTCATCCCCTGCGGGGAATATGGAACAAGGGGTATGCCGTTTTTCTATTGATATTATTGCCCTGCGGGCAATCGCCCTTGTTGAATTATGAGTTATGAGTGATGAATGATGAGTGGGCTGGCGCCAATTCATAATTCATAATTCATAATTCATCACTCATAATTCATAATTCATAATTCATAATTCATAACTCATAATTCATCACTCATAATTAAGAAAGGCGCAGCCTTGAATTATGAAATCTTGAAATCACCTATCAACTTAAATTTGTCCTACTCCCAAAAAATTCGTACATTCGCGAATTGATTTTATCAAGTATACAGAGCATGACGAAAACAGTCAGGAAAATAACCGCCTCCAAAACGCCGGCGGCGAAAAAAAATGCCGCGGCCAAGAAGGCGTCCCCAAAAAAAGCCGCGCCGGTTAAAAAGACCGTGCGGAAAAAAATTACTTCCGTGGACGTAATCACACAGGCGCTCCTCGACAAGAAAGGGCAGGACGTTGTGTCGCTGGATTTGACGCCGCTGGAGGCCGCCATATGCGACCATTTTGTGATTGCCCATGCCGATTCCGGGACGCAGGTCGCCGCCCTTGCCGACAATGTGGAAAAGGAAATGTACGAACGCCTGCAGGAAAAACCGCTGCGCAGGCAGGGCAAAGAAAACGCTTTTTGGATTATTGTGGACTACGGCGACGTGGTGGCGCACATTTTCCAAACCCCCTACCGTATGTTCTACCGCCTCGAAGAACTCTGGGCGGATGCCATACGAAAAAATCACAGTGAAAACCCGAAATAACCGAAACGAATGAACGGAACATTACCTCCTTCCCAACAACGCCCCCCATTGCCCCGAAAAAATAACGCCCCGAAAAAAGGGCTGAATCCTGTGTGGATTTGGCTGGCTTTGGGGGGTATCTTTATTTACTTCTGGTCGTCCTACAATACGGTAGAGCCGCAAAAAGCCGAATGGCAGGAAGTGAAAGAACAGATGTTGCCCGCCGGCGATGTGGAACGCCTGTCGCTTATCACCAACCAGGAACGTGTGGATGTGTATATCAGGAAAGACAGCTTGGTGAAATATAAAAACCGTTTTTCCGTATTGCCGAAAGAAGGGCCGCATTTCTACTTTATCAGCCAGCCCGATTTTAACGTCTTCCAAACGGTGGAAGCTATCAACGCCGGGGCGCCGGAAACACAGAAGGTGAAAATAGAAACCGAAGTACATAATAATTATTTCGCACGTATATTGGACTGGCTGCTGTTCCCGGTACTGCTTATCGCTTTATGGTTTTTACTTTTCCGCGGGATGTCGCGGGGCATGGGCGGCGGCGGCGGCATGGGCGGCATCTTTACGGTAGGCCGCTCCAAAGCGCAACTGTTCGACAAGGACAATAAGAATAAGGTTACCTTTAAAGACGTGGCCGGGCTGGAAGAAGCCAAAGTCGAAGTAATGGAAATAGTAGATTTCCTCAAAAACCCGAAGAAATATACGGACCTGGGGGGGAAAATCCCCAAAGGCGCATTGCTGGTAGGGCCTCCGGGAACGGGAAAGACATTGCTGGCAAAAGCGGTGGCGGGGGAAGCCGACGTGCCGTTCTTTTCCATGTCGGGGTCGGACTTTGTAGAAATGTTTGTCGGCGTAGGCGCGTCGCGCGTACGCGACCTGTTCCGGCAGGCGAAAGAAAAAGCGCCGTGCATCGTATTCATTGATGAAATCGACGCGGTAGGGCGCGCCCGCAGCAAGAACGGCGGCTTTACCGCCAACGACGAACGCGAGAATACCCTGAACCAGCTGCTCACCGAGATGGACGGCTTTGGCTCCAACAGCGGCGTGATAATCCTCGCCGCCACCAACCGCGCCGATGTGCTCGACGGCGCACTGATGCGCGCCGGCCGCTTCGACCGGCAGATACATGTGGATTTGCCGGAACTGAGGGAGCGCGCCGAGATTTTCAAGGTACATTTGCGCGGGCTGAAGCTCGTTGACGGGTTCGACTTGGATTTCCTCGCCAAGCAAACGCCCGGCTTCTCGGGCGCGGACATCGCCAACGTGTGCAACGAGGCGGCATTGATTGCGGCGCGGAAAAACAAGCCGGCCATCGACCGGCAGGATTTTCTGGACGCTATCGACCGCATTGTCGGCGGGCTGGAACGGAAAAGCAAAATTATTTCGGCTACGGAAAAGCGCACCATTGCGTTCCATGAAGCGGGGCACGCTACCGTGAGCTGGTGGCTGGAACATGCCAACCCGCTGCTGAAAGTAACTATCATCCCGCGCGGGCGGGCGCTGGGCGCCGCGTGGTACCTGCCCGAAGAGCGGCAAATTACCACCGCCGAACAGTTGCTCGACGAAATGGCGGCTACGCTTGGCGGACGGGCAGCGGAAGAATTAACTTTCGGGCAAATTTCCACCGGCGCGATGAACGATTTGGAGAAAATCACGAAGCAGGCGTATGCGATGGTGGCGTATTTCGGCATGAGCGAGAAGGTCGGCAACCTTAGCTATTACGACTCCACCGGGCAGCAGGATTATGCATTTAAACATCCGTACAGCGAAAAAACGGCGGAGTTACTGGACGCCGAAGTGAAACGCATCATCGACATGTCCTACAAACGCGCAAAGGAAATCCTGGCAGAGCGCCGCGAAGGCTTTACGCAGCTGGCGGAGCAACTGCTCGAAAAAGAGGTCATCTTTTCGGAAGATTTGGAAAGGATATTCGGCAAACGCGCGTCGCGTGAAAATACAGAAAGACTGTAATCAGCCATGAAAAATTTGCTTACACGGACTGTCAGCGGCATTGTTTTTATAGGCGTCATGGCGGGTTGCCTGCTGGGGGGCGACATTCCGTACGCTTGCCTGATGCTGTTTCTGATGGCGGGTATGCTGTTTGAGTTTTACGAATTGACGTTGGGGAAAGGAAAATGGCTGCAAAAAATCATCGGCATGCTGTTTGGCGCGGTGCTGTGGGCAGCGGGTTTTTTCCTGCTTCAAAACCGGACGCGGGCTGATGCGGCGGACTTCGCAGCGTTGACCGTACTGTGTTTTTTCGTACTCTGGTTAATACTGCCGGTTATCCAGCTATTCCGGAAAGAAGAAAAGCCTTTCCTGGTTATTGCCTATGTACTGTCCGGGGTTCTGTATATTGCCGTTCCGCTGTCTCTGCTTAATTTCCCCGGGGCGGTCGCCGGTCGCCCGGCGCTGTTAGGACTGTTCGCTATTCTGTGGAGCAACGACGTGGGGGCATATGTTTTCGGCATGCTGTTCGGGCAAAAGGGGAAGCACAAGCTGTTTCCGTCCATTTCGCCGAAGAAGTCGTGGGAGGGTTTTGCCGGGGGTGTTTTCACGGCGCTGGCGGCCGGCTATGCGCTGTCGTCGCTGGGGGTGTTGCCTTACGGGTTATTCCACACGCTGGCGCTGTCATTACTTATTGCGGTATTCGGCGTGCTGGGCGATTTGGTAGAGTCCATGCTCAAGCGCAGCGCGGGGGTGAAGGATTCCGGTAAAATTATTCCGGGGCATGGCGGGCTGCTTGACCGTTTCGATGCGGCGTTGCTGGCGTTGCCGGCGGCGTGCTTCTACATTATTATGATTACATTATTTTAATTGATTTATCCTGATTCCCGGCATGAAAATTCACAAAGAAGGACATAGAATTATTGAGACCGGCGTTATTTCCGCCATTCTTGTTACCGGCGTTGCCGCCCTGTGCTTCGGTGCGGGGGTTTCCGGCGTTGTGGCGGCGGCGGCGTCGTGCGCGCTGTTGTTCGTGTGTTACTTTTTCCGCGTTCCTTTGCGTGCGCCTGCTGCTGCCGACGGGGCGGTGCTGGCCGCTGCCGACGGGCGGGTTGTTATAGTGGAGGAGGTATACGAGGCGGAGTATTTAAAGGCCCGCTGCATGCAGGTATCCGTATTTATGTCGCTGTTCAATATACATGCCAACTATTTCCCGGTGGGCGGGAGGGTAGATTATTTCCGGTACCATCCCGGGGCGTATTTGGTGGCGTGGCACCCGAAGTCGTCGGAGAAGAATGAGCGGACGACGGTGGTGGTTAATCATCATGGCGTGCCGGTGCTTTTCCGGCAAATTGCGGGGTTGCTTGCCCGCCGCATTGTTTGCCATGCAAAGGAAGGCGCCGCCGTGCGTCAGGGGGATGAAGCCGGGTTCATCAAGTTCGGCTCGCGGGTGGATATTTTCCTTCCCCTGGGCGCGGAGATTAAAGTGCGGGAAGGCGACAGGGTGAGGGCGACGCAAACAGTTATTGCCAACCTGCCATGAACAAGCTTGCGCGGTATATTATTATTTCGGCGGCGGTGGCGCTGGTTGCCTTTCTGGCGTGGTATTTCAGCAGCGTGGTGGCGTACCTGGTTATTGCGGCGGTATTTTCCATTATCGGGAAGCCGCCGGTGCAGGCGCTGGGCAGGGTGCGTATCAGGAACCGGCAGCTGCCGCGCGCGCTGTGTGCGGCGATTGTTCTGGCTGTTATCTGGGGCGTGTTTTTTTCGATACTTTTCTTTCTGCTGCCGTCGGTGGTGAATTTAATAAACCGGTTATCCCGTATAGATATTCAGCAGTCGCTGCTGGATATGGAACATTCGCTGGCGGCGGCGCAGGGGTGGATAGCGCAAAATATACCGGGCGTGGGCGATGATTTTTCGCTGCGCGATGCGATAGCCGGCGGGTTGTCGGATTTTTTCGACAATACGGCGCTCCTGAATTTTTTCGGGTCGGTAACCAATACCGTTTTCCATTTCGTTGCCGGGGCATGTATCGTATCGTTTATTACGTTTTTCTTTTTGAAGGAGGAGCATTTGTTTACGCAGGGCGTGCTCCTGCTTTTTCCTGCGAAGCATGAAAAGAATGCGGCGGCGGCGCTGGCTTCGACCAACAGGTTGCTCTCGCGGTATTTCATCGGGCTGTTTATAGACATGCTGTGCATGGCCGTTCTGGTAACGTCCGGCCTGACGCTGGCAGCGGGGATGCCGTTCCACGTAGCGGTAGTGCTGGGGTCGCTGTCCGGCATCCTGAATGTGATTCCGTATATCGGGAGCATTACTTCCGCGCTGGCCGGCATCCTGATTGGCGTCCTGATGCAGCTTAACGGCGCGGGCGACGCCGGCGGCGTATGGCCGGCGGTCATCGCCATGGCGTGCGTATATGCCGGCGCGCAGGCAATAGATGCGGCCGTGCTGCAGCCGTTCATCTATTCCAAAAGCGTCCGGACGCATCCGCTGGAAATATTCCTGGTAATACTTATTGCCGGCAGTATCGGCGGCATACTGGGGATGCTCGTGGCTATTCCCGCGTATACGGTGGCGCGGGTGTTCGCCAAACAATTCTTCAACCAGTTCCGGGTAGTGCAGAAACTAACAGAAAAAATATAATGGAAATTCTTTTAACCAATGATGATGGCTACCGTTCGCCGGGCCTGGCGGCGCTGGTCGAAATCGTGAAGCCTTACGGCCATGTAACCGTAGTGGCGCCGGAAGACATGCAATCGGGCATGTCGAGCGCGTTGACTACTAAAATACCGGTGCGCCTGCGGAAAATCACTTCCGGAGAAGGCGTGGATATTTACGCCTGCAGCGGCACGCCGGTGGACTGCGTGAAGCTGGCGATGAGCTGCATCCTGCCGCAAAAGCCCGGGCTGCTCGCGTCGGGCATCAACCACGGCATTAACGCCTCCAGCGCGGTCATTTATTCCGGCACCCTCGGCGCGGCGGCCGAAGGCGCGCTCTACGGCCTCCCGTCCATTGGCTTTTCCCTGGCCGACGACGCGCCGGACGCCGATTTCAGCGGCTGCAAAGCCTTCGCGGGGAAGATTATCGACCGCGCGCTGGCGCAGCCTGTGGCGCCGAACGTGTTTCTGAACGTCAACTTCCCGGCGCTCCCGCCCGACAGGATAAAGGGCATCCGCCTGGCGCGGCAGCATAAAGGCGCGTGGTACGAAGAGTTTGAAAAACGCACCGACCCGCGCGGCGACGACTATTACTGGCTCACCGGGCAGTTCATCAATCATGAACCCGGCGCCCCGGATGCCGACGAGAACCTCGTGCGCGCCGGATACATCGCCATCGTCCCCCACCGCATAGACATGACGGATTACGCCGAGCTGAAACGCCTCCGGGCCGAATGGCGGCTGTAAGGAGGAAGGGGGAAAAGGGATGAAAAGAATGAAAGGATGAAAAGAGGAAGGGGCGGCACCCTGTGATTTATGCGAATTGCCCCGACAATTTGCGCAAAACAACCGGATTTACGGAATTTGCTTAAGCAAATTCCGTAAATCCGGTTGTTTTTATACAATTTGCTCAGGCAAATTCCATTTTTCAAAATGAAAACATACAATTTGCTCAGGCAAATTTCATAATTTGTATTATATTTGCAAAATTGCTTAAGCAAATTGTATCATTCATAATAAAACGATATGACACGCAGAATACTTTTATTTACCGGCATCTTTTTTTACTTCACCGCCGTTTTCTGTGTGGGGAAAACAGCGTTCAGCCTTATCCATGCCGCTATGGGAGGGGGCGTAAGCGTTGCCGGGCTGCTCGCCGTCCTCTATCACGGGTTCACGATGGATATGTCTATGAGCGGCTACTGCAGTATCTTCCCGGGGCTGCTCCTGACGGCTTCCGCATGGTTGCGGCCAAAAGCGGCAGCCCGGACGCTCGACGTATATTTCTTCCTCCTGCTGTTCCTCACGGCGGTGATAACCGTAACGGATATTGCGCTGTACCCGCACTGGGGGTTCCATTTCGATTCGATGATATTCCTCTACCTCCGGCAGCCGGCAGATGCGCTGGCCAGCGCAAAGACAGGGGAACTCGTCGGCGGGCTGCTCGGCATCGCCGCCTTCACGGGGGGATCCTTCGCAGGATATATCTTCCTCATCCGGAAACAGGTGCTGCGCCTCCGCCCGCCGCACTCCCCCGCGCTCACGCCGGCAGTCCTCCTGGCGCTCACCGGGGCGCTCTTCCTCCCGATACGGGGCAGCCTCACGACGTCTACCATGAACGTCGGCAGGGCGTTCTTCAGCGAAAACATGTTTCTCAACCATGCCGCCGTGAACCCCGTATTTAACCTCTTTTACTCCTTCGCCGGCGCAGAAGACTTTACCAAACGCTACCGGTTTTTCGACAACGAAAAAGCCGCCGGGATTTTCGCCGGCCTGCACCGCCAGACGCCCGGCGGAACCACCGCCCCGCTCCTCCACGCCGGGAAGCCGGATATTATCCTCGTTATCCTCGAAAGCTTTGTCGCCGACGTGGCGCTGGATTCGACCGTCGCACCGAACATGCACCGCTTCGCGAAAGAAGGCGTCTCCTTCCCCCGCTTTTATGCCAACAGTTTCCGCACCGACAAGGGCATGGTATCCATCATGAGCGGCTACCCGGCGCACCCCACCATGTCGCTGATGAAATACCCCCAGAAAACGGATAACCTCCCCGCCATCTCCAAATCCCTCAAACAGGCAGGCTACGGAAACATGACCTTCTACTACGGCGGCGATGCGGATTTCAGTAACATGCGCGCCTACATCGTCGGCGGGTGCGGCATCAGGGACATCGTCTCCGACCGCGACTTCCCCCTCCCCGACCGCCTCACCAAATGGGGCGTCCCCGACGCCCGCCTGCTCGACCGCCTGTTCCACGACCTCCCGGGAAAAAAACAGCCCGCGCCCTTCTTCAAACTCGTACTCACCCTCAGCAGCCACGAACCCTTCGACGTCCCCGGAAACAAATTCAAAGACCCCTTCCGCAATGCCGTACACTATACCGACAGCTGCCTCGGACACTTTGTAAACCGCCTCCGGACAACCGCCGCATGGGAAAATACCCTCCTCATCCTCCTCGCCGACCACGGCTATGCCTATGAACCGGACATGAACGCCTGCGACCCCCGCCGCTTCCGTATCCCGATGATTTGGCTCGGCGGCGCCGTCGCCTGTCCGCAGACCGTAACAGCCTACGGCGCGCAAAACGACCTCGCCGCAACCCTCCTCGCACAATTACACATCCCCCGCGACGAATATATCTTCAGCAAAGACCTCCTCCACCCCGGCACGGACGCCTTCGCCTTCTACTCCTACGTCAACGGCTTCGCCATGGCCGGCAACGCCGGCAGCATCATCTACGACAACGACGCCCGGGCCCCCCTTGCCCAACAGGGCGACCCCGCCCTCGAAGAAAAAGCCAAAGCCTTCTTCCAAATGATGTATATGGATTTGGAAAAAAGGTAATATCTGACGGAAGAAGATAGAGGAAGATGGATGAAGATGGATGAAGGGCTGGCGCCTGCCTGCTGCCTGCTGTTCGACACCCGTACAGCCTGCTGTTCGACACCCGCACAGCCTGCTGCCGCTCATTCCACCAGCAGCACCAAACCTTTCAAATATTCCCCTTCGGGATGGTAAATATTGACCGGATGGTCGGCAGGCTGCGTAAGCTGGTGCAGAATGCGGACGCGCCGTTTGGAAATAGCCGCCGCCGAAAAAATAGCGTTACGGAAAGCTGTTTTGTCAACCACCTGCGAACAGCTAAACGTAAACACAACGCCGCCCGGCGCAATCTTGGAAAATGCCGCTGCATTCAGCCGCCTGTAAGCCTGCAACGCATTCTTCAACGCGCCCGCATGCTTGGCAAAGGCCGGCGGGTCGATAACCATCAAATCATACGCATGGCCGTCGCTCCGCCGCAGGAACTCGAACGCATCGGCGGTAAAGGCCTGGTGCGGCGCGGCGGCGGCGCTGTTAAGCCCGACATTGCGTAATGTAACGTCCATGGCCGCAGAGGAACTGTCCACGGAATGCACCGCCGCCGCGCCGCCACGCAACGCATAGACCGAAAAACCGCCCGTATAGCAAAACAGGTTTAACACATTCCGCCCTTTTGCATACTGCGCCAGCAGTTGCCGGTTATCGCGCTGGTCAAGGAAAAAGCCGGTTTTCTGGCCTGCTTCCCAATTGACAATAAACGAATGCCCGTTTTCCCTGATAACTGTTTCACCGGGCATGGCCGTATTTTTCAAAATATATTCATCCTGCGCTTCCAGGCCTGCCTTGAAGGGCACGGTAGCCGCGCTTTTATCATAAATACATGGCAGCGCGGCGCCGTATATCTCCTGCAAAGCGGCGGCAATTTCTTTCCGAGCTAAAAACATGCCCGCCGAATGGGCTTGCATTACAGCAACGGCGCCGTAAATATCAATAACCAGCCCGGGCAGGAAATCGCCTTCGCCATGCACTAACCGGTAAGCCGTAGTATGCGGGTTGCCGGCCAGCCGCAGCGCCTGCCGCACGCGGAAAGCGCGTTGTAAAGCGTCGAACCAGAAGGCCGCATCTATCCGGCATGGCTCGAAAGCCAGTATCCGCACGGCAATGGAGCCCGGCTGGCAGTGCCCCAGCGCCAGGAAATCGCCCGCTGCCGAACGTACTTCCACCACTTCGCCCTCGCGCGGCGCGCCCTCCGCCGAAGCTATTGCACCGGAGAATATCCACGGATGAAAACGCGCCAGGGCTTCTTCACGGCCTTTTTTCAGGTAAATGATTGCCGGCATAAATTAACGCAGTTGCAGCTCCGCCGGAGTGAGGTTTTTTATTTTTTGCAGACGCAAAAATATTTCGCGGCATACCCATGCATCGGTAGCGGCATAACGGCATTGGGATTTTGTCAATACCGGGTTTTCCCAGTTTGACAGTTGCTGGCTTTTGGAAATATGTATTTGCAGTACAATCGCCGCTAATTTTTTCACGCCTTTATCTTCTATCCCGTAATGCTGAACGATACGCTGGAGATCTACAAACCCCGCAGCCTTGAAGGGCGCAAGCGCCTGCAGCTGCCGCAGGTCTTCGTGGATAGCCGCCCCGACTTTTAATATGTTTTTATTGCTCATCAGTTCACGCAGGGCGGCAGGCATGCCCAGCCTGTTCAGGCGAAACAAATAGGCGCGTTTGTCGGTAGACAGCTGCAGCAAAGCGACCGGGTTGCCGTTGCGTTTCCCGGGAATAAACAGCGGCTTGGTTTCGGTATCAAAGCCGATTGTTTGTTGCGTACGCAAATAGTGAATCGCTTTCTGCACCTGTTTTTCATTTTCCACCACGGCTATTTTGCCTTCAAAATAGGCTAACGGCAAATTGGTGTCAACCGTTTTAGTAATAATAAAAGATGGCTCTTTCGTTCGCTTGATAAAATTTAACATAAAAAAACGTTATTCATAATGGAAAATACCCTGGGGGGTTTTAATCGTCAAATGCCGGCCGGCAGCAGGCTCCACGCGGCCGATGATACGGGCGTCCACGGCATATCTTTTTGAGATAGCCGCCACATTATCGGCAATTGTTTCCGGTACATATAACTCCATGCGGTGCCCCATGTTGAAAACTTTGTACATATCCTGCCAGCCGGCGCGGCTCTCCGCCTGGATGGCCGCAAACAGCGGCGGCGGCGGAAACAGATTGTCTTTTATGACATGCACGTTGTGCACAAAGTGCAACACTTTGGTTTGTCCGCCGCCGGAACAATGCACCATGCCATGAATCTGCGGGCGGTATTGCTGCAGCAGCTCGCGGATAACCGGCGCATACGTGCGCGTGGGCGACAGCGCCAGTTTCCCGTAAGTCATACCGGTGGCCGGCTCCATATCCGTCAGCCGCTTGCTGCCCGCATACACCAGCGCTTCGTCGACCCCATGGTCAAAGGTTTCCGGATAGGCCGCAGCCAAATAGCGGGCGAATACATCGTGGCGGGCGGACGTAAGCCCGTTGCTGCCTATGCCGCTGTTATATTCCGTTTCGTACGCCGCCTGCCCGAATGACGCCAATCCCACAATCACATCTCCGGCGGCGATGCGTGCATTGTCGATAATGTCGCTGCGCCGGATACGGGCGGTAGCCGTACTGTCCACAATAATGGTGCGCACGAGGTCGCCCACGTCGGCCGTTTCGCCGCCGCACAGGTGCAGGCCGACGCCGAGGCGTTGCATGTCATCCGCAAAAGCCTGCGTACCGTTGATAACGGCAGCAATTACCTCGCCCGGCACCAGCAGCTTATTCCGCCCGATAGTCGAGGAAAGCAAAAAGGCGTCTGTAACGCCGACGCACAGCAGGTCGTCGAGATTCATCACAATGGCGTCTTGTGCAATGCCCCGCCACACGCTCATGTCGCCTGTCTCGCGCCAGTAAGCATAAGCCAGCGCAGACTTGGTGCCGGCGCCGTCGGCATGCATCACAATGCAGTAATCGGGGTCGCCGGTGAGGACGTCGGGAATAATTTTGCAAAATGCTTTTGGGAAAATACCTTTGTCTATATTTTTTATCGCCCGGTGCACCTCTTCCTTGGTGGCGGATACACCGCGTTGTTCGTATGTATTCATAAATGCTTAAATTCAACGCAAAGATAATGGTTTTTTATAAGGCGTGCAAACGGGGCGCCGGGATGATGTGCTAATGGGATTAATTGTTTAATGGGATTAATGGGATTAATGTGGCTGGCGCCGGCAACTCATAACTCATAATTAAAAAAAAACAGTACATCGGTGCACTGTTTTTTTATTTAAATTAGCTGTTTTTAACGTCTCCTGTCGCGGGAATTGCGGTCGCGGTCGCCGCCGCGCCGGTCGCGGCCGCCGGAGGGGCGCGGCCGGCGTTCCGGCTCTACATACCCTTCGGGCTTTTCCTGCAACGCGCGGATAGAAAGGCGCAGTTTCCCGGTGCGTTCATCTACTTCCAGCAATTTGACGGTTACTTCATCTCCGATGTTCAGGAGGTCTTCTACTTTGGCGGTCTTTTTCCAGGCCATTTCCGAGATGTGCAACAGCCCTTCCTTGCCGGGAAGGATTTCGACAAATGCGCCGAATTCCAGGATAGAGGTTACTTTCCCGGTATATACCGTGCCGACTTCGGGAATGGTGGTGATGCCTTTTATCCAGTTCAGCGCGGCGTCAATGCCTTCTTTTGACGTGCCGAAAATTTCCACAATACCGTTTTCGCCTTCTTCGGTAATGGTGATAGTTGTGTCGGTAACCTTTTGGATTTCCTGTATCACTTTCCCGCCCGAGCCGATGACGGCGCCGATGAAGTCTTTCGGGATAATTATCTGTTCGATTCGCGGCACATGCGGTTTAAATTCGGGGCGCGGTGCGCTGATGGTTTTCAGCATTTCGCCCATGATATGCAAACGGCCTTGCCGGGCTTGTTCCAGCGCCTGTTCCAGCACTTCATAGGGGAGCCCGTCCACTTTGATGTCCATTTGCGTAGCAGTGATGCCGTCTTTTGTGCCGGTTACTTTAAAGTCCATATCGCCGAGGTGGTCTTCGTCGCCGAGGATGTCGGACAGCACGGCGTATTTTTTCGTTTTGCTGTCGGTAATCAACCCCATTGCAATACCCGACACCGGCTTTTTGAGTTGTATCCCGGCGTCCATTAACGCCATTGTTCCTGCGCACACCGTGGCCATCGACGAGGAGCCGTTCGATTCCAGGATGTCGGATACGACGCGCACTGCATAGGGGTTTTCTTCGTCCAGCGGCACCATCGGTTTTAACGCCCGCCATGCAAGGTTTCCATGCCCTACTTCGCGGCGGCTGGTTCCGCGCATCGCCCTGGCTTCGCCGGTAGAGAAAGGCGGGAAGTTGTAATGCAATACAAATTGCTGCGTATCCTGTACCAGCACGTCGTCCACTTCTTTTTGGTCAAGCTTGGTGCCGAGCGTTACGGTAGTCAGCGATTGCGTTTCGCCGCGTGTAAATATCGCCGAGCCGTGCGCTGCCGGCAGGTAATCCACTTCGCACCATATCGGGCGGATTTGCGTAGTGCTGCGTCCGTCCAGGCGGATGCCTTCATCCAGAATCATGTTGCGCATCGCTTCTTTTTCTACCGCGTGATAATAGCGGTTAATCATCAACTGTTTTTCTTCGCGTTCTTCTTCGGGAATAGTTTCGATGAACTGTTCCTTCAGGGCGTCGAAAGCGTCGCTGCGTTCGTGCTTTGCCGTATTGGATTTGGCGATTGCATAACATTTGTCGTAACAGAAATCCCGTACGGCAGCGCGTAATTCGTCGTCGTTGGTTTCGTGGCAATAGTCGCGTTTTTGTTCCTTGCCCGTTTCTTGGCTCAATTCCATTTGTACGGCGCAATGTTTCTTGATTTCGGTATGCGCAAATTTAATGGCTTCGAGCATGTCATGTTCGCTCACTTCTTTCATTTCGCCTTCGACCATCATGATATTATCATAAGTGGCGGCGACGATAATGTCAATGTCGGCGTTTTCCACTTCCGAATAGTTCGGGTTGATTTTAAACTCGCCGTTGATACGCGCCACGCGCACTTCGGAGATAGGCCCGCCAAACGGAATGTCGCTCACGGAAAGGGCTGCCGAAGCGGCCAGGCCTGCGAGGGCGTCGGGCATAATATCCTTATCCGCCGAAATGAGGTTGACGACCACGTATACTTCCGCGTGAAAATCTTCGGGAAATAAGGGGCGCAAGGCTCGGTCAATAAGGCGTGCGACCAGAATTTCATAATCGCTAGCGCGTCCTTCGCGTTTCATAAAGCCGCCCGGATAACGGCCTGCCGCCGCATACTTTTCTTTGTACTCCACTTGCAGGGGCATGAAGTCCACGTCTTCTTTCGCCTCTTTAGCGCAAGTTACCGCTGCCAGCAACATGGTGTTGCCCATTTTCACTACTACCGAACCGTCGGCCTGTTTCGCCAATTTTCCGGTTTCAATTTCAATTGTTCTGCCATCGCTCAGCGCAATGGTCTTTTTTATAATATTCATAATTTTTTTGTACTCCCCGCTGCTCCCATTGAGCAGTTTTGGATTCATACTTCAGTCATCTACATGCGCTCCCCGGAGAGTTTTTTGGAGCGCCGGTAAAAAGCAAAAAGGCAATTCGGATAAATTGCCTTTTTGTTGCATTTATTTTCGAAGGTTTAGAGCCTTTATTATTTCCCTGTATCGTTCGATGTCGTTTGCCTTGAGGTAATCCAGCAGGCGACGGCGCTTGCCGACTAATTTCAGGAGGGCGCGCTGGGTGTTGTAATCCTTTTTATTGCCCTTCAAGTGGTCGGTAAGGTGATTGATACGGTAGGAAAATAACGCTACCTGGCTCTCGGGAGAACCGGTGTCGGTATTAGACTTCCCGTACTGTCCGAAAATCTCTTGCTTTTTGTCGGAGTTTAAATATGCTGCCATAAATTGCAATTGATTTTTTAATTAATAATTTATTTTGTTATCCATAATTTTTTATGGGAGTGCAAAGGTACTATTTTATTTTATATAACACAAAAAAAAGATTGTTCCCGGTTTTAATTTCGTATATTTGCGAAAAAAGGAATACGATGAATGAATCAAACGTAAATATTATAGCGGGTTTGCGCCCTGTGCTGGAAGCCGTGAAGGCGGGACGAGCCGTAGAGCGCGTGTTGTTCCGGCAGGGGTTGGACGGTGAGCTGTTCCGCGAACTGCAATCGTTACTGGCAGAGAAAAAAATACCGGTGCAATTTGTTCCGGCGGCAAAACTCCATAGCCTTACTTCTGTGGCGCACCAGGGGGTTGCCGCGTACTTGCCGCTTATCGAATATGCCGATATGGAAAGCGTGCTGTCCGAAGTGTTGCAGCAAGGCCGTTTGCCGCTGGCGCTGTTGCTCGACGGCATTACGGATGTGCGCAACTTCGGCGGCATTGCCCGTTCGGCGGAATGCGCCGGGGTGCAGTTAATGATTGTCCCTTCCAAAGGCGCGGCGCCCATTAACACCGAAGCCATCAAAACATCGGCGGGGGCGCTGGCGCGTATGCCGGTATGCCGCACAGCCAACCTTCGGGAGGCTATTTATTATTTGAAAGATTGCGGGCTGCAAATAGTCGCCGCAACCGAAAAAGCTGCGCAAACGGTATATACTGCTAATTTCAGGCAGCCGACAGCTCTCATTGTGGGCGCGGAAGATACCGGCATCTCTGCGTCGGCGCTGAAACTTGCCGACGCTGCCGTGCGCATTCCGTTGCAGGGCGGTATTGCTTCCCTCAATGTGTCGGCGGCGACGGCGGTCGTGCTGTTTGAAGCAGTAAGGCAACGGGAAGCTAAGAGTTAAGAACTCTTAACTCTTAGTTCTTAACTCTTACTTATTGGACGATGGTCATTTCGTTAATAAGGTGCGTGGCGCCGGCGTACTTGTCAATAATGAATAATACATAACGAATATCTACGCTGATGGTGCGGTTCAAATCCGGTTCAAAGGCAATGTCGCCGCTGAGGGCTTCCCAGTTGCCGTCGAATGCTGCGCCGATAAGTTCTCCGCGCCCGTTCAGCACCGGACTGCCCGAATTGCCGCCGGTGATGTCGTTGTTGGAAAGGAAACATACCGGCAGCTTGCCGTCCGGCAAGGCATAGCGGCCGTAGTCTTTGGCAAGGTACAGCTGCTTCAGTTTTTCGGGCACTACAAATTCCCAGTTATCCGGGTCTTCCTTTTCCATGACGCCTTCCAGGGTGGTGTAGTAGTTGTAGTGCACGGCGTCTTTCGGGCTATAGCTTAAAATATTTCCATACGTCAGGCGGGTACTGAAGTTGGCGTCGGGATAGAACACCTTGCCGGGCTGCATGTCCATTAAGCCGGCCATGAAATGCCGGCGCCCCTTTGCTAATTGCAGATTGTAGGCCTGTATCTCGCCGTTCAGGGCGCGGACTTTTTCCTGCCTTGATGTGGCTAATTGCAGGGCGGGGTCTGCTGCCAGTTGTTTGGCGGAAGGCTTTTCGATAAAGGCTTTCAGCTTGTCGAAAGTTGCAAAAACGGATTTTGCGAATAAATCATTTACGTATTTGTCAAAATTCCCTTTGTATTTCCTGTCTGCGTCTATCAAGGTTTGCGGCCAGTGAGCGACGTCGACTTTTTCCGTGAATATTTTCAGCAACGCTTTGGCTATTTTCACATCGGTAGGGGGATTATAGTCTTTGTAAAAATCTTCGGCTTCGGCCAGTAAATTTGCTTTGGCGCCGGCGATGGCTTTTTGGCTGGTGTCCTGCAGGGCTTTCAAGTAATCAAGCGCCCATCCGGCTATCCGTTGAATTTCGATGTTGGGCAGCGTTTCGGAATAGTACCGCAAGGTGCGGTAAATCTTTTCGCGCCTTTCAATGGCATGCCGGATGCTGTTAAGCGCCGTTTTATAGTTTTCGTTACTGCCGGCGGCGGCAAACCGGGCAAACTGTTTTTCCAGTTCTTCTTTCTGTTCTACGACTTTCAGGCGTGTCAGGGCTTCGTTCATGCCGATAGCGTTTTTCCAGTAATTGGTGGAGCCGGTATATTTGGAGGCGTACTGGATTTTTACTTTCGGGTCGGCAAGCATGTCTTCCAGCATAATTTCCTGCCGGACGCCGCGCACGTCAATGCGTATGGCGTTGTCCACATTCATGTGTTCGCGCACTTCCCAGGAGGTCATGTAGCGGTCGGTGCTGCCGGGATAGCCCATAATCATGGCGTAGTCGCCTTCTTCAAAGCCGGCGATGGACAGGTTGAAGTAGCGTTTTGGCTGCAGCGGAATGTTGTCGGGGGCATATTCGGCGGGGTTGCCGTTTTTGTCGGTATATACGCGGAAGAGCGAGAAATCGCCGGTGTGGCGCGGCCACATCCAGTTGTCGGTATCTGCGCCGAACTTGCCGATGGCCGAGGGCGGCGCGCCTACCAGCCGTACGTCTTCATACATTTTGTAGGTAAATAAATAATAGGCGTTGCCGTCAAACATCGGATAGACCGCGGCGAGGATACCGGCTTCCCTGTTGGAGGACGAGTCGCGCAGGGCTTTTACCAGTTTGCTTATTTTTGCGCTGCGTTCTTTTTCGTCGGTGATGCCGTCCAGTTCCGGGAAAATCTTATCGCTTACGTCTTCAATCCGGTCTAAAAACATCACTTCCAATCCGGGCGTGGGGATTTCTTCGGCGCGGGTCATCGCCCAAAAGCCGTCTTTCAGATAGTCGTGTTCGACGGTGCTGTGTTCCTGAATAGCGCTGTAACCGCAGTGATGATTGGTCAGGAGCAATCCTTCGGAAGAAATAATTTCGCCGGTGCAGCCGCCGCCGAATATCACCACCGCATCTTTCAAGCTCGACCGGTTGATACTGTAAATGTCTTCCGCCGACAGCTGCAGCCCCTGTTTTTGCATGGCGGCATAGTTCAATTTCTCGATAAGCGGCAGGAGCCACATCCCTTCGTCGGCATGCAACGGCTGCGCAACAGCCAGCAGCGACAAAGTAATAAAGAGGTAAATTTTTTTCATCTTGTGTTTTTTTAATAATTATTGTGCAAATATAGGAAATTTTTGATGTATGAAGGAAGGATGGCGCCGGCAGGCAGTGGGCTTTTTAATTATGAATGATGAATTATGAATGATGAGTTGCTGGCGCCCGCCCGGTTGCCCGTGAGGGCAACCATATCAATAGAAAAAGAGAAGGCGCAGGCGGGGTTCGCCCGCCCGGTTGCCCGTGAGGGCAACCATATCAATAGAAAAACGGCGTCCTTCCTGTTCCGCTTCCCCGGAGGGGATGAACAAAGAGCGCCGAAATGAAAGCCCTACGGGCTATTGGCGATACGGGGGTATCCTGTTTTTCTATTGATATTTTTGCCCTACGGGCAACAAACAAGCCGCCGGACGGGTATCCGTCCAGCCTTGGGACGGGCATCCGCCCGCCCGGTTGCCCGTGAGGGCAACCATATCAATAGAAAAACGGCGTCCCTCCCCGCGCCCGGTTCCCCGGAGGGAACCATGCCGCCGCGGTGGAAGCCCTGACGGGCTACCGGCGGGCGGGCGGCCTGCGTTGCTATTGATATTTTTGCCCTACGGGCAACAAACAGGCCGCCGGACGGGCATCCGTCCAGCCTTGGGACGGGCATCCGTCCAGCCTTGGGACGGGTATCCGTCCAGCCTTGGGACGGGCATCCGCCCGCCCGGTTGCCCGTGAGGGCAACCATATCAATAGAACAATGCCGCCACCCCTTGCCACATATTCCCCGGAGGGGATGCATAAAAAGCGCCGAAATGAAAGCCCTGCGGGCTATTGGCGATACGGGGGCTCGTCTTTGCTATTGATATGGTTGTCCTGCGGACAACAAGCCGCCGCCCGCACTTTCGTGCGGGCGGCGGCGTGTTTAAAGATTTAAGGCTGCTGAGCGGTGCGACCGAATCGTACCGGGCGGTGCGACCGAATCGTACCGGCTTATGCCGTCAATACATAATCAAATACATACGTCCTTGGCTCTTTCAGCAGGGTCTGGTTATTCGAGAATTGCGTCGTCAGGCGCAGCTTCCAGTCGCCGGAGGGGAGGGCCGCGGCCTGTCATGTCCTGCAAGGACAACACTTGATTAACCGCAGGCGCCCAGCATACGGCCGGGCAAGGCGCGCCGGGCAAAGTCCCGCGAGGGACGATACGTAACAGCTGCGCACGGGGTGCGCGGCAGGCGGCAAGGAGTAAGTGCCGCCCCTGCGGGAGAGGTGGGGGGTGTGTGTGCCGCTGCTGCCGTACACTGAAGTGTACGGTTAATAAAGTGCCGCCCCTGCGGGGCGAAAACAAGCCGCCGCCCGCACTTCCGTGCGGGCGGCGGTTGTTCAAAGATTTCACAATTTAAATCTTGAAATTGCCCCTACTGCACGCACCTGACCTGGAGCCCTGAGGAGATTGTTACCGCATCGACGACGCAGAATTCGCAGTCGTACAGGTACAACTCATAGTACGCTTCGCCAGCATCTAGGGCCCAGACACGCAACGTACGACCGCCCAGGAATACGCCCCCCGGTGACACATAGCCGCCGACCCACCAGGACGCAGGGCGCACTTCATACGGAGCGTTTGCGTTGAGTTCATTGTAGTCTGCGATTGTGGGCACGCGCCACGGCGAGGGGCACAGGATGGCGGCATGCTGGTTTACATACGGCCAGTTATAGTAGTACCAGGTGTTCGCGTCTTCGGTATAGCTCCGGCATTGCGGCTCGGTGTCGCTTCTACTGAAATCGTCTTTGTTACATTCGGGGATGTGGATAGCGTCGCTCCAGGTTTGCTCGCCGAACGTCCACATGTGAGTGCTGGCTGCGTGTGTGGGGATTAGCAACAGGTTGAGCGTACGCACCACCGACTTTCCGGCGGCGTCGGCGGCAAGGATTAGGGCTTCGCCCTTCACGTCGGCGGCAGGGGTGCCGGGCGCAGTAATAGTGAAAGTGCCCGCGTTGCCCGAGAGCGGGGATACCGCTATCGTCCAGCCGGCGGGTACGTTGAGCGCTTTTACGAACGCCACGGCGCCTGTGGTGGTAAAACCAATGTTTTGGGAAACGTTTGCCTCCGTGAACGCCGCAGGCTGTGCAAAGGTAATCCCCAGCGCTTCCGGCGCGGCGTAGGCGGGGCATTCGAGGGCGAGGGTTTCGGTAATGGTGCGTTCCGCACCGTCGGATACCAGCAGCGTGGCCGTGCCGGCAGCGGCGTAGTACTTGCCGTCGCTGGCGGGCGCGGTTACGGTGAGGACGCCCGCGTT
>JAISLK010000026.1 GCA_031290935.1 Prevotellaceae bacterium | reverse complement strand
AGAAGACGGAGGTGCCGCGCATCTTCCGAAAAACACTGACCAACTCGTCGGAGAACACGGCGGCGGGGCTGAAGGAAAAGCACGAGGCGATTATCGGCAGCCACCGGGCGAAGCTGTCCGGCCTGAGGCAACAGCAAGACGCGCTGCGGGAGTTGAAGATTGATTTCGACCACACGGCCATCCATCCGGGAAAGCGGCTCATTGAAGCCCGGCAAATCAACTTCGCCTACCGGCCGGGGGCGCCGCTGTGGGCAACGCCGCTCGACTTCACCCTCTACAGCCACGACCGCATCCACCTTTCGGGCGACAACGGCGCCGGGAAAACCACGCTCGTCAAACTGCTGACCGGCGCGCTCCAACCCACCTGCGGGACCATCAGGCGCGCAAACTTCCGCTGGATTTACTTAGACCAGGATTACTCGCAGGTGGACGTGGCTTGCAGCATCGAAGAACTGGCGGAAACGTACAACCGGCAGCGCCTGGAAACGCACGAGGTGCGGCTGCGCCTGAACCGCTTCCTGTTTCCCCACGACACGTGGGACAAGCCCTGCCGCACGCTGAGCGGCGGCGAGAAGATGCGCCTCTACCTCTGCTGCCTGATGATTGGCAACCAAACCCCCGACCTCATCATCCTCGACGAGCCCACCAACAACCTCGACCTTGCAAGCCTGCAGGTGCTCACCCAGACCATCAAGGGCTACAGGGGCAGCCTGCTGGTCATCTCGCACGACCGGCGCTTCGTGGAGGAGGTGGGGGCGAAGGTTTTTAATCAGAAATTGCCGGCGCCAGCCAACTTATAATTCATAGCCCATAACTTATAATTAAAAAAAAGTATTACCTTTGCTCCCCGTCAAACCATCAAACGACAGATAAAATGAAAAAACTTTTCGTATACGCCGCAACCCTGTGTCTGGCGGCATGCCAAAACAACACTGCAAACACCACAGAAAAACCGATGCAAACATTTACAGAAATCGACAGCAGGGAGATTCCCGGCAACATCATACAGCTCATGTCCCGGGACTGGATGCTGATTACCGCCGGCACACCGGAAAAATTCAATACCATGACCGCCAGCTGGGGCGCATTGGGGCACTTGTGGAATAAACCGGTGGCATTTTGTTTCGTGCGCCCGCAACGCTATACGTTTGAGTTCACCGAAGCGCAGGATTATTTTACGCTCTGTTTCTTCGACGAACAGTACCGCGAAGCCTTACAGATTTGCGGCACGCTCTCGGGGCGCGATGTCAACAAAGTAGAAAAAGCCGGCCTCACGCCGCGCATCCTGGACAGCGGCAATGTGGCGTTTGAAGAAGCGCGGCTGATTATCGAATGCCGGAAAATCTATGCGGATGTCTTCAGCCTGGATAAATTTACCGCCGACGAAACCCCTTTCCGCATCTACCCCGACAACGATTTTCATAAAATGTATATCGGAGAAATACTGCACGTCTGGGAGAAATAAGAACCAGGAATTGGCCGGCGCCGGCACATCATCACCACATCACCACATCATCACATCACCACATCATCACATCACCATGATTCTTTCCATTATTGCAGCAGTAGCGCAGAACAGGGCGATTGGCAGGGAGAACCAACTCCTGTGGCATATCTCCGAGGACTTGCGTTATTTCAAGCAACTCACTTCGGGGCACACGGTGATTATGGGGCGCAAGACCTTTGAATCTATCGGAAAGCCGTTGCCCAACCGCGCCAATATTGTTATTAGCCGCACGCTGCCGCCGGACAGCCGCATAAGCGTAGCGCCGGATTTAAACGCCGCCATAGCGCAATGCCGGGAGCAGCCGGAAGTGTTTATCATCGGCGGCGGCAGCATCTACCGCGAAGCCCTGCCGCTGGCGCAACGCCTCTACCTTACCGAAGTGCATGCCGTCTGCGAAGGCGATACCTTCTTCCCGGAAATAGACCCAACCCGATGGAAAGAAATATCCCGGCAAGATTTCCCGCACGGCGCAGCCTTTCCGCAGCCTTTCTCTTTTGTAAAGTATGAGCGGGTTTAGAGGGATGAATGGATTCCGTCCATTTCAGACGGAATTGGCCTGCATCCGCCAATCCGTAAATCCACCCCGTATTTTTTTTTGTATCTTTGCAAGTAACCAAAATCGCGCTGTTATGAAAAAGTATCAACTCTTCCTTTTAATCGCTTGTGTAGCCTGCACGGCAGCCGCCCAGCCTGTAGATAGCCGGGCGTCGTTTGACGCTATAGAAACATACGTGCAGCAGGGGAATGCGGCGGCATTGTCGGCCTGGTTCCCGGACACCGTGGAATGCAATTTGCTCGGCGAAGAAAACAGCTACAGCAGGACGCAGGCGACAATGATATTGAAAGATTTTTTTGAAAAATACCCGCCGGCGCAGTTTGCCTTTAAACACAGCAGCGATAAGCGGACAGTGAAATATGCTATCGGCCTCTTAGAAACCCAAAACAATGAACAGCTACGTGTAACCATCCTCCTTAAAGATAAAGGCGACGACCTGAAAATACAACAACTGCGAATAGAAAAAGAATAATTAGGAGTTATAAATTATGAATTATGAGTTATGAATTATGCGTTGCCGGCGCCAGCCCCATCATCACATCACCACATCATCACATCATCACATCACCACATCATCAAATCACCACATCATCAAATGACCGGCCTTATTAAATTAGCGATAGCCGAAGATATCGGAGACGGCGACCATACCTCCGTTGCATGCATTCCTGCGTCGGCGCGCGGACGAATGAAATTACTGGTAAAGCAGGAAGGCATACTGGCGGGCGTAGCCGTGGCCGGGCAGGTGTTCAGGATGATAAACCCGGAAATAACCATGACCGTAACGATAGCCGACGGCGCTCCGGTGAAGCCGGGCGACGTGGCTTTTTATGTCGAAGGCGCTGTACGCTCCCTGCTGCAGGCAGAGCGCATTGTGCTGAACATTATGCAACGGATGAGCGGCGTGGCTACGCAGACAGCAGAATATGTAAAAAAACTGGACGGTTTGAAAACGCGGGTGCTGGACACGCGGAAAACCACGCCGGGCATGCGCGTGCTGGACAAACTGGCGGTGAAACTCGGCGGCGGAGAGAACCACCGCACCGGTTTATTCGATATGATACTGATAAAGGATAACCATATTGATTTCTCCGGCGGCATAGAAAATGCGCTGAACAACGTGCAGGCATACCTGCACCGCACCCGCCGGAAACTGCCGGTAGAAATAGAAGTGCGCACTATCCGGGATATACATACCGTGCTGCGTGCCGGCGGCGTGCAGCGCATTATGCTGGATAATTTTTCCCTCTCCGACACCCGCAAAGCTGTTGAACTGATTGCCGGGAAATATGAAACGGAATCCTCGGGCGGCATTACGCTGGAAACAATCCGGGATTATGCCGAATGCGGCGTTGATTTTGTATCGGTAGGCGCGCTTACCCACCAGATAAAAAGTTTGGACATGAGTTTGAAATCGGTGGGAAATCAATGATCACTTCTTCAAAAAACGAACGGATAAAAGCGGTTTGCGAGTTGCGGGAAAAATCCCGCGAACGGCGCAGGCAGGGGCTGTTTGTGGTGGAAGGCTGCCGCGAAATCACATTAGCGATGGAAGCGGGTTACCCTGTCCATACGCTTTTCTTTTGCCCGGAAATGCCCGCCGCCGCAACGTTTGCGGAACATGCCGGGAAAACCGTTCCGGCGCAGGCAGTGAGCAGGGAAGTGTTCGGAAAGATGGCCTGCCGCGAACATTCCGACGGCTTGTTAGCCTTGTCAGCCGTGCGGAATACGGCTTTCGAGGAACTGAAATTATCAGGCAACCCGTTTATCATTATCGTGGAAGCGGTAGAGAAGCCGGGCAACCTGGGCGCTATCCTCCGCACGGCCGATGCGGCGGCAGCAGATGCGGTAGTCGTATGCAGCCCGCTTGCCGATATTTACAACCCGAATGTCATCCGCTCCAGTTTGGGCTGCGTATTTACGCAGCAGGTCGTAGCGGCCGGCGCGGAGGAAACCGTGGCATGGCTGCATGCGCAACAAATAGTAAGTTATGCGGCGGAACTGTCCGCCACGCAATGGTACCACGAAACGGATTTTACCAAACCTTGCGCCATTGTGATGGGCACGGAAGCCGAAGGCCTTAGCCCCTACTGGCTGCAACAGGCCGGTGCGCGTATAAAAATCCCCATGCGCGGACGGGTGGATTCGCTGAATGTTTCGGTATCGACGGCTATACTTGCCTTTGAAGCCATGCGGCAGAGGGGTTTTAGCAGGCAGTAACATCATCTTGAAATTTTTGAATCTTGGAATCTTTAAATAAACGAAACATGGTAACAAAATTTGGCTCGGTAGTAACAGGCCTGTCGCCGGAGCAATTGCCGGAATACATTCCGAACGATGCGCCGGTGATTGCCATAGTAGATGAAGCGGTACAGGAATGGTTTTCGCATTATTTCCCGGCAATTCCATTCATCACGATTCATGCGGCGGAAACGGTGAAAACCTTGGAGACAATAGAAAAACTTACCCTCAACTTGTTGAATGAAGAAGCCGACCGCACCTTTTTCCTGCTGGGCGTTGGCGGCGGCATCGTGTGCGACATTACCGGTTTCCTGGCTTCGACGTACATGCGCGGCGTGCGTTTCGGGTTTATCCCCACCACGCTCCTGGCGCAGGTGGATGCGGCACTGGGCGGGAAAAACGGCGTGAACGTAAGCGGCTATAAAAATATTACCGGCACGTTTACGCAACCGGAATTTGTGCTCTGCACCACCGATGTGCTGTCCACATTGCCCGAACGTGTCTTCAACGCCGGCATGTCCGAAGTGATAAAAGCCGCTTTGATAGCCGACGCTGCGCTGTTTGATTTTATCGAGCAGTATGCCGGCGAGATTATAAACAGGAAAGAACCGGCGTTGAGCGAAGTCATTCACCGCGCCGCACAAATCAAATTGGACATTGTGGCGCATGACGAAAAAGAAAAAGGCGAACGCCGCAAATTAAACTTGGGGCATACGCTGGGGCATGCGATTGAACGCAGCGTCCGGAATATTATGCACGGCGAAGCGGTGAGTATCGGCTTGGCGTACGCCGCAAGGTTTTCGCAGCGGCAAGGCTGGCTCACGGCAGCCGACGTTCATCGGATTACCGCGCTGTTACAGCGTTTCCGCCTTCCGGTAGATGCTATTATCCCGATAGAAGATTTGCAGGAAACAATGATGAAAGACAAAAAGAAATCGGGCGTATTGCTGCACTACATTGCCCTGACGGCTATCGGCAAGGCCGTAGAAGTGGACATCAATATTTCCAATTTCCAATTCCTGATTCCTAATTCCTGATTTTTATGATTTGTACCTGCTTGTCCAAATGTGATTTTGAAACCTGCCTGCAAGCGTTGGCGGCATGCGAAATGGCGGAAATACGGTTAGACACGATACCGTGCAATACGGCGCAAACAGTACAATTGTTCGGGCAGGCAAAGATTCCGCTGATTGCCACTTTCCGCCCGGGCGGAGTAAGCGACGCCGCACGCTTCGAAGCCTTGCAAACCGCCATAAACGCCGGCGCGGCTTATGTGGATATCGAAACAGACGCGCCCTATCTCGCCGCCCTGATGCAGGCGGCAAGGAAAACAAAATGCAAAATCATCCTTTCGTACCATGACTTTGAACGCACGCCGGACAACGGCGAACTGCAACGCATCGTAGCGCAGATGCACGCCCTGCAGCCCGACTTCCTGAAAATAGCTACCTGTGCCCATTCCATAGCCGACGCCGAAAGGATATTGTCGCTCTACGCAACGGAAAAGAACCTGCTGGCATTTTGCATGGGGAAAACAGGGCAATACTCGCGTATAAAATCATTGTCATTGGGAGCGCCTTTCATCTACGCCGCGCCCGACAATGGCGCCGCTACCGCTGACGGGCAACTCACCGTATCCGAATTAAGAATGAGGAATCAGGAATGAAATTCGCGCTTACAGGTATTTCCATTGCACACAGCAAGAGCCCGCAGTTATTCGCGGCGGCCTATCCGCCTGCGGCTAACTGCTCGTACGGGCTGCTGCCTGCGCAGTCGGCGGAAGAGGCAATACGCCTGTTTCGCGCCAGCGGATTGCACGGAATGAATGTAACCATGCCTTTCAAGAATGACGTCGTGCCTTTCACGGATGTGCAGAGCGATGAAGTGAAACTTATCGGCGCGGCCAATACCATTGTAAACCGCAACGGACAACTGTATGCTTACAATACCGACGTACACGGCGTAATAAATTCGTTCTTGCAACGCGGCGTGGTTTTGCAAAACCACAAAGCCATCGTCCTGGGCGCAGGAGGAGCGGGGCAGGCGGCGGCTTATGCCCTGTCGCATGCCGGCGCCGAAGTGTTATGGGCCAACCGTACGGCAGAAAAAGTAGAAGCATTGGCAGAACGCTACAAAGTAACGCCTCTTTCCTTCCCTTACGCAGAGCGGGAATTAGACGAATGCCGGATAATCGTAAACACCCTGCCTTACGGAGCGGATTTCTTACAGGCGCTCCATTTCCACAAACACCAAACCATACTCGACGCCGATTATGCCGGCCGCCCCCTTTACCGGCAGGCAATCACCGGCGGGGCGGATTATATCAGCGGCCATTCGTGGCTGCTGTGGCAAGCCGTTCCTGCGTTTGCGCTTTTCACCGGCCTGCCGCCCGATGTGGAGGCGATGAAAAATGTGATTCAAAGCAATGCTTAATTCCTGAAAAGCGGTAAGGATGCCGCGCAGGGTTAAAAAAAATATTCCACCCGGCCCCAATAAACAACCACCGGCAGCGAATAAACGCTGCCGGTGGTTTTAGTGCATTGCCTGCAGGGGGCGGATAATAAGGGAAAGCTAACAAAAGAAATGAAAAGGTAAGAGCTATGGGGCTACAATAGCTTTTTGGTACTCGCTTCTTGCTTGCTGCAAGTATTCCATTAATTGCTTTACCGACATGCCTGAAATTTCATTATTAATTTCACTTCTTATGTCGCGCATCATTTTTACTGCATCAAATTTCTTCTTCGTTTTCATAATTAATTAAATCTTTTGGTGAACGTATTTCCAAGAGAGCATACCCGTTTTTGATATTTATAGCGTTGCAGGGGATGCATAAAAAGCGCCGGCATGAAAGCCCTGCGGGCTATTGGCAATACGGGGGCTCGTCTTTGCTATTGATATGGTTGTCCTACGGACAACAACCGCCCGCACTTGCGTGCAGGCGGGGTTTGTTGTCATGTCCTGCAAGGACAACACTTGATTAACCGAAGGCGCCCGGCATATGGCCGGGCAAGCTGCGCCGGGCAGCGTCCCGCGAGGGACGGCACGCAACAGCCGCTCACGGGGTGCGGCGCGGCGGCGTCATGTTGAAGGTATGCCAGCGTTCCTGAAGGTCCGATTCCCATTGACCATTCTCGGATCTGGCGATATTTCGCCATCCGTAGCTTAGTTCAGTCCGTGCGGCGTAGTGGAGGGTCATCTGTACGGTAGAGTTGTCGCCCTGTGCTTTCGGCACTTTCCATATCCATGACCCTTCCGGGGCAAAAAGGTTGATGGCCGTTGCGCAGGGGGTCTCGATTTTCCAGTGCGACCAGGCGTTTCCGCGCCCCCAGTCGCCATGGCTGTCGGGGGACGCGATGGTATAATGCACCGTATATCCTTCCGCACCTATCGAAATAGTGCTTTGGTTTTCTATTGATACATCCGGAATGGTCGTGGTGGTGGTGTTCGTAAAGGATACATTCGCCCCGATGCTTCCGCCGCTGTTGCCCACGTTGCCCGAGAAGCCGATAGTTTCGCCCACCGCATAAGCGGAGCTGCCCTGCCCGGTAGCGGGATGGGTCGAAATAAGCATCGCATTATTGTTGTCATCCCCTGCAAGGAATGCGTCGACATAAACCCCGTGGCCATAGCCGTAGCGTATGTCCCAGCCCTTGCCGTAGGTATATATCTCATGTTCGTTATCGTGATATTCGATGTCGGGCAAGTCCTGGTTTTCGAGTTGGATAGTATGGGATACGATGTAATAGTCGGCCGCATCGACGAAACTGTAAACGGCCACAATACTGAGGTGATTGCTTATATTCTGCGTAAACGTGTGCCCTATCTGGTCGGTAATAGTAACCACCTCCGTGAAATCAACATGCTGGGCGGTGAAGTCGAAAGATTCGGCCATCGTATGCACGGCCGGTTCGGAAACGGTAAAATCGCTATCGGGATGTATGGTGTGCAAACTGTCAATAATATTTCTCGGATTGGTGGGCGCCGGGCCGGGGATAACGGTGTGCGTAACTTCCGGCGTAAAGGCGTAAATCCTGTCGCCTTCGACGCCCAGGGTGGTAATCTCGGGGTGCACATCGCCCCAGTGCCCGTTAATTTCTTCCTGCAGGTTGTAGCCTTTTACGTAGTAGAAACTGCCGGCCTTATAGATAGTATTGTCGGGGCATTCGAGCTTCGCAAGTTTGTCAATCACGGTGTCGTTCTTGATGGATACCAGCACGGCGTGGCTGCCGCGGGGATGCTTTTCGTCGGCAAGATACAGGAG
>JAISLK010000025.1 GCA_031290935.1 Prevotellaceae bacterium | reverse complement strand
TTCCGGACAGACGCCGGAACTGTATATATATGTATAAGCAACCGGTATTTTACAGGCGGACGGCTGCGCCGCGCCTGCCTTCACGGTTCCCTTGCGCCGCAAGGCTTCCGGGATGAAATACGCTATGATTAACTGATTCTCAGAAAGTTCGGGGGGGGGGGGGTAAACCTAAACATCAAAAAAACCGGAAAGGTTTCGGTGCGTGGGGCGGTGATGTTTAAAAGGTTTTTCATAATGTTTGAACTGTCGGCTGCAAAGATAGTGTTTTTTTTTAATTATGAATTATGAATTACCGGCGGCAGCCTGAAATTTTTTAAATTTTTAAATTAGGAGTGGCTGGCGGTGGCAATTCATAATTCATAACTCACATGTCCTTGCTTGCAGGCAGCCGCGTTGTGCGCACCGTCCTGCTTACCGCTACTAAGTCTTTCTGTTTTCGCATGTTTTTTTTATAAAACATAAAAATTTTTTCTCTTACTCCCAATCATTTAATAATTTTTAAACTAAAAAAATAGTTTAAACTAATTTTTTAGTTTATCTTTGTGAAAAATTTCGGAACATGAAAAAGCATATTGAACTGACCAAAGCCGAGAGCGAAGTGATGCACCTCCTCTGGAGTAAAGGCGAGGCGCTGGTGCAAGACCTGGTTGCTGCAATGCCCAAACCCAAGCCGGCCTATAATACGGTGTCTACTATTGTGCGTATCCTGGAGCAGAAAGGCATTGTCGGGCACAAGGCGAACGGCCGCTTCCACCGTTATTATCCTTTGGTAGGAAAAGAGAAGTATACGCGCGGCTATATGAAAGAAGTCATGCATAATTTTTTCGGGAACTCTGTGCCGGAAATGGTTTCTTTCTTTACCCGGCAGGAAAACCTTTCGGTGCAGGAGCTGGAAACCATAAAGCAATTAGTCGAAAAAGAACTGCACGAAAAGAAAATAACTAACCTGCAAAAAAGGAGAAAATAATCATGGTTTTCCTGTCATACCTTTTGGAATCGGGCGTGTGTACGGCTATCCTCTGGCTGGCTTATTATGCGTTGCTGCGTAAGGAAACGCATTTTGTATTCAACCGGTTTTATTTGTTGTCGGTTATTCCGCTCGGCAGCATGATACCCTTGCTGCGGTTGCCTTTGCTGCTGCCGGAAGAAGGCGCGTCCCTTATAAGTGTCGGGGAATTTTCAACTGCGCCGCTGGCCGCGCCGGTTACGCAAAGTTTTTCGTTCACCACGCTGTTATTGATTATTTATTTTGCGGGTGCCGGATTTGCCGCGTTCCGTTTCTGCAGGCAGCTATATCACATGCACCGTGTGATGGCGGCCAGCCGTTTTCCGGATGCTGAAAATTATCCGGCATTTACTTTTTTCCGGAAAATTTATATCAATAAAAATACGCTATGCGCCGGCGATTACGAGAAAATTTTATGGCACGAACAGGCGCATGCCCGCCAGTTGCACAGTGTGGATTTGGTGGCGGCGCAACTGTTCGTAATTATTCAATGGTTTAATCCGTTTGCATGGCTGTTGAAAAAATCCATCGTTGCCACGCATGAATACCTTGCGGACGCGCAGGTATTGGCGCGTGGCGTCGATGTCAACATATATCAAAAACTTTTATTCCAACAAACCGCCGGCGTATATCCGGGATACGCCAGCGGTTTCAGTTATTCACTTACTAAAAAACGATTAATCATGATGAAAAAAAACACCACAGGCAAATTCTTTGCCTTGAAACTATCTTGCTTGCTGCCCGCAATAGTCTTGCCGGTAGCCCTGTTCGGACTCTCTACGGCGGAACCCGTTTCGCCGGTACTCTCAACTGCCGCAAGCATGGAAACGCATATACAGGCGGCAGACAGCATCCCTGTTATACACATAAATCCTGATAATGCGAAAAAAGTTATTGCCGACGGCACCATAACCATTCTTATGAAATCAGGGGAAACGCTTGTTTTGCGCGGTAATGATGAAAACTTAAAGGGCAAGTTAAAGGACATATCACCTGAGGATATAAATTCCATAAGCGCACAAAAAGACACTGAAAGCAACGCCAGAGCAGTATCATCAACCAGTAAAAATAAGAAAAATGCTACCATAACGATTCAAACGGAATCAGGGGAAACGCTTGTTTTCAGCGGCGATAATACAAAGTGGCCGGAATCATTAGCAGGTAACATCCGGTCGATAACCGTGCAGAAAGACACTGCCGCAGGAGGCACAAAAATACCGCCGCCGCCATTAGCCGGCAAAGATACTGCAAAGAAGAAGGTATCTTTTTCCGTGCCAGTTTATCAATCCGGCGAGGTAGATGTGCAGCCCGAGTATCCCGGCGGCATGGAAGGGCTCATGAATTTTATTAGGGACAACCTGAAGTATCCCAAAGAAGCGGCCGACAAGAAGATTGAAGGCCGGGTAGCCGTAGGATTTACTATTCATGCTGACGGTAAAATTGCTAACATCGAAGTGCTGAAAAGCGTCCATCCGCTATTGGATGCGGAAGCGGAGCGCATAGTAAGAAGCCTGTCAAAATGGACGCCCGGCCAATACCGGGGGAAAGCGGTGGCTGTCCGTTTTATTTTGCCGATAACTTTCCGGTTGTAGTAAACTTTGGTGATGTGGTGATGTGCTTTTTTACCCTGCAAATTTATTTTGCTTAAATTTGCAAAAATGAATAGCAATATATATATCGCGAAGCATATTACTGCCGGCACGCGCCTTTCGCGGCTCATGGCGCGTATTGCTATCGTCAGCGTGGCGGTGGGCGTGGCGGTGATGATTACGGCAGTGGCGGTGGTAACCGGGTTCAAAAGCGAAATCAGCAACAAGGCCGTTGGGTTCAACGGGCATCTTACCTTAACGAATTATGACTTCAACCGGTCGTTTGAAACAACGCCCATCCAGACGGAGGATGCTTTTATCCCGTCTATTTTAGCTATTGAAGGCGTAACGCACACGCAAATATATGCGACAAAAGGCGGCATTATCAAAACCGCCGATGCGATACAGGGCGCGATGCTCAAAGGTATTTCCTCCGATTTCGATTGGACGTTTTTCCGTTCATCATTGGTGGCGGGCGATATTTTCAATGTATCCGATACGGCGGTTACCAATGCCGTGGTGCTGTCGAAACGCCTGGCGGCATTGCTGGACATGAACGTCGGCGATGCGTTTGAAATGTATTTTATACAGGAGCCGCCGCGGGTACGCAAGTTCACTGTTGCCGGCTTGTATGATGCGCAACTGGAAGAACTGGACAAGGTCGTTATCCTTTGCGATATCGCGCATATCCGGCGGCTCAACGGATGGAAGGCGAACCAGGTTACCGGCGTGGAAATTTTCGTGAAAGATTTGAGTTGCATGGACGCTGTCGCCGAACAGGTAAACGAGTTGGCGGCTTTCCACATTACCGGCGACGGCAACCGGTTGCGCGTACGCACCGTCCGCGATTATTTTTCCAACCTCTTCGATTGGCTGTCGCTGCTGGATTTGAACGTGGCGATTATTCTTACGTTGATGATTATCGTTGCCGGCTTTAATATGGTTTCCGGCCTGTTGATTTTGCTGTTTGAGAAAATCAGCATGATTGGTTTGCTCAAAGCGCTGGGCATGCAGAACGCCCAAGTGCAAAAAGTATTCCTTTACCGGGCGGCGTTTATTTTGGTAAAAGGGCTGCTATGGGGCAATGTCGCAGGCATTGGCCTGTGCCTGCTGCAGCAGTATTTCGGTATTGTTACGCTCGACCCCGACAATTATTTTATGTCGGTAGCGCCGGTAGCGTTGAATTTCCTTCCTGTTCTTGCGATAACTGTTTGCTCGTTTGCCGGCGTCATGTTGATGTTAGCCTTGCCGGCGCTGTTCATCACGCGCATCAGCCCCGAAAAGGCGATGCGGGTGGAATAGGCATGCGCGGGGAAATTGTCCGGCGCATCATCACGGGGCAACTAAATTCAGGTAATGTTCGTAGCGTTCCCAGACGTTGCGCACGTATGCCAATGTTTCGGAACCCTTGAAATAGCCTAACTGTATAGCATCGCCGGTATAATAGGTTTCATACCGCATCAGCGGAATAACCGCCGCTACATCTTCCCATTTGTCGGTGTTTTTACCCTGCGATTCGGCAAATGCCCGGCAATCGCGAATCCGCCCGATGCCTGCATTGTAGGCGGCCAGTACGAATTTCAAGCGGTCGGCGCCGGAGGTTTCGTGCAGGCGCAGGTATTTTGTTGCGTAACGTAAATATTTGACGCCTGCCTGTAAATTGCTATCAGGGGTTTCAATATCAAAGACGCCGAAGCTTTCGGCTGTCTGCGGCATGAGCTGCATCAGCCCGTATGCGCCGCGTCGCGACCGGCTGGCTGTATCGAAGCGCGATTCCTGGTAAATCAACGACGCCAGCAACCGCCAGTCCCAGTCAATTTGCCGGGCGTATTTTTTTATTAGCGTATCATAGGGCGAAAGCGCGTTGCAGAGCGGCCTTTCTTTATTGGCGGGGGCGCCGGCGCAATATTTCCGGCGGTGTGCTTTGAAGCTTTTGCTTTGCCGGTAGTGCGCCATCCATTGCCCGAGCAGGGTAAGCATTTCCGGGCGTTGTGCGTCCACTATCCAGGCAGAACTGTCGGGCAGGAGGAAGCCGGCGGTTAGCTTCCCGTTTTGCAGGTATTCCCGGTATTCCCCCGGGGAGCATATCATAATGTCGGCCTGCTGCCCGGCGAGGGCCTGCTGCCGTTCGCCAAACGAAGGCAGGACAGTGATGCGGTAGGGGCAACGGAAAGATTTTGCGAAAGCGCGGATAATTTCCATTTGAAATCCCGCCGGCTCGGCCTGGCGCAAGTGGTAATCATAAAAGTTATTTCCTATCACGCACACCAGCGTGTCTTTTTCCAACGCATACCGCGCACGGTAGTGCCCGCCGTGCCCCGTGCCGCTGCCCAGCAATATAAAGCACAGGGCAAGGCATGGAATTATCACCAACAGGAAAAAACATTTTCTACAGGCAGTCATACGTTTTTGCTTTTTGTTTTAATAGAAATACCACGTCAGCCCTACTTTGAATGTCCTTTCCGGGCGCAGGTAATGAAGGGCGGAGAAGAAATCGCTGTTCGGCCAGCGTTCGGCGACGTTGATTACTTTTAAGAAGATGTGCGCATGTTTCCATTTCAGGTGGATGAAAGCGTCCATGTAAGGGTAGTTGCCAACCTCGCGGCTGTCCTGCGTATAAAATGCGCCGGCGCCGGGGCTGTAAGCATAGGCATGGTAAGCGGTGTTGTAATATACATCGACGCCCAGCTGTGCGGTGAGTACATTTTTTACTACCGGCGCCTGCAAATAATACGTCAGGTTGCCGCTTACCAGGGGCAGCGGCAAGACGGTATTTTCGGAGGAAACCTGGAACAGGATGCGATGTTCCAGATGAAACCACCAAAGGTTAAAATCTTTTTTCACGGACAGGGCAAGGATGCTGAATTCGCTTCCGTGCTGCGCAGGCTGGGCGTTATGGCCGAAATACACCGCGCCGGACAGGAGCGAATAATTAAACGACGCCTCCAGCCGCCAGTCGGGAATCGTAAGCGTAGCCCGGAGTTTCAGTTCCGTAGTTTTGTCGAAGTCATTTTGCCAGATATAATGGTTGGCATACGTATTGTTCAGGAAATAATCGGGGCGGCGGGTTTGGAACACGGCATTTCCCGACAGGTGTACGCCGTTTTTTAACGGATAGAGCGAAATGCCGACGGTTCCGTCTATCAGCAAATCGTGTTGCGTGTAGCCGGCGAAATCATAGCGCGAAAAAGCCGACCAGTGGAAGTAACGGCGGAAAACGCCCGACGCATGGGCATACAGGTAAAAATTATTCTGCGCAGCGTTGCCGTCCGGCGGCGATACATAAAACTGCGGGCGGAAAGCGTAGTTGGAAAGATGGCTGTAACCGACGCCGCCGGTGAGTTTGGATATAATGGCGGAGGCCGACCAGGGCTGCAGCGTTAAAAACAGTTTGTTGTCGAAAAGCGACAGGCGCATGGAATCCCGCGACTGCTCCGGGTGGATGTAGAACGCCCCGTTATAAAAGGCGCGGCCGGTGCTGTCGGTGGCGCTTATCTTGTCATAATAGCTGCGTGCGATGGTGGTATATTCGGCAGCGTGGCCGAGGTATATGGCCGTTCCGTCGTCTTCCGGTTCCGGCGTGCTGTCGCGGCGGAAAAAATTCAGCGGGACGCCATACGAGTGGGTCAGGAAAAAGGAATAATAATTTATCCTGGACGAAGCGGCATTCAGCGACACCGGCAGGGTGCGTACGGCCATCACAGTGTCCAGCACAAGCGCATCGTCGGTAACGCCGCCGTTCTCCTTATTGTCCCACCCGTTGTAGATAAACCCTGCCTGCGCGCTGTAGCGTTTTCCCGAATAGCTGGTGGAAACGGTGATGGCGTTGTTATCGGTCGTTTCGTGCTGCAATGCGCCCTGCGTGCCGAAATGGCGGTATTGCACCGTCGCGTTCCATGCCGGGCGCATGTTGGCGCTTACCAGTACGCTGACGTTGCCTTCTTCAAACATGCTGTTGCCGAAAAGCGTTCCCGAATACTGGAACCGCGTATAAGCCGTTTTGGTATTATAAAATAAAATATTGTCCGGCGTAATGGCGTATTCCGAATAAGGATTGAAATAATAAAAATAAGGATTGGCCTGCCGTTTGAAATAATCATGCAATACCACCGCAGCCCCTGCCGTGCCGAGGTAGTCGGCGCCCGCGCCGTATTGCAGGAAAGGGTAATCAACCCGGTAAGCGCTGTACGAAGTGTCGAGCGCGAACGCCTGCAGGGTATTCAAATAACGGTTGTGCTGCCATGCAAAGATGCGTTCCTGCTTGAGCGTATCGCTGAATAAATGCGTTTCCAGCAACCGCGGCGCGGCCGTATCCGCCGGCGCCTGCGTTTTGGCGCCCGGTGCGCCGGCAAGCAGGGCAGAATCGCCGGCGGCGGCGGGGGCGGGCGTACCGGCGGGTGTGGGACGTGGAAGGTTGCCGGTACCGGGGGGGGTCGCTTTAATGCCGTCCAACGCTTTTATCTGCCTGTCCTGCGCCGCCGCCGTCAGCGACAGGCTCCACAAACAAAACATTCCGGCACAAATTATAAACAGACGCAAAGGTATCATAATTCGGGTGCAAAGGTAGTACTTTTTTTTAATTATGCGTGATGCGTGATGGGTTATGAGCTGGCTGGCGCCCCTGCTCCCCGTTCATCGTTCATCGCTCCCCGTTCATCGTTCATCATTAAAACAGATTTCCCGGTGAAAAAGACAGAAAGCAGGCAGGGGAGGTTAAATTTGGTGCATCCTGAATCGAATTTGGTGGGTGGTAAATCGAATTTGGTGGGTGGTAAATCGAATTTGGTGGATGGTAAATCGAATTTGGTGGATGGTAAATCGAATTTGGTGGGTGGTAAATCGAATTTGGTGGATGGTAAATCGAATTTGGTGGGTGGTAAATCGAATTTGGTGGACGGTAAATCGAATTTGGTGGATGGTAAATCGAATTTGGTGGATGGTAAATCGAATTTGGTGGGGGATGAATCGAATTTGGTGGGGGATGAATCGAATTTGGTGGGGGATGAATCGAATTTGGTGGGTGGTAAATCGAATTTGGTGGGGGATGAATCGAATTTGGTGCTTACACTTTTTCTGCCGGCAGGAGGGGGTGGTTATTGTTTTGACAGTGGTTGGAGGGCTATTCTTAATTTAAAAGAAAGTATTGCCTTTGCACCCGGTTTTATGCGCTAATTTCACGACAGTCAGGAATAAAAGCAGAACTCCACGCCCGAAGTAAAAAACGGGGGTCAACGCCGGAATGGCTGAAGCCATCCCGTCATCTAATCACATTTATCTTGTCGGTGGTTTTTTCGCAATAGCAGCAGGTGAGCAGGATGCCGCTGCCGGAAGGCCGGGCAGAGAAGCGGGTTTCAACCGGCTGGTGGTTGGTTACGCAATGCGGGTTTGCGCATTTGGCGATGCCGGTGATAATTTCGGGAATGGTTACGCGGTGTTTTTCGACCACCCTGTAGTCGCGGATGATGTTCAGCTTCGCTTGCGGCGCAATGAGTGCAATCCGGTTGATATCGTCATCTTCAAAAAAGCGGTCGGCAATTTTGATGATGGCTTTGTTGCCTAATTTTTTGCTCTCCAGATTCATTCCGAAGGTAATTTGGTTGTTGTAATTTTCCAGCCCGAGGATTTCAATGACCTTGAAAAGCTGTTTCGACGGTACATGGTCAATCACCGTGCCGTCTTTGATGGCCGTTACTTTAAATTCGTTTTCGTTTATCATGTTTTTCTGATTTTTGACAGTTCATTTTTACTTTCCGTTTCCTGCGCTGTGGCCGGGCATGAGAAACCGGGAATTAACAGGCAGGCGATTATCGCCATGCGTGTAAATATGCCGTTGCGCGCCTGCTCGAAGTAATAGGCATGGGGCGTATCATCCACGTCGGCGTCTATTTCATTGACGCGCGGCAGCGGGTGCAGGATTTTCATGGTGGGTTTCGCCTTTGCCAGCATGGATTTTTTTAATGAATAGCTGTTTTTTACTTTTTCATATTCTATCGAGTCCTGGAAGCGTTCCTGCTGCACCCGCGTCATGTAGAGAATATCCGCGTCGTCGATATTGTTGCTTAAATCCGTGTGTTCTTCAAACGGCAGGCCCTTGTGGCGGAGGCAGGCTTTGTATTCGTCGGGCATCTGCAATTCCGGCGGCGCAATAAATTTGAAGCGTGCATTGAAGAGCGACAGGGCTTGCAGCAACGAATGTACGGTGCGCCCATATTTCAAATCGCCAATCATTGTGATGCGAATGTCATTCAGCCGCCCCTGTGTTTTTTGGATAGAATACAAATCCAGCAAGGTCTGCGAGGGGTGCTGGTTGGCGCCGTCGCCGGCGTTGATGACCGGCACGCTGGCGACTTCCGCCGCATAGCGGGCGCTCCCTTCCAGCGGATGCCGCATGACAATCAGGTCAACGTAATTGGCGACCGTCTTAATGGTATCTTTCAATGTTTCGCCTTTGCTGACGCTGGTATTCTTTACATCGGAGAAGCCGACCACACGTGCGCCCAAACGGTTGACGGCTGTTTCAAAGCTCAGCCGTGTGCGTGTAGAGGGTTCAAAAAAAATGGATGCGATTACTTTCCCGTCCAATAAAGTCTGGTGAGGATTTTTTTCAAATTCTGCCGCACGCTGCAATACGTGCAGCATTTCGTCCCTGGAAAAATCGTGAATGGATATCAAACTTTTCATATTTCTTTTAACTTTTAGTTATTACCTTGTAATTTTCTCGCTTGCTGTAGAAATTTTTCTTTCTTCCGCAACGGTACGGCCACTTCAAAGGCGCATTCCGTATCGCATTGCTGTGTGCGGATGTCGGCCTGTTCTTCTTTCAGCAGCTTCATCATGGCGTTCATGTGGTTGTAGGGAAAGGTAAGCGTGATAATTTCCTGTACCGTTTTCGCTACTGTCTGCGCATTATCCAGCGCATCCGCCGCCGCGCTGCGGTAAGCGTTTATGAGGCCGGGAACGCCTAACAGCGTGCCGCCGAAATAACGTACAACTACTACTAATACATTCGTCAATTCCCGTGACAACAGTTGCCCGAGTATCGGTTTGCCGCCGGTAGATGACGGTTCGCCGTCGTCGCTGGCACGCCACAGTTCGCCGTCCGCCCCGATACGGTAAGCGAAACAATGATGCCGCGCATCAAAATATTCTTTCTTGATTTTCCGCACCTGCTCTTTTGCCTCCTCCTCCGTAGCCACCGGAAACGCAAAGGATAAAAATTTACTTCCCTTGTCCTTGAATACGCCCGTGGCGGAAGCAGCAATTGTTTTATAGTCGTAAGTCATAAGTCGCCGGCGCCGGCCATTTCTTGATTTTTAATTCCTAATTCCTAATTCTCCCTGTATTGCGTACCAGTGCGTCGTCGCGGGCGATGTACCGCGCGGCCATGAGCGTAAGGATGGCAGCTATCAACGGAAATACGGCGGATACGGAAAACGCTGCTTCCGCCGTAAAGAAATAACAGGCTATCCATCCTTGAAAGCCTGTTAAGACAATACTGTTAAGAATACATAAGCGAATTTGCCATGTCCGCCGCCGGTATAAAACCAGCGCTCCCAATGCCGCCGCGATGGAAAGGATTAACAATACCAGTAAACCGGCGTCATCGCTATACGCCGTTGCCCCGCCGGCGGTTTCGCACACCGGGATAAAAAAAAGCGACGCCAACAGTCCGCATGCAAGTAGCAAATAAAGGGTTTGAATGCGTTGTAACATATTTTAAATTTTATGAATCATCAGCCCGCTGCGCAGTTTGGGTTCAAACCATGTGGTTTTTGGCGGCATGATGTTCCCGGAATCTGCAATGTCGATAAGCTGTTTCATTGAAACGGGGTAGAGCGCAAAGGCCGCCGCCATGTCGCCGCTGTCCACGCGCTTTTTCAATTCGGCGAGGCCGCGGATGCCGCCTACAAAGTCAATCCGTTTGGAAGTGCGCAGGTCGCCCAGATGGAGGATTTTGTCGAATACTTCGTTGGAAAGCGTTGTTACATCCAGCGCCCCGATAGGGTCATGGTCGTTGTAAACGCCTTCTTTCGCCGTCAGCGAATACCAGCGGCCGGCGAGGTACATGGAGAAATTGTGCAGTTTCGAGGGTTTGTACACTTCCGTTCCTTTTTCTTCCACGTCAAACGATGCGCGTAATTTTTCGAGAAATTGCGCGGGGGGCAAGCCGTTCAAGTCTTTTACCACCCGGTTGTAGTCAATAATCTTCAAGTGGCTTTCGGGGAAAATCACCGCCATAAAATAATTGTATTCTTCGTTGCCCGTATGGTTCGGGTTGGCATTGCGTTTTTCCTGCCCTACCAGCGCCGCCGCCGCCGAGCGGTGATGCCCGTCGGCTACGTACATGGCCGGAATGGCGGCAAATATTCCGGTGATGCGCCGGATGAGGGCTTCGTCGTCAATCACCCAAAAGTGGTGCCCAAAGCCGTCTTCCGACACAAAGTCATATTCCGGCGTTTGGCTTTCCGTTATTTTCTTCACGATGTCGTTCATCTCCGGCGCGTCGGGATAGGCAAAGAACACCGGCTCGATGTTGGCGTCCTGTATGCGTACGTGTATCATGCGGTCTTCTTCCTTATCCTTGCGCGTCAATTCGTGTTTTTTGATGCGTCCTTCGAGGTAGTCGTCCACACTGGCGGCGGCGACCAGGCCGTATTGCGTGCGGCCGTCCATCGTCTGCGCGTAGAGGTAGTACATTTCTTTGGCGTCCTGTTTCAGCCAGCCGCGCGCCTGCCATTTTTTAAAATTTGCTGCCGCCCTGTCATACGCCGCCGGCGAATGTTCGTCGATAATCGGGTCGAAGTCTATTTCGGGCTTGATGATATGCAGCAAGGATTTTTCGCCTGCTTCGGCTTTTGCTTCCTGCGAGTTCAGCACGTCGTAAGGGCGCGAAGCCACTTCTTTTGCTATTTCTTTTGGCGGCCGCAATGCCGCAAAGGGTTTTATTTTTACCATTTATATTATTTGAAACGTCCTGTCTCCGTTTGTGAGGAAATTGATTATTTGGCGGGCGGCGGCGAGGCCGGCATTGATATTGGCTTCGGCGGTTTCTGCGCCCATCTTTTTGGGAGTGGAAAAGTACCGCCCGCCGAATTTCTCCTGTAATACGGCGTGATTGTCCGGCGCTATGTCCGAGATATATTTCAAATCGGCGCGTTCTTCCAGCGCACGCAGCAATTCCGCTTCGTGGATGACTTCCTTGCGTGCGGTGTTCACGAGGCAGCCGCCTTTCGGCAATGCGGCCAGCAGCGCATAGCCGACAGACTGTTTTGTTTGCGCGGTAGCCGGGATATGCAGCGATACGTACCGGCATTGCCCGTACAGTTCTTCCGCGCTGTCGCAGGCTTTTACGCCGTCCTTTTCCATCGCTTCCCTGGGTACGAACGGGTCAAAAGCATGTACGTCCATCCCGAAACCCTTGCCGATAGCGGCTACCAGGCGTCCTACATTTCCGTAAGCGTGAATGCCTAATTTTTTTCCTTTCAATTCCGACCCTGTGCCCGGTTGAAAGGCGTTGCGCGCCATGTACACCATCATGCCTATGGCCAGTTCCGCGACGGCGTTGGAATTTTGCCCGGGCGTATTCATCGCCACAATGCCGCGCGAGGCGCAGGCGGGCAAATCGAGGTTGTCATACCCCGCGCCGGCGCGTACGACAATTTTTAACTGTTTTGCTGCGGCAATCACTTCCTTTGTTACCCTGTCGGAGCGTACAATCAACCCGTCGGCGTCCGCCACGGCCTGGCAGAAGGCGCCGGCAGCGGTATATTTTTCGAGCAGCCGCAGTTCTCCGCCGGCGCCTTCGATGATTTCACGTATGCCGTCTACAGCGGTTTTTGCGAACGGCTTTTCGGTAGCTACTACTATTTTCATGGGGTTGTTATTTATTCGTTTTTTCAAATTCCTGCATACATTGCACCAGCGCTTCGACGCTTTCTTTCGGGCAGGCGTTGTACACCGAAGCGCGGAAGCCGCCTACAGAGCGGTGCCCCTTGATGCCGACCATGCCGCGTTCTTTGGCGTACTGGAGGAACGCTTCTTCCTTGTTTTCGTACCCTTTGTTCATCACAAAACAAATGTTCATCAGCGAACGGGCTTCTTTTTCCGCCGTGCCGGTGAACAGAGGGTTGCGGTCGATTTCGTTGTAAAGCAGCGCCGCCTTTTCCACGTTCTTTTTGTAGATGTTTTGCACGCCGCCCTGCGCTTTCACCCATTTCAGCGTTTCGTTCATTATCAAAATGGGGAACACCGGCGGCGTATTGAACATGGACCCGTTTTGGATATGCGTACGGTAATCAAGGATGGAGGGCACCGGGCGCGTTACTTTGCCCAAAATATCTTCGCGTATGATTACAAACGCCACGCCGGCGGTGCCTACATTTTTCTGTGCGCCGCCGTAAATCAGCCCGTATTTGGCCACGTCCACCGGCCGGCTCATAATGTCGGACGACATGTCCGCCACCAGAGGCACGGGGCTGTCGAGGTCGGTATGTATCTCCGTGCCGTAAATGGTATTGTTGGTCGTGATGTGGAAATAGTCGGCGTCGGCGGGAATCACGAACCCTTTCGGGATGTAAGTATAATTCCTGTCGGCCGACGAAGCTGTTTTCACCGCCTTGTCGCCGCCGAGGATTTGCGCTTCCTTGAACGCCTTTTTCGCCCAGACGCCCGTTTCGAGGTAGGCCGCTTTCTTTTCAAGCAAATTACAGGGAACCATCAGGAACTGCATGCTGGCGCCGCCGGCGAGGAAAAGAACCTTGTAGTTACCGGGGATGCCCAGTAATTCCCGCCAGAGGGTTTCCGTTTCGTTCATCACGGCTTCCCAGTCTTTGCTGCGGTGCGAAATCTCAATCACCGACATGCCGCTATCTTTGAAATCCTTTAATGCATCAATGCCGGCAGCGATGGCCGGCTTTGGAAGTACGCAGGGGCCTGCGTTAAAATTATGTGCTGTTTTCATGCTATAATATATGGTTAGTTTTTTTTTCAACTTGCATGCAAAAATACAAACAATTTCCCATAACCGCAAGAGAAAAGAAAGTTGAAACTTAAGAACTGCGCGTTAAGCACTGCGTGTTGGCTAACGCCGGAAAATAATGAACGGTGAATGATGAGCAATCGGGAGCCGATTGAACGGAAATCGTCCGGATTTTGAACAATCGGGAGCCGACTGGACGGGCGCCGCCCAAATCATCCCGCTAGCACATCAAAAAAAATCGTATCTTTGCACCCTTGATTTTTATATATACAAACTATGGAAACGCCTGCAAAATATAATCCCGCTGAAGTAGAAAGCAAATGGTATGCCTGGTGGATGGATCACGGGTTTTTTCATTCCGAACCCGACGACCGCGAACCCTATACGGTTGTCATCCCGCCGCCGAATGTAACGGGCGTGCTGCACATGGGGCACATGCTGAACAATACCATCCAGGATGTGCTGGTGCGGCGGGCGCGGATGCAGGGCAAAAACGCCTGCTGGGTGCCGGGAACCGACCATGCCTCGATTGCTACCGAAGCCAAAGTGGTCGCGAAACTGGCCGCCGAAGGTATCCGGAAACAGGATTTGACGCGCGAGCAGTTTGTTGAACATGCGTGGGAATGGACGCGCAAACATGGCGGCATTATCCTGGAACAGCTGAAAAAACTCGGCGCTTCGTGCGACTGGGAACGCACTGGTTTCACGATGAACGAAGGGTATTCCCGCAGCGTCATCCGCGTGTTTGTTGACTTGTACCGCAAGGGGAAAATATACCGGGGCGTGCGGATGGTGAACTGGGACCCGCAAGCCCTCACCGCCGTGAGCGACGAAGAGGTTATTTATAAAGAGCAGCAGGGGAAACTCTATTATATAAGGTATGCGGTAAAATCCGGGGGGGTAGCGGTTGTGGCTACCACGCGCCCGGAAACGATTATGGGCGATACGGCGATAGCCATTCATCCCGGTAACCCGAAAACCGCCCACCTCAAAGGAAAGACCGTCATCGTACCGCTCATTGGCCGCGAAATCCCGGTGATAGAAGATGAATATGTGGACAGGGAGTTCGGCACGGGCTGCCTGAAAGTAACGCCGGCGCATGATATTAACGACTACCTGCTCGGCGAAAAACACCGGCTGGAAGTGATTGATATTTTTAACGACAACGGCACGCTGAATGAGCGCGCGCAGGCGTATGCCGGGCAAGACCGTTTCGCCGCCCGCCGGCAGGTGGAAAAGGATCTGGCGGCGGCAGGGTTGCTGGAAAAAGTAGAAGATTATACGCACAAGGTAGGCTATTCCGAACGCACCGATGTGTCGATAGAGCCGAAACTTTCCACGCAGTGGTTTGTAAGGATGGCGGAGCTGGCGGCGCCGGCACTTGCCGCCGTAGAGAATGGCGATGTGCAGCTGTATCCGCCAAAGTTCAGGAATACATATCGCCACTGGATGGAGAACATCAAAGACTGGTGTATTTCGCGGCAATTGTGGTGGGGGCACCGTATTCCGGCATGGTACCTGCCCGACGGCAGTTTCGTCGTAGCCGAAAATGAAGCACAGGCATTGCAGCTGGCGCGCGAGAAAACGAAAAACAAATCGCTCACGGCCGACAGCCTGCAGCAAGACAACGATTGCCTCGACACATGGTTCTCGTCGTGGCTGTGGCCGGTTTCCGTATTTGACCCCGCCGTGCCGGGCAGCGGCGAGGAGGTAGATCCGAACCGCGATTTGCAGTACTATTACCCCACGTCGGATTTGGTTACTGCGCCGGAGATACTGTTCTTCTGGGTGGCGCGGATGATTATCGCCGGCTACGAATGGGCGGGCGGCTATCCGTTCAGGAATGTTTACTTGACGGGCATCGTGCGCGACCGCCTTGGACGGAAAATGTCAAAAAGCCTCGGCAACTCGCCCGACCCGGTAGCGCTGATGAACCGGTACGGCGCCGACGGCGTGCGCATGGGCATGCTGCTCACTTCCCCCGCCGGGAATGACTTGCCGTTTGACGAAGCATTGTGCGAACAAGGACGCAATTTTTGCAACAAAATCTGGAACGCATTCCGTTTAGTCAAAGGATGGCAACCCGACGAAAACGCCGTACAGCCGGCGGCTTCCGCACAGGCGGTGGAATGGTTCCGCCACGCTTTCCGCAAAGCGCTGGTAGAAATCAACGACGACTTTGACAAATACCGCCTGTCCGAAGCGTTGATGAAAATCTACAAACTGTTCTGGGACGATTTTTGCGCGTGGTACCTGGAAATAATCAAGCCGAAAGGAGGCATGGATAACGCTACGCTCGACGCCACGCTGCTGTTTTTCGACCGATTGTTGCGGGTGTTGCATCCGTTCATGCCGTTTATTACCGAAGAAATCTGGCAGCGCCTGGCCGAACGCCAGCCCGGCGAAAGCCTGATGATAGCGCTCCAGCCCTATGCCAACGAATTTGACGAAACCTGCCTGGCGCATTTTGAACAGCTGAAAAATACCGTTACCGCCATCCGCACCCTGCGCCAAAGCAAGAACATTGCGCCGAGGGAACCCCTGGAACTGTACGTAAAAGGCGCATTCGACGAAAACCTCTTCCCCGTGCTGCAAAAAATAGCCCACCTGAGCGCCATCCACCCCGGCAGGCAGCCGGAAGGGCAGAACGGCCATTCGTTCCTGACCGGCGCCGCCGAATTTTTCATACCGCTCGGCGCTTTGCTGAACGTAGAAGAAGAAACAAAAAAACTCCGGGAAGACTTGGCGTACCAGCAAAAATTCGTAGCGTCCGTCCAGCAAAAACTGCGCAACGAAAAGTTTGTGCAGCATGCCCCCGAGCCGGTCGTAGCCCTCGAACGCAAAAAACTGTCTGACGGCGAAGCGCGCATCAAAGCGATAGAAGAACAGTTGGCGGCGCTGGGTGGTTAGTCGCAGCCGGCAGCAGTGCGCTTTTCCCTTTCAAATATATTTTATACCTTTGTTACCGAACATTAACCTTAATGCAATTATGGCACGCCCAATTAAAGACACCCCGATTATCTGGGGTAAAGACGCCCAAAGGCTCACCGAAGCAATGGAAAACGTTATTCCCATATCCAGGGAAAAACGTGAAAAAATGAAGAAAGCGTACGAATGGTCAAAAAGCATAGCGACATTTCCCATGCCATGAGCATAAAAGTATCATCCATACCGGCAAATATCCGGTTAGTACGTTTAGAAGAGGATATGATAACGCCACCATTCGAAAGCGAAGATGAGGACTTGAATAATTTTTTGCTGAATGACGCAAAGAATTATTTGAAGTCCTTGCTTGCTATAACGTATATGTATCAAACCGACGACGAAACAATAGCCTATTTTTCCCTTTCGAACGATAGCCTGATTAAGAACGAAGGCGAGAAGCCCGGATGGAACAAAATAAACCGTGCTATTCCTAATGATAAACGCCGCAGAAGTTATCCGGCTGTAAAAATCGGACGTTTAGCAGTGGCAAAGAAATATACGGGTATGGGTATCGGAAGCCTCATGCTTTTAACGGGCCAAAATATGTATATTAACGAGCAACAGCGTGCCGGTTGCCGTTTCCTTATGGTGGACGCTTACCGGGACGCCCTGCCGTTTTACCAAAAGAATGATTTTAAATTCCTCACCGAACAGGATGTCAACGACGACACGCGTATCATGTATTTCGACTTAAAAGCTGTGTAGCGTTAAAAACTAAAAGTTAAACGGGATTGCTTCCCTGCAACAATAAAATCATTACGAATAAAAACATCGCCGTATGAAAAAAACATCCCTGCTCAGTATTGTTTGGATACTTGCCGCCGTGCAGGCATTTGCGCAACCGTCCGTGGCCGAAGTAGCAAAAACCCTTGCGGAGGCTTCGTGGCAAACAAAAGAAATCGCCGGAAATATCACCTTGCGCCAGGCGCAACTCCGCCTTTTTGACGCGCAGCAAAGCATCAGTATCCTGGAAATTATTCCCAACGACACGGTGCGCCTCGGCATCTACGACGTGAGCGATACGCTTATCGGCACAAGCGATTTATGCAAACGGGCGGATGCCGTCGCCGGCGTCAATGCATCTTTCTTTGACATGAAAAACGGCGGGTCGGTAGACTTTGTGCGCGTGAACGGGGTCGTGCTGCATGAACCGGCAAAACAAACTTCCCGCAATAATGCGGCGCTGGCTATTGACGCATCCGCCGTGCGCATACTCGCGCGCGACACGGCCAACGCCGGATGGGAACACTCGATCGACAGTAAAAATGTGCTGGTCGCCGGCCCGCTGATTATGAAAGACGGGCAGCCTGCGCGACTGCAGGAAAATGCTTTTAATAAAAACCGCCACCCGCGTACATTTGTTGCCACAAAAAGCAATGGCGCCGTTTTGCTTGTGGTGGTGGACGGCAGGAACGCCCGCGCCGCAGGAATGAGCATCGCCGAACTTTATCTACTGTCCGGCGCCCTGGATTGCCGCGACGCTATGAATTTTGACGGCGGCGGTTCTTCTACGATGTACGTGCGCGGCGAAAACGAAAACGGAATAGTAAATTATCCCAGCGATAATAAATTGTTCGACCACTACGGCGAACGCCGGGTAGCCAATATCATTTATGTAAAATGGATAAACCGGCGCTCACGCAATTCATAAAAAACGCTGTGGCCGAAGCGGGCTTTGACGCTTGCGGCGCCGCGGCGGCGGCAGCGCTGGAAACAGAACGGGCGCATCTGAACAGCTGGCTGTCGGCCGGGTATCATGCCGGAATGGCTTATATGGCGCGGAATATAGAGAAGCGTTCCAACCCTGCGCTGTTAGTCGAAAATGCGCAATCGGTAGTTGTCGCGCTGTTGAATTACAAACCGCCGCAACGGCAGCCGGCAACCGCCCCTCAAATCGCTTGCTATGCCTACGGCGTGGATTACCATCATTTCATTCGGGATAAATTGACGGCGGTGATAGCGGCGGTGAAAACCGTTGCGCCGGAAATTTCCATACGCGGATTTGTAGATGCGGCGCCGGTTTTGGAGAGAGCGTGGGCTGTCCGCGCCGGATTGGGCTGGATAGGGAAAAACAATCTGTTGATTTCTCCTGCCTTGGGTTCGTTTACGTTTATCGCCACGCTGGCGCTGGATGCCGCGCTGGAATATAATACGCGGCAGGAAAAAAACCGTTGCGGGAAATGTACGCGGTGCATAGACGCCTGCCCCGGAAAGGCTTTACAGCCCTACCTGCTGAATGCCCACCGCTGTATTTCGTACCACAATAAACGTAAAGGCGAAACCGGCGTGCCCCTGGAAAATTATTGCTTCGGCTGTGATTATTGCCAGCTGGCGTGTCCATGGAATGAAAAAGCGCCGCCGCACAGGATGGACAATTGGACGATTCCCGAAACAGTCAACTTCACCGCCGGCGACTGGTACAACCTGGATGAACCGGTTTTTAATACTATCTTTGCAAAGTCGGCGCTGCAAGGTGCCGGCTTTGCAAAACTGAAAGCCAATTTGAACGCATGCTCTGGCAAACCCTTATAACGATTCCCGCATTCCCGCAGCGGATAACTTACCGCACGCCGGTACTGTTCATCGGTTCCTGCTTTGCTTCCAACATGGGCGAGGCCATGCGGCAACGCAAATTCCCCGTAACAATAAATCCATTCGGCGCAGCGTATAATCCGCAGTCGGTTGTGCAGGCGTTGCAGCGGCTGCGCAGCGGGAAGCCGTTTGAAAAAAAAGAACTGGTTTGCTGCAACGGGCTGTGGACAACGTTTTCTCACCATAGCAGTTTTTCGCATCCCGACGCTGCGGTTTTTTTGCAGCAGGCAAACGACGCTTTGCGGGCGGGGCAGGACGCTTTTCTCCATGCGTCTTTCGTAGTGGCGAGCCTGGGTACGTCGTGGGCTTACCGGCATAAAGAAAAAAATACAATCGTCGCTAACTGCCATAAATTCCCGGCAACGGATTTTGAGCGCAGCTTCTCTCCGGCGGAGGAAACGGCGAGGCTGCTCGCGAAGGAAATCGCCGCCGAACCTGCGCGTACATGGGTTCTCACGGTAAGCCCCGTGCGCCACTGGAAAGACGGCGCACATGGAAACCAGTTGAGCAAAGCCCACCTCTTGCTTGCCATCGAGCAGTTACAGCAACAGTTCCCAAATGTCCGGTACTTTCCCGCTTATGAAATTATGATGGACGAGTTGCGCGATTACCGCTTTTATGACGCGGATATGCTGCATCCTTCCGCGCAGGCGGTGGACTATATTTGGCAACGCTTTTCGGAGGCGGCGCTGGACGGCGAAACAACAACAATCATGCACGAAGCGGAAAAAATCATCGCCGCGCAACAGCACCGCCCGCTGCATGAAAATACCACCGCACACCGGAAATTCTTAACGGATTTACATCAAAAGATACAAGACTTCTCGGCGCGGTACCCGTTTATTCCGATAGTTGAAAGTTGAAAGAGGCAGGAGGCAGGGGAGGCGCTTTCCCAACGCTGGGAAAGTGTAAAAAAGACTTTTTCGCGTTTTCCCAATGTTGGGAAAGTATAAAAAAGACTTTTTCGCGTTTTCCCAACGTTGGGAAAGTATAAAAAAGACTTTTTCGCGTTTTCCCAACGTTGGGAAAGTATAAAAAAGACTTTTTCGCGTTTTCCCAATGTTGGGAAAGTATAAAAAAGACTTTTTCGCGTTTTCCCAACATTGGGAAAGTATAAAAAAGACTTTTTCACGTTTTCCCAACGTTGGGAAAACGCACCGGAGTTTGCGGCAACGTCATGTCATCACCTCGAGCCCCTCTCGGGAAGGAGTTATGAATTAAAACAGGGATATTATTCGTCCAGCCCGCCCGTCAGGGTGCTTTTGATGATGCCGCGCTTGGACGAGCGGATGAAATGTAAAATCGTATCGCGTTCGGGCGAAACGGCAAACGTGTCTTCAATTTTCATACACGCATCGGAAATGTTCAGCCCGCCGCCGTAAATGACTTTATAAATATTGCTGATTTCCTGGATTTGTTCATTGCTGAATCCCCGCCGCCGCAAGCCGATAATATTTATGCCGCCGAAAGCCAGCGGGCGGTGCCCCGCTAAAATATAAGGCGGCACGTCCTTGCCTACCAGCGAGCCGCCGGAAAGCATGGAATGGGCGCCGATACGGGTAAATTGATGGGCGGAAGAATTGCCGCCGATAATAGCCCAGTCTTCGACGGTTGTTTCGCCGGCAATGCCGACATAACTTACCAGTACTACATTATTGCCCACTACGCAATCGTGGGCAATGTGTACATACGACATGACGAGGGTGTCGTTCCCGATGCGCGTTATTCCCTTGTTGCTGGCTTTTGTGCCGCGGTTGACGGTAGCGCATTCGCGGATAATCGTGTTGTCTCCGATTTCTACATACGTTACTTCGCCCTGGAATTTCAGGTCTTGCGGCGCCGCGCCGATAACCGCGCCGGGAAATACCTGGCAGTTTTTGCCGATTTTCACATAGTCCATTATCGTTACATTCGGCCCAATCCAGGAATTATCGCCGATTTCTACCTGGCCGGCAATGGTGGTAAATGCTTCTACCGTTACATTTTTCCCCAGCCTGGCGTGGGGGTGGATTTGATTTAAAGTCATAGTAGCAAAAGGGTAAAAGGGGTAAGGGGGGCGTTATTTATTGTGCACAATTTGCGCCATCAATTCTCCTTCGGCAGCTAATGTATCGCCAACGAAGGCTTGCCCCAGCATATTCACAATGCCGCGCCGGATAGGTTCCAGGAGTTCCAGTTTAAATATGAGCGTGTCGCCGGGCACAATTTTGCGTTTGAATTTTACTTTGTCTATTTTTATAAAATAGGTGGAATAGTTTTCGGGGTCTTCCACGGCGCTGAGCGCTAAAATGCCGCCCACCTGCGCCATCGCTTCAATCACCAACACGCCCGGCATGACCGGTTCATCGGGGAAATGCCCGACAAAGAACGGCTCGTTCATCGTTACGTTTTTTATGCCGACAACGTGTTCATTGGTGCGCTGCAGGATTTTATCCACCAACAAAAACGGCGGGCGGTGCGGCAATAATTTGCGGATGCCGTTAATGTCAATCAGCGGTTCGTCGTTTGGGTTATAGCGGGGCGCTACGGGTTTCAATGCTTCCCGTTTCGCTAATTTACGTAATGTTTTAGCCACTTCCGTATTGATTTGGTGCCCCGGCTTGGTGGCAATAATTTTCCCTTTTATTGGGAACCCTATCAGGGCAAGGTCGCCCATGAGGTCAAGCAATTTGTGGCGGGCAATTTCATTCGGGAAACGCAATTCCAGGTTATTCAGGTACCCGGCGGGAACGCGTGCTATTGTTGGCTTGTTGAACAGTTCGGCTATGTGAATCAGCTCTTCCGGGGGCACCTGTTTTTCTACAATCACAATCGCGTTTTCCATATCGCCGCCTTTGATAAGGTTGTTCTTAAACAGCGGCTCCAATTCATGGAAAAATACGAACGTGCGGCACGGCGCTATCTGCGTGGCAAAGTCTTCTATTTTATTCAACCGCGCATACTGGTTGCCGACCACTTGCGAGTTGTAATCAATCATCAGGTCGATACTGAAATCCTGGTCGGGCAGGAACACAATTTCCTTGTTGTTCTGTTCGTCGCGGTACACAAATTTTTCGCGGATTTCAAAGATAAACCGTTTTTCGTCCTGTTCTTTCAATCCGGCTTTTGCAAACGCTTCCACATATTGGCGGGCGCTGCCGTCCAGCACAGGGGCTTCGGCGGAATTGATTTTTACCAGCGCATTGTCGATTTCCATGCCCATGAACCCGGCCATTAAATGCTCAATAGTGCAAATACGGACGTCGTTATGCGTTAATGTAGTCCCGCGCGCGGTGGCCGATACATAATCGGCGCTGGCGTCAATCGCCGGTTGCTGGGGAAGGTCTGTCCGTTGGAATTTTATTCCATGATTGGCAGGGGCGGGACACACGGTCATAGTTACTTCCGCGCCGGTATGCAACCCTTTTCCCGAAAATGTTACTTCTTGGTTTAAGGTATGTTGTTTTTGCTGCATGTATTCAAATATAAGTTAAACAAAAGTATGTTTTAGTTTTGCAAAAGTACAATAAAAAAAGATAACAGCCAAACGCAGGCATTGGGGAAGGGGGCTTTCGCTCTTTTTGATGTATGAGGTATGAAGCAGGCTGGCGTCAGCCCACATCATCCCATCGCCACATCATTACATCTTTGATTTTTTCCTACCTTTGCATAATAATAATGACACATGAAAAACATTTTTAAACAGATTTTGCCATACCTTGCCGCTATTATTACCTTTTATATTGTCGCCGTGGGGTATTTTACGCCGGTTATTTTTGAGGACAAGCAACTGCACCAAAACGACGTCCGGCAGGGCGCCGGGGCGGGGCAAGACATCGGGCAATATGCAAAAGAAAATAACGGCGAAAAAAGTCTTTGGGCCAGCCGTATGTTTTCGGGGATGCCGGCCTATCAGATTACGCCGGGCTACAAGTCCGCGTCGGTACTGTCGCCCTTGCGGCGCACCTTTGAAGGGTGGTTGCCCTCGCCGGCCAGTCACCTTTTTGCTTACATGCTCGGCTTTTTTATCCTGCTGCTGGCGTTGCGCATCAACCCGTGGTTAGCGATTGCGGGGGCGATGGCGTATGGGTTTTCCTCCTACTTTTTAATTATCATTGAGGCGGGGCATATCTGGAAAGTATGGGCGCTGGAACTTATTCCGCCCACGCTGGCCGGGATTATTTGGGCGTACCGGGGGCGCTGGCTGCCCGGCGGGGCGGTTACGGCACTGTTTTTTGCCCTGCAATTATTTTCCAACCATTTCCAAATGACGTATTACTTCCTGCTTTTTGTGCTGGTGCTGGTGATTTGCCGGTTGATTTATGACATTAAAAACAGGCAGTGGGTAAAATTCATAAAAGCCTCGGCGGTGTTGCTGGTAGCAGGAAGCATTGGTTTTGGCGCCAACGCTGCCAACCTTTTGCTGTCGGTCAAGCATACCGGGCAAACCATCCGCGGGAAGTCGGAACTCACCGGCAACGCCGGCAATAAAACCGGCGGCCTCGACCGCGACTATGCCACGCAGTGGAGCTATGGCATTGGCGAAACGTTTACACTGCTTATCCCGGACGCCAAGGGCGGCGCTACCGGTTACATGGCGCAAAACCACGCATCGGAGGTGCGGAAATCCCTTTCGGGCAATGAAGCCCGCCAGTTTGTGTCGCAGCAAAACAGCTACTGGGGCAATCAGCCGTCCACTTCCGGGCCTGTATATGTAGGCGCATTCATCCTGTTCCTGTTTATTTTCGGGCTGTTTGTCATCAAAGGATACCTGAAATGGGCGCTCCTGGCCGGCACGCTGCTGTCGGTCGTGCTTTCCTGGGGGCACAATTTTATGGGGCTTACCAACCTGTTTCTCGACTATTTTCCGATGTATAACAAGTTCCGCGCCGTGTCGTCCATCCTGGTGATTGCCGAACTCGCCATTCCGCTGCTGGCGTTGCTGGCCTTAGCTGAAACAGTTAAAAACCCGAAACTGCTTGTCGAAAAAAGGAAGGCGTTTTTTATCAGTTTGGGATTAACCGCCGGCGTAGCTTTATTGTTCATCCTCTTCCCGCACGTGTTTTTCCAATTTTTTAGCGAAGAAGAAATGCAGGCCTATGCGCAATATATGCGCAACCCGTCGTACGCGCCGCTGTTTGACGCACTGGAGACAGCCCGCGTGAGCGCTTTCCGCGCCGACGCATGGCGCAGTATTGTTATTATAGGTATCGGCGTAACATTATTGTGGCTGTATGGCGCAAAAAAAATAAAACAGCCCTTGCTGACGGGCGCATTGGCCGCGCTGGTGCTATTCGATTTGGCAAATGTGGATAAACGCTATCTGGACAATAGCGATTTTGTGCCGAAAACCGCAGCAAAAGCTGCATGGGAAATGACCGACGCCGATAAATTAATTCTGGAAGACGCCGACCCCAACTACCGTGTGCTGAACCTTACCGTGTCGCCGTTTCAGGATGCCGGCACGTCCTATTACCACAAATCTGTCGGCGGCTATCACGGGGCAAAGTTGCGCCGCTACCAGGAATTAATCGACCGCTACCTGAGCAAAATAGACATCCATGTCCTCAGTATGCTTAACACGCGCTACCTGATTGTGCCGGATAAGGATAACGGCCAGCCGCAAGTACAGCGTAATCCCGAGGCTTTTGGTAATGCCTGGTTTGTCGATACGTTGCGCTTTGTATCCAGCGCCGATGAAGAAATAGCCGCCCTCGGCGAAGTGAATTTAAAAACCACCGCCGTTGTTGATAACCGTTTCGGCGCCCAGCTGGAAGGCTTTGCCCCGCAACGCGACGAAACGGCACAGGTAGAACTCGCCGCCTATAAAATTAACGATATTCAATATAAAGTAAAATCCAACAGCGAGCAAGTCGTAGTGTTCTCCGAAATTTATTACGATGACGGGCTGACCCGTTGGGAAGCCTTTATCGACGGGCGGCCCGCGCCGCATTTCCGCGCTAACTATGTGTTGCGCGCCTTGCGCGTACCGGCCGGTGAACACATCGTGGAATTTGTATTTAAGCCGAAAGCATACGGGGTATTGGAAACAGCGTCGGTGAGTTGTTTGGCGCTGCTGCTTTTGCTGTTTATTGCCGTCGCAGGATATGAAGTAAAACGAAATTTTATTGCTGCAAAAAATGGGAATAATTAGGAGATCATTAATACGCATACCGGCATTTTACAACTGTTTCGGATGGAAAGGCGTTGCGCTTATTTTCCGGTTAAAATATACCGGCGCAAAACTCGTGCGGTTTAATTATCCTAAACGTTTCCGCCATCCCCTATATTTACGGAAAGGTTCCTCCGATTTTCCGATTTTTGAAAGCGTGATGGTGCAACGTTGCTATGATATTAACTACAATATTAACGGCAAATGTTCGCCGGAAATAATATTCGATTGCGGCGCAAACATTGGGCTGGCTACGATTTTTTACGCCAATCGTTTCCCGAATGCTAAGATTATTGCAGTGGAGCCGGAACCCGCCAACTTTGAATTACTGAAAAAGAATACAGCCCCCTATCCGAATATCCGTTTATATCAAGCCGGCCTGTGGAATAAACCGGCCAGCCTGAAAATCGAAGACCAGGGCTACGGTGCGTGGGGCTTTATGGTCAGCGAGGCGCCGGAGGGTTCGCCGGGCGCAATAAAGGCGGTATCTATTCCCGAATTGATGCGCCAACAGGTCTTCGAAAAAATAGACATATTGAAAATAGATATTGAAGGGTCGGAAAAGGAACTGTTTGAAAGCGGCTATGACGCCTGGCTGCCGAAAGTAAAAACGCTGATTATCGAACTCCACGACCGGATGCGGGAAGGCGCGGCGTTGTCGTTCTTCAAGGCATTAACAAAATACAATTTCAGGCTGGCTGTAAAAGGCGAAAACCTTATTTGTTTTATGAAATAACTGCACAAAAATGAGCGTAGCGTACCTTATCCTTGCCCATGCATGGCCGGCGATGCTCAAAGAACTGGTAACGGCCATCAACAAACCCAAAGAAATGGTTTTTGTGCATCTCGACAAAAAAACCGCCATGCCTCCTTTTGAAAAACTGCTGGCGGGGCGATGCACATTTATCGAACAGCGGGAAAATATAGCTTGGGGCAGTTTTTCCATGGTACAGGCAACGCTTCATCTCTTGCAAACGGCGCTTGCCGCCGGGACATTCGATTATTACTGCCTGCTCAGCGGTTGCGATTATCCCATTAAGCCGGTGCAGGCGTTTGAAGCGCACCTTGCCGCCCATCCGGGCAATGAATATATACAATGCCGCAATATAGCCGAACTGCCGCCGAAATTCAAGAAACGCTATACGGGATTTTTCCTCTTTGAAAACCGTTCGGCATTTTTAAAGAGAATGAATTTCGGCATTACAAAAATCCAGCGGCTGTTTTATAACCGGAAACCGTATGCAAACAAATCCATCTTCTACGGCTCGCAATGGTGGACATTGACCGGCGCATGCGTAAAGCATATCATGGACTTTATTGCCGAACACCCCGATTATACCGCCTATTTTAAATACACGCACGTTCCCGACGAAATGTTTTTCCACACGATAATAGCCGGCGCCGCTTTTTCGGGCAAGGTACAAAATGATAATTTGCGTTGCATCGTTTTTGACGGGGAGAAGTCAAATCCCAAAATATGGACGATGGCCGACAAAGAAACGCTGCTTCAATCGCCGGCGTATTTTGCCAGGAAATTTGATTTATCAATAGACAGCGGCATCGTCGAATTTTTTAAAAATTACCGGATAAATGAATGAACCGTTGAAATTATCGGTGGTTGTTTGCACCTACAACCGTAGCGACTGCATCCTTGACGCACTGCACAGCCTCGTGCGGCAAACCCTTTCGCACGGCCTTTTCGAGGTGTTGCTCATCAATAACAACAGCGCCGATGCTACGGAAAGCCTTTGTGAAAACTTTTCGCAGTATGCGCCCGGTTTTAATTACCGCTATTTGGTGGAAACGCAACAAGGGCTGTCGCACGCCCGTAACCGCGGAATCAAAGAAGCTGCCGGCGGCGTCATCATTTTTATGGACGACGATGCGGTGGCCGAACCTGATTATCTCGAAAAGATGCTTGCATTTTTCGGGCGGACACTGGATGCAGCGGCTTGCGGCGGCCGCATCTATCCCCGCTTTGAAAGCCGTCGCCCGCGCTGGATGTCGCACTTTCTGCTATCGCTCACCTCTTCGCTTGATTTGGGCGATAAGGTAAAAATTTTCAACCGCCGGCAATTCCCTGTCGGCGCGAATATGGCTGTGAAGAAAGAAATGTTTGAAAAATACGGCCTGTTCAGTCCTGATTTGGGACGTAAAGGCAACAGCATGGACGGGGCCGAAGAAAAAGATTTTTTCTACCGCTTGGCGTCTGCAAAAGAAAACGTCTATTATGTGCCGGACGCTATTGTTCATCATTATGTGCCTGACCGCCGGCTCACCTTTGACTTCTTCCGGCGGCAAGCGCTGGGCATTGGGAAAAGCGAACGCATCCGCTCAAAAAACCTGTCGCAGGCCGAATACGCCAAGAGTATCGTTCGCGAAAGTTTAAAGTGGGGCGCCAGTTTCGTGCTGTTCGTTTTTTATTTGTTCACGTTGTGCCCTGCCAAAGGAATGCGCCTGCTTACGTTCAGGTGGTACGTGAGTAAGGGATTACTGTTTTCGTAGTTTACGCTTCTTCAAAAAGGGCAGAACAGGATTCATCTGCATTTAATTATTTTTTTGTATTTTTGTATATATCATAAACAAATTACCATACATGAAAGCAATCACAACTACTAATTTCCACCTTCCGAAACAAACCGCTAAATACACAGGCAAAGTACGCGATGTATATACCATTGACGACAAATATTTGGTGATGATTGTAACCGACCGTATTTCTGCTTTTGATGTGGTGTTGCCGGAAGGCATTCCCTACAAGGGGCAACTGTTAAACCAAATTGCCGCGAAGTTTCTGGCAGCTACGGAGGACATCGTTCCCAACTGGCGCATTGCCTCGCCCGACCCGATGGCGACTGTGGGGTATCGTTGCGAGCCGTTTGCAGTGGAAATGATTGTGAGGGGCTATCTCAGCGGCAGTGCATGGCGTGCTTACCGGGAGGGCGCCCGCGAAATCTGCGGCGTGCCGCTGCCAGGCGGCATGAAAGAACATCAGGCTTTTCCGCAACCAATCATCACGCCTACCACTAAGGCGGAGCAAGGCTTACATGATGAAGATATTTCACGCGGGCAAATTATTTCGCGGGGAATCGTAAGCGAAGAAAATTATGACCAACTGGAAAAATATGCATTGGCATTGTTCCAACGCGGTACGGAAATGGCGGCGCGGCAAGGTTTGTTGTTGGTTGATACAAAGTATGAGTTTGGAAAGAAAGACGGGAAAATTTATTTGATTGATGAAATCCACACACCCGATTCGTCGCGCTATTTCTACGCGGAAGGCTATTCGGAGCGGTTGGCAAACAATGAGCCGCAAAAACAACTGTCCAAAGAATTTGTCCGCGAATGGTTGATGGCAAACGGTTTTAGCGGGAAAGCCGGCCAGCAGGTGCCGGAAATGACTGAAGAAATTGTCTCCGGCATTACCAACCGTTACGTGGAATTGTACGAAAAAATTACCGGCCAGCCGTTCGTTCGCACGCCTTATACGGGCGATATTTACGAGCGTATGGAAATGAATATATCCAACCTGTTGGCACGGTTGTTATAATTGAAAATTAATACTTTTTTCAGATGAAAAAGTCATCGAAAATAATTTGTATGCTTTTATTGGCGGCGTTGTGTGTAATCGCCCATGCGCAGGTTCCCGTACAAAAATCTACAGAGAAAGCCCGCATCAATGGAAAAGTGTATTACATCCATGTGGTGCAAAAAGGGCAGACGCTTTATTCGCTAAGCAAGGCATACGGCGTAACTATTGAACAACTCATGGAAAATAATCCCGAACTTTCCGACGGATTAAAAGAAGGGCAAAATATCAAGGTACCGGTGCTTGATTCAAGCCGGTCCACGCCTCTGGCGTCTCCGGCGACCGCGTCAAAAGAACCGACGAAGGAGCCTGTCGCTACCAAACAGGCAAAGCCGGCTTATCATCTTGTCAAATCCGGCGAAACGTTGCAGGATATAGCCAGCAAGTACGGCGTGCCGACGGCCGCATTGCAGCAACTGAATACCGACGCGTTTTTTAAAGGGAAATTGCAACCCGGAACGTTGTTACAAATCCCTTCGGCAGCAGATGAGAAAGCAACGGATACAGGCGAGTCAAGCGTTGTGCAGCCACCTGCGTCGGCGGCAACCGCAGATACAACCGCCGCCTGCTACGGGATGGAAACGCCGGTTTATCTGGATTTGAAAGCCGCCCCCGTCGAGCCGTCGCCGCAACTGTTGCCGGCCGCTATCAAAGCGGCTTTAATCCTCCCACTGTTGCGCGATATGGACGATACCTTGACGGTGAAGTCGAAAACTCCGGAGAACTTCTTTTCCTTCTACGAAGGCGCCTTGCTGGCTATTGAAAACCTGAAGCAGGAAGGATTGTCGCTGGAACTTTCGGTGTACGACAGTTTTTATGAAAAAGACGTAGAAGCCTTGTTGCAGCAGGGAACTTTGCAGCAGCAGGATATTATCATTGGGCCTGTCTATGCCGGCAATTTTAAACCGGTAGCGCAGTTGGCCAAAGAACGCCATATTAAAATAGTATCGCCGCTGGATCCTAATACGGAAGAGTTGACGATTGGAAACCCGTATGTATTGCAGATAAGCCCGCCGGTTTACTGCCGGCAGAAAAAATTGATAGAACATGTAGTGGCGCAAAAACAGGCGAATATTATTCTGATATATCACGAGGACGGGCGGGAAGCCACGCTGCTGCGAGAGTATAAGCATTTGTTAGGAGAAAGAATGGATAGTGTAAAAATGCTTGCGCACCAGGTAGTACAAGGCGTTGCCGTGCGGGACACATTAGAAAAATTATTAGTAGAAGGCCGGATGAACTGTGTGTTGATAGCCTCCAACGATGATGCGCTGGTTTCCGATATTGCAGCGAATTTATACCTGTTTACCTTTCGCAACCGTTATAGTATTACATTATACGGCACGGACCGCTGGCGTAATTTTGAAACGGTGGATATAAAATACCTGCATACATTGAATTTGCATTTGGTGGTGCCGTTTTTTATAGATTATTCCGCCGAACAGGTGCAAAAATTTGTAGAGGAGTTTTATGAAAAATATAAAACCGACCCCTCCCAGTATGCTTTTCAAGGTTACGACACGTTCAATTATTTTCTCCGGGCAATGATGCGCTATGGAGAAAATTTTGAAGATTATTTATCTGTCTATAATCCGCAATTGTTGCAAACAAAATACCGGTTTAAGCATAACGGAAATTCCGCTAACGGGTTGGTCAATGTGGAATCGTGTTTGATACGCTACACGCCCGATTACAACATTGAAAAACTATGAAAATAGCATTGCTGGCTATCGGAAAAACTGCCGATACGTATTTGCAGGAAGGTTTGGAAGTATATGAAAAACGGTTGCAACGCTACGTAAATTATACGCGTAAAGAATTACCGGACGTCAGGAATGCGAAATCTTTACCAGTAGAGCAATTGAAAGCGCAGGAAGGGAAAGCCTTGTTATTGCAACTATCCGAAACGGATGAATTGTTTTTATTGGACGAAAACGGAACGGTTTTTTCATCGGAAGAAATGGCGGAGTTTATCCGGAAAAAAATGCTGAACAGTTCCAAATCATTGGTATTTGCCGTGGGCGGCGCCTACGGGTTTTCGGAAGAAATATATTGCAAAGCCGCAGGAAAGGTTTCGCTTTCGCGGCTGACATTTTCGCACCAAATGGCACGGCTGATTTTTACGGAACAGTTATATCGCGCTTTTACGATTATCAAAGGAGAACCCTATCACCATAAATGAAAAAAAGACGGTTTACCGGCATACTGTCCCTGCTGTGCTTAGCAGTAGCAGTAGCGCTTTTCGGCTATTCGCTGACAAGCTATTCGGTCGGACGGTTTTACGCGTCTGCGCTACGGAAATGTGAAAAACAGTTACTCGAAAAGCAGCAAATAGCCAACATAGCCGCTGAACGGCTGTGTACGCAATCGCCATTGGTTGTTGATGACTGCGCTGTTTCCGCCTTTTATTTTATCAACGGGCAATTGCGGTCGTGGACAGTCGGCGACGCCGCTATTACCGAAAGTGAATTACTCGCCCTTGATACCCTGCCGGCGTTTGTGCAATTAGGACATAGCTGGTACGTAACGCAAGCCCATGAACGCGATTCCGTACGAACAGTAACGGCCATTTTAATCAAGCGCGGCTATTCTTATGAAAATGATTTCCTGCAAACACAACTCGCGCCGTTTTTAGCGGATGCTGGCGCTGGTGACGCTTTGCCTGCCGGTGCCGGCGGTCTGAATATCCTTTCGACGGTAACAGGAGAACCATTGTTTACGCTGGTTTTTGAAGACGGCAATAATACTTCCGAAAATTTATTTTATCGCTGGTTGGCGATTGCGTTGGCGATTGCTGGTTTATTTTTAGCGCAACATTATTTTGCAACTCCTTGGGCTTGTATAACAGCGATAGCGTTTTTAGGCATGTTGCGTGGCGGCATAATGCTTGGGAAAACGCATCTATACAATAATAGCTTCGCCCTGTTTCGCCCTTCCCTGTATTCCGATTCATGGTTTATTCCTTCTTTGGGAAGCTTTTTCTTGCATGCATTGTTCCTCTTTTTTATGGGGGTAATGCTCTTACGGCAATATAGAAAGTCCAAGGCCTTTACCGTCGGGAATCCAAGCTGGGCAACGGTGGCAGGCTGGATAGCCATTGCCGGCTTAGGTTGCTTTATACATTATGGCTGGCGGTCGTTAATCATCCATTCGACCATTCCGTTGCATCTCTCGCAACTGGACAGGTTAACCGCTTCCACGTTTATTGCCTATGGTGTTACCGCCTTGCTTTTCGCCACGCTGTTCCTCTTACTGTATTTGGTGCTGCACTGTTTGCTTGCAAAAAAATATCCCTTCAAACCGCGCAGTTATTTATTGGTTTTTATTTTTGCCGCTGTGCTCTACACCTTGATAACGCTGGATATTTATGAACGACGGAAAGAAAGTTTGCAAATTGGGGCATGGGCGGATAAATTGGCGACGGAACACGACCCCGCCGCTGAGTTTTTTTTAAACAAAATGGCTGCCGGCCTTGCAGCAGATAAAACCCTGACAAACTATATCGAGCAGCAGGCGCCGGCGGACGTTGTGCATAATTATATCCTGCAACGGTATTTTCAGGGATACATGCAACACTACGATTTGCAATTAACCATTTGTCCTCACGACGCGGCATTGCAGATAGAAGGGGAGGAGGGAGAGATTGGCTGCCGGGAATTTTTTACAAAAGAAATAGAAAAATACGGCGTGCGGTTAGACACGGTTTTCTATTACCTGGCGAATGATAATGGACGTAACAGCTATCTCGGACAACTGCATTATCTTGCCGGCAAAAGCAACGAAACGGATATCTTTTTGGAAATAGATTCCAAATTATTATCAGGAGGGGAGGGGTATCCCGAATTGTTGCTGGATAAGCACGGCGCAGTAAGGACACAACTGCCTGCCGGTTATTCCTACGCTAAATATGCCGGCAACCGTTTAGTCGCAACGGCCGGCGCAGTTCGTTATCCCTATAAACAGCCGGCGGAATTTTCCTGGAAAACTAAAGTCATTACTAACGGGCAGGCGCATTTCTTCTTTCATCCCGATGCCTGCAGTACGGTGGTTATTAGCCGTGCCGTGCATACGTTCCGGGACAGGTTGATGCTGTTTTCCTACCTCTTTTTTGCTTTTGCTTTCAGCTTGGCGCTTTTATTGGCGGCGGCGGGCGTACCTCTAAACTGGCGGGTTGCGGAAAATACTTTTCGCCGGAAAATAGCTATATTGCTGATAGCTTCCCTGGGGCTTTCCATCCTTTGTACGGCAATAGGCACGGTGCTTTACAATCTTCATCGTTTCCACGAAAATGCCATGGCGCAGATGAACGACAAAATGCAAACTGTCTTGACACAGTTGGGGTACCTCTTGCACAGCGCTCCCACTATTTACGATGCGAATTTATGGGCGCTGGACGGAGAGCTGGTACAACTTTCCAATAGCATGCAGGTAGATATAAACGTATATGACCTCGGCGGGCGCCTGGTAACCACCTCGCGGCCGGAAGTGTTCGAAAAACAATTACAGAGCCTCCGCATGCACCGGGCGGCTTTCGAGGCCTTGTCCGCTGGGAAAACCTTGTATTTTATACATAAGGAACAGATAGGCGACTTGCCGTTTTATTCCGTCTATGCGGCATATTATAATTTGCACGGGCAAGCGACAGCGTATGTGAATATCCCTTATTTTTCCAAGCGGATGCAGGATATTCGCGCGGCCTCGGCGATTATTACGGCGATTATCAACGTCTATATTTTAGCCTTGATAGTGGCCATACTTTTGGGAACAGCTTTAACCAACCGCCTGCTGCGCCCCTTGCAAATCGTGCGGCGGCACATGCAGGCGCTGGACGTAACGAAAAAAATGGAGCACATCATTTATCCCGAAAAAGATGAACTGGGCGATTTAATCCGCGCCTACAATCAGATGCTGGACGCCCTGGAAGAAAGCGCCCGCAAGCTGGCGCAGAGCGAACGCGAAAGCGCATGGCGCGAAATGGCGCGGCAGATTGCACATGAAATAAAAAATCCACTCACCCCCATGCGCCTGAGCATACAGCACTTGGTACGCCTGAAAAAAGAAAATGCGCCGGTATGGCAAGCCCGTTTTGATGCCTTGTCAGCCGCGCTTTTAGAGCAGATAGATACATTGGCAAAAACCGCGTCGGAGTTCTCCAACTTTGCCAAAACCCCCGGCGCCAAACCGGAAGAAGTATCGCTGAATGCCTTGTTGGACGGCCTGTATCCATTATTTTCCGGATATGAGAAAATCCGTTTTGAATGGCGCGTGAAAGCACAAAAGGCCACCGTAACCGGGCATGCCGACCAATTATCGCGTGTGCTGGTTAATTTGCTGACCAATGCCGTACAGGCCGTGCAGGCGCTTCCGGACGGGCGCATTACCGTAACCCTCTCGGAACAGGGCGGCGGCTATGCTATTACGGTCGAGGACAATGGCACCGGCGTAGATGAACGCTTGCAGGGACGGTTATTTACCCCGAACTTTACGACCAAAGGCAGCGGCAGCGGGCTGGGGCTGGCCATAAGCAAGCAAATCATTGAACAGGAAGGCGGCAGCATTACCTACACCCGCTCCGGCATGGGCGGCGCTTGCTTTACGGTTTTCCTGGCGAAGGGGAAAGGGTGAGAAAAGAGGGCTGGTGTGACGCCGCCCGGCGTCAAGGTGAGACGCAACCCGGCGGCAGGCCTCAAAAAACGGGAAAGGAAATGTTAAAAAATGTTAAAAAGAAGCATTTATATAGTTGGATGTAAAATATATTTATTATCTTTGCTCAGTCTTTCCTGTGTTAAAGATGTTCATATTCATATTATGGATTACAATGTATAGCATTATGAAAGGCCTTATTTGGGAATAACAACAATTGTTAAGAATAAAAAAAATACTGCTTTATGAACAAGCGATTTCTCTCATTCGTATTCGCTCTGAACTTACTAATGATTGGCACTTCTGTAAAAATCTTTGCAGAAAATCTATTTCACCCGATCATCCACTATTCCGATGAGCAAGCTGTCAGTACTAATTTCTACTTGCCTGCTCCGGAAATGCCCGGGCCGGCAGTAACGCCGCTGGCTGCGCCTCCCGGCGATGGGCATACGGTGTATTACACCGGAAATGATGCAGTAGCCTCTACCGGCTGTTACGATTGGCTCTATCCCGGAAAGATTGAGGGCAGCGCTACTGTCTGTGAGGGAGGAACAGCGCCGGCCATGGGCAGTGGCGCCGGCAATGAACCGGCCAGTTTAGGAAACGGCGCTATCACCTATCAATGGTATGTAAATAAAAATGGCGCAGGCGTTTCGTCTATCACCGGCGCAACAGCGGTTACTTATGCAGCTGCGAGCGCAATTACGAATGCTTCCGGCACGTACGTTTTTACACGTAAAGCCATAGATAACTTACAACAGGAAGGGATGGCGGAAGGTTCTTATACCTTGGTGGTGCTTGATAGACCAACGGTATCGATTTCCAGTGCCAGTGCGACGGAAAGTATTTGTTACAATACACCGGCACATGCAATGACGGCTACGCCGTATGGCGGAACAGGCGCCTCTACCTATACATGGCAGAAAAAGGAAGGTACTGGAAACTGGATAACCATATCAGGCGTTACAGGAGATACTTACGACCCGGGCGCATTGACGGTTACGACGCAATACCAGGTAATGATTACCCAATCGGCTTCCAGTTGTGCCTCTGCTTATTCGTCGCCAGTAACCAAAACGGTGTATACGCTATTTAATCCCGGCATAGTAAACAGTTCCGGCGGTACGATATGTGCAGGCGGCACGCCTGCGCAGATAAGCGCAAGTACAGCCAACGGCGGTGCCGGCGCTATCACCTACCAGTGGTATAAGGATGGCACTCTGATAACCGACGCTACTTCTCAAAATTATACCCCGCCAGCTACTGATGCGTCATCTACAGGGTCTGTTACTTACACCCGTTATGCCTACAATGCTACCTGTAATCCATCAGGTACAACAACAGCTACATTGTCAAGCGGCAGTTATGTGCTGACGGTAGTCTCCGATCCGGATGTGCAAATTACGGATGGCAAATCCATTTGTTACAATGACCTGCCGGGTACCATTGCATCCACGGTAACAGGCGGCGTCAGCAATACATATACGTACCAATGGCAAAGCAGCCCGGCAACTTCAACAACTTGGAGTAATGTCGGCGCCAATGACAATTATACGCCGTCAAGTTTAACAAATAGTACGCAATACCGTTTAATAGTTACACAAACAGCTTCCGGTTGCGCATCTACTTCTATGCCCAGCACTGTTACGGTGTATCCCGAATTTAATCCCGGTACGGTAACCGGCTCCGGCAGTACGATATGTGCAGGCGGCACGCCTGCGCAGATAAGCGCAAGTACAGCCAACGGCGGTAGCGGCGCTATCACCTACCAGTGGTATAAGAATGGTGCTCTGATAACCGACGGTACTTCTCAGAATTACACGCCGCCAGCGAGCGACGCGACGGCAACAGGGGCTATTACCTATACCCGCATGGCCAAATCTTCAGCATGTCCAGAAAAGACCACTTCGGGTAATTTTGTGCTAACGGTAATAAACAAGCCGACAGTAACTATTACATCGGCAGAAACTGTATGTGTAGGTACTCCGGTAAGCGCAATGACAGCCACGCCTTCTGGCGGCGTTCCGGACTCAGGCGTTACTTATATGTGGCGTTGGGGCACTACGTCGGATTGCAATGTCGGCAGTACTACAACAAGTGTACCTACTTATTCAGTGAGCACTCTTACAGCAGGCAGTCATTATTATACGGTAATTGTTACGCAAGGGACTTCGGGTTGCGCCAGCAGTTCGGCAACGCCGATATTAAAGAAGGTACTTACTCCGCCCGCTCAGCCGGTTGCTCCGGACCAAACAGTTTGTGGCGCCGGTAATAGTGTAGGTGTTCCGCTTTCGGCTTCGTGTCCCGCTTGTAATAATGTAAGTTTTGAATGGTGGAGCGTTGCTACGGGCGGAACGAGGCTTTCTACTAATGCAAATTATACAGTCTACGTGCCTGCCGGTACAAGTGCAACGTATTATGTAAATACAGTAATGAACGATGCACCTAAGTGCGTATCGGCGCGGGTGCCGGTAGTGGCAATAGTTTTTGAGATTCATACCACCCCGCAAGTACAGGGCGCTTCGACTTGCGCTAATACGGGCGTTTCGCTCCGGCTACAGGCTACGAATGCCGCTACTTTGGATGCGGACGAAGAATTTATATGGTATAATTCCGGCGGCCAACCTATTACAATAGGGGTATCCGGTGCGAAAAACCAATATTTTGATACGCCGGCAACGCTGACCCCGAATGTTTATACCTACTACGTCGGAATACATAATAAAACGTATGGGTGTACTACAAATATTGCTAACCGTGTGCCGGTTACGGCAACTATCAATGCCATACCTCTGGCGCCGGTAGCTCTCAGCAATCAGGCATGTGCTGACCCTGCTTCCTCCTCCACGCAGGTACAGCTTGCGGGAACTACTACGGAAAGCAATAAAGCGTATAAATGGCACACCCAATCTTCCGGAGAATCGTTTATAAGCGCAGGAGCAAGCTATACGGCCACTGTAACCAATCCTACAGGAGGAAATACGACAGCTTCAGCTACGTATTATGTAGAAGCGTATGACCTTACAACTAATTGTGTATCTCCTCGTACGCCTGTAACGGCTTATGTGAATGCCAACCCTGTAGCGCCTTCTACTATTACTGTATCAGACGTGTGCGACGGCGCTGAATTGATATTTACCATAAGCGGTGGGCAGGCAAGCACCTATAGTTACGATTGGACAGGTTCTTCTGTAGATGGCGTACCGGTAGGAAATAACAGGTATGCTTATAAATATGCTAAATCACAGGGGAATGCTCCCGGAACGTACACAGTGAAAGTTAAATCGAGTACGACTTATACGAATGGTACATTAGCTACTAATACTTGTTATAGCGTTACCGAATTATCTCGAAACGGGGTAATTTATGCATTACCCGTCGCCCCAACGGCTATTACCACCATCCCTGCCGACGGGCTGATTTGCAGCAATGGAACTATAACATTTAACGCTACGTTAGCTTCTTCCAATTATGGGTACGAGTGGTTAAGCCCGACGCCCGGCATTTCTCCGTCCACCAGCCAGTCCTATGTTGTGGGAGGCGCTCCTGCTTACAGCGGAGCTACGCTTACACCAAGCGTACGGGCAACGGAAATACATAGTGCTTCGCTTGTTTGTAAGAGCGAGGTTTATACAGGAACGCCTGTGCTAGTTGGAACTACTCCCGCCAGGCCGGTATTGACGGCTGTAACTTCCCGGGCAGACACCAGTGTTTGTGCGGCTACTACTCCATCTATTATACTTGAAGTAAGTAATGCAGGGACTCCCGGTGTTACCTATCGTTGGTACAAGGATGGCAGTAGCAGTTCTCTTACCGGTGAAACAGCCTCTACGTATGCTGCAACGGCTACCGGTACTTATACGGCGGAAGCCGTACACGGGCATTGCGTAAGCACGCAGAAATCCCAACCGCGGTTTGTACGTATCACGCCGGCTACAGATGTACCCGGCAATGTGGAACTGAATATAAGCGCGGGTACTTACCAGCATGGTTGCGGCGAAGGTTCGGTACAGCTCAGCGTAAAGACGCCGTCATCGACATTGACTTCTTACCAGTGGTATAAAAACGGCATAGCAATTTCCGGCGCAACAAATCCTACTTTCTCAGTCAAAGATTTGGAACAGGCTACTTACACGGTAGCCGGCATATACTATGCCTGTACAGGTGCGCAAAGTACGGACAAGATAGTGGTAAATTTGGCTGAATCTACCTTGAAAGGACGGAAAGCAACCATTACAGGCCCCCCCATGAGGCGTTCGTGTGATGCGGATGTATTGCTGTCTTGTACTACGATTCCCGATGCCGTTTTATACGCATGGTATAGAAATGATAATGAAATAGTAGGCAGTAGAAGTACGGCTACTACTTATTCCGTACACGATGATGAGTATGGCGTTTATACGGTGAAAGGAGTAGCTGCGAATAGTTGTACCAGCGATGCTTCAGACCCGGTAACAGTAATGATTTTGAAGACGCCGGCAAAAGCGGTTTTAGACGTTACGCCGTTGACATTATGCCAGGAAAGTTTGCCCTATTCATTAAGCGTTCCGTCTGTAGCGCATGCTGCCGAATATTGGTGGTATGTTGATGGAACATCGGCGGCTACTACTACGTTGCCGGAATATGAGATACCGCAGAGCGCGGCTACGGGTTCTCATTCCTATACCGTACAAACAGCTAATACGAACGGCATTGTATTGCCTTGCGCAGGCCCGGTGAGCGATGCCAAACCGGTAACTATTATGCCGGTTATTACGATTTCTACCTCCAGGGAAACTTATACGGCTGTTTCGGGACGCGAAATCCGGCCGATAGAATTAACGCCAGGCTTCTCAACTGCGCTTGGCGGTACGGTAACTTATAACTGGACGGTAATAGCGGCGACTTTCCCCACAGCGGCTTTAGAGGCTACCGGTGTGCAAAGCGGAACCGCTACGCCTATTTCCGGCATGACCTTTACGTTTAAAGATCCGGAATCTACAGCGGTATATCCGGTACAAATCAGTGTATGGGCTACTTATGTATTGAACGGCGTATCCTGTGCGGGAGTGAAAACTATTACTATCAATGTGCAGGCAAAGCCTGACCATGAAGCAGTGTCGGAAGTGCAAACTATTTGCAACGGCGCAGCTATTGAATCTATAAAAATACACAGCGCCGAACCGGCGCATCATTATAATTGGGTACGTACGGCGCCAAGCGGCATTACAACAAATATTAATTCAGAGGGAAGTATCGGAGATATTACTGTAGGCTCTATTTCGGGTAGCGCTTCGAATACGACCGGCTCGCCGCAAACGATAAACTTTACATTTACCCCTTACACGGATGCCACTACGCCGGACCCGGCGGGTACATTCTCAGCAGTAGTTATTGTACTTCCTGATATTACAGGTGAAGTAGTCGGAAACGACACGATTGAAGTTTGTACAGACGTACGATTTACATTTACTGTGGCCGGCGCTCCTTCGTTAGACCCTGCGAAAATGGCTTTTGAATGGGTACGCCCGGCTACGGCAATTAGCCCTGCCGCAACAGGAACCGTAACGAATGTTTCCGATTCGTTATCCAACACCACCGGCGAAGCTATTATGGTGAAATATGATATTACACCTATATATATAATAACTGCCGGCGATAGTTGTAAGGGTAAACCATTTAGCGCTTGGGTGAAAGTGAATTCCGGTTCTACTGCGCTTCCGAGGGTAACAGACACGACGATTTGTACCGGCTATGCTGTGATGTTAATTGTTCAGAACAATGAGCATACACCCGGCGCAGCTTTGAGTTGGGCTTTGTCGGGAGCTAATATAACCGCCAACCTTACTTCGGGAACTGTGCTTCCGGTATCGGTGCAATTGACCAATACGGGAAATGCGCCGGCTACGGCTACTTTTACGGTAACGCCGGCGCTCGGAAGTTGTCCGGGCACACCCGGTTCTGTAACGGTAGTAGTGAATCCGCCGTTGACGGCAACGGCTACGGCTACCCCCGTTACATGCTATGGCGGTAACGATGGCGCTATTACCATAACAACTACGCTAAGTGGCGTTACTTATACCTTGAAACAGGGGAATGATGTGCTGGCACAGCAAACTACGCCTGTCTTTAACAATTTGCGGGCAGGTGTTTATTCGGTTGAGTTGTCCAACGGCACCAGTTGCAGCGGTAACTTGTCGGTAACAGTCAATACCCCGGCGAAAGCTCTGAACGGGCAGGTGTTTATACTCAATACAGTAACTTGCAGTTCGCTCGGCAGGGCATTGGTAGTAGTGGATTATGGCACCAACCAGGGGGCCTGTACCTATACTTTAGGAGCAGAAACCAATATAACCGGCTTGTTCGAGAATTTGGCACAGGGCGCTTATACGGTAACTATCAACGATTCAAAATGTACGGCAGCAATACCGTTTGTTATCGGCGGTTCTACGGCTACCCCCACGGTAACCCTTGCTGCTGTGAACGATGTAACCTGTATCGGCGGTAGCGATGGTGAATTAGTCGTAACTACGCAAGGCGGCTCGCCGGCGTTCTCTACCTATATATTAAAGTGGAACGGCAGTGATTACCGGACATACAATGTAGCCGATTTATTACAGAATCGGATTATTACCGGTTTGCCGGCAGGCAGCTACACGGTAGCAGTTTCCGACGGTAACTGTACTTCAACGGTATCCAATGAAGCAGTCATCGGCGCTCCGGCAGCTTTAGCCGCTACCTACACAGCAGTAGCCCCGTCGGCATGTAATGTCAACGACGGCAGCGCTACTATTACTATTACGCAAGACAATATCAATGCGCCTTACTACTTCGAGTTGCTGGATGGACGTAAACAGCCCTCCACACCGACGGTGAAGAGAGGCGAGGCTTATACTGTTACCGGTTTGAGCGCAGGAGTGCCGGTTATCCATATCGTGGACAGTAAAGGCTGCCGCGTGCAGGTAACGCCGGATGTGCAAATTCCGACAGCCAATAAAACATTGAAAGCAAGCATTATTTCTCCTGCTTCGGTTACGTGCTATGGCGGCAGCAATGGTAGCTTTACGATTAACATTACCGGCGGAACGCCTCCGGTATCTTACAAGTCTTACGACTATACGGCCGATGGCGCTACATGGAAAACCGTGCAACAAACGCCGGATACAAAGAATACATTTGAAAACTTATCTGCAGGAACATACAGGGTACACTTGAGCGACGCGGCAAATTGCAATGCCATTGTCGAAGTATTAGTGAAAGGCCCCGCTGCTCCGCTATCGGCTACCGTGAAAACGACGAAAGTTGCTTGCTATGGCGGTAGCGCTACTGCACAGGTATTTGCTGCGGGCGGAACAGTTCCTTACCGTTTCTCATGGTCGCAAGGCGCTTCAACTGCCTCTTACAGGAATGACCTTGCTGTCGGTACTTATAGCGTAACGGTTATTGATAAGAACAATTGCATTATTGCTTCGCCAATAACCTTTACCATTGAAGGCCCTGCGAACCTGTTAACATTGAGCAACCTGTCGGCAGGCACTTCGACTTGCGGCGGCGTAGCTCCCGTAACGTTTGATATCAGCGGCGGAACCGCACCATATATTATTAAAGTAGATGACGCTTTATTGACGGATGCCGACCATTATATAGATGGCGGTGGCTCAGGAGGAATTTATAAAGTTGCCGGCGTCGGTTTGCATAAGATAACGGTATTAGATGCAAGTAATTGTGAAATCTCCGGCAATGTAACCATACCCTCTGCTACCAATACCTTGTCAGTACAATTGACAGGTACGCCGGTGGATGTTACTTGCACGACTCTTTCAGCTATTACGCTGAAAGTGAATGGTGGACAACCATTTTCCGGTGGCAAGTATGAATTCCAGTTGAACAATAACTATCCGGTGAAACTGGCTGCTACGACAGGCGATAGCTATACCATAAATAACGTGGGCGCGGGTGTCTATGAAGTGAAAGTACGCGACGCGGCCGGTTGCGAACCGGTGTCGGCACTTTCGCCTGTAACTGTCAATGCGGCAAGTACCAATACTTTGCGCATAAATGCAGTGGCTACGCAAACGGTCAATTGCTATCAAGGCATACCGACCGGTGAAATACAGGTAACGGTGCTTTCCGGTGGAAAAATGCCATACACGGTGGTTTGCAAATCCACGGATGGCGCTACATTTACGTACACTAAAGTAGTAAATGCCCACATGGATACTATTAAAGGTTTACGGGCAGGGTATTACGCCATAACAATACAAGATGCAGACGGCTGTGCGATGAAAGCAGCTAACGAAGTGCACGTGATACAACCCGATCCAATCACCTTTACTACATTGGTATCCGGCATCACTTGCTTTGGCGATACAAATGGGGAAATAACGGTAATCGGCGTACAGGGCGGTAATACGGCCAAGGGATACGAATATTCAAAGGACAATGTGGTTTATCAGTCAAGCCCTGTCTTTAAAAATCTTCCGTCAGGCTTGCACCGCATTTATGTACGCGATTTGAGCAGCAATCACTGTACCGGCTTTGCCGATGTGGAAATTTCCAACGTGGTGCAACTGACACTGGTCGCTACGGTTTCCAAGCAGCCTGCTACGGAAAACAGTAATGACGGCGAAATCACGGTAACAGCTCAAGGCGGCACGGCTCCCTATGAATATACCAAAGGAAATAATTTCTATCAGTCATCGCCGGTCTTCCAAAATATAGGCGTTGGAAACTATTCTGTATCGGTGCGAGATTTGAACGGTTGTACGGCCACAGTGCCTGCACCGGTGGTAGTAGCCCCGGTTGCGGGAGGCAGCCTTACAATTATAGCGGATGTTACGCCTGTTAATTGCTTCGGAGATAACACGGGGGCGATTTCGGTGAAAGTAACCGGCGGTGTCGGCAATTACAGTTACACACTTAATGCCGGCGATCCGAATGCATGGAAAACAGGTTCGGTATTCAGCGGATTGCAAACAGGCCTCTATACCGTAACGGTACGCGACGGCGACGGCGTGGAAAAATCAATAGAAGTAACTGTGCCAACGGTTCCGCAAATAGTCATCAATGCAGAATACAAAACGGGCGGCGGCGTTAACCGGATAGAAGGAACGGCAATAGGCGGTTCGGGCGTATTGTTCTACAGCCTGAACGGCCAAACTTGGTTCAACCAGTTGTTGTTTATCAATCCGCCGGCAGGTGAGAATACTATTTATGTAAAAGATGCTGTGGGTTGCGAAGCGACGGCAACTATTATTATTCCCAACGGCCAGCAGGATGAAGAAATCGCTTACGCGATAAATGTTAAGCCTTCAAGCTCTTGCGGAACAGCGACAATACATATTACCAATATTACCGGCGGTTCTGGCAACTATCAGTATAGCACGGACAACGGTACCAATTGGTTGCCGGCAGCAGCAGTGACTACTAATGTATTTACAGTACCAAAAGCAGCCGGAACCTATACGATAAAATTAAGGGATAACGGAATGCCGGCAAAGACGAGCGGTACCTATGAGGTGGTAATCACTGTGCCGGCTGACGGCATCAACCTGAACTTGTCGGCGACCAATGCTTGCTACGGAGAAGCCAATGCTGTGATAGCCGCTTTGGCTACCGGCAGCACAGGCCTTACCTACGCATTGGACGGCGGCATATTCCAAACGCTGAATATCTTCGGCGGGTTGTCCGGCGGACGTTCTTACACCGTCAGCGTGCGCGATGCAGCCGGCTGCGTGGTGTCTAAATCTATTACGGTAGGGGAACATGCGAAGATAAATGTAACGGTAGTTAGTGTAACCAATGCGACTGCGGGTACTTCGGCTGACGGCGTCATCACGGTGGCGGCTACCGGCGGAAACGACAGTTTCCAATACGCTAACGGCGCACAAGGCGTTTATCAGCCGACAGGAACGTTTAACTATCTGCAAAAGGGCGCTTATACGTTCTTTGCCAAAGACGGTAACGGATGTTTCGGTTCTGTGCCGGTAACTTTTGCGGCAGACAGCGATGTTCCACCCACGTTGAGTGTAACGGCAAACATTATCAAAGAACTCTCTTGCAGTAATGGTAATGATGCGGAAGTAACGGTAACCGCTTTTGGCGGAACAACCCCGTATGCATATTCGAAAGATAATTTTGTAACGCAACAGTCTATCGCAACCTTCACCAGTCTGGCTGCCGGAACGTATGTATTCTATGTGCGCGACGCGGCAACCACTAAAGCTCAAGGTAACGTAACGATTGTAGTAAACGCCCCGAAACCGGTGGTAGTTGTACCTGTATTGACGCAGGCATTATCAAGCTCCACGGCTTCGGATGCAATAGTAACCGTAACGGCTACGGGCGGTAAAGGAAACTTTACCTATGCGAAAGACGCCGGCGCTTTTGGCGCGACAAATGTATTTAATGGCTTGTCTACAGGCCTATATACCTTCAAAGCTAAAGACGCCAACGCTTGTGAAAGGGAAGCTTATATTAACATAGGAGAACCGGGAACGACCGATTTAACAATAACGGCGACTATTCTTGAACCGCTGCTATGCGGCCAGCCGGCAAAAGTATTGCTGACGGCGACAGGCGGTGCAAACAATAACTATCAATACAGTTTCACGGCAAGTAGCATTACCAATAGCTGGATGAACAGTGGCAGTTCCTACACAGTAGAAGTAACTGCAGCGGGTACTTACTATGCCAAAGCAACCAATGCGGCCGGGCAGCAAAGTAATATAGTACCGGTTATTATCACTGGTGTTGCCTCGAACCTTGCCATAACGGCGAGTGTAACGCAACCGTTGGTTTGTTATGGAACTGTTGATGCGGAAATCACTATAACGCCTTCCGGCAGTACGGGTAACACGTGGTACCGGATAAATGGCGGCGCATGGGGAACTTCACCTGTCTTCTCGAATTTATCCGCAGGCGTTTACACGCTGGAAGCAAAAGATGAAACGGGTTGCGTGGTAGTTACTCAGGCGACGGTAGCTGGCAGTACCTCCGCATTGCAACTCTCGGCAACCGTCTCGGGAACTGGTGTAATTGCTAACGCTACCGGCGGTACGCAGCCCTACCAATATGCCAAATCATTGGCTGGCGGATGGCAACCATCCCAACCTACCCAAACATCTTATACGTTGACCGGTTTTGCAGAAGGTACACATTATATATATGCAAAAGATCACGTCGGTTGCATTGATTCTGCAAAAATCGTAATTGCTGACGGCACTATCAATACATTGAGTATAGGCGTACAATCTATTACGCCGGTTACTTGCTACGGCGGCAGCGACGGTGCGGTAGCGCTGAATGTTTCCGGCGGTACAGCCCCGTATGCTATCTCTAAAGATGGTGTAACATGGGTATCAGGAACAAGTTTAACAGGATTATTGGCAGGTGATTATAATTTCTATGTAAAAGATAATGCGGGTAATAAAGCGTCTATTACATTAACAGTTCCACAACCGGAAAAATTAGTGATAAAGGGTGTAACGCTTGTTTCGGTAAATAATGGAAAAGCGACGGTAGATGTAATGGTAATAGGCGGAACGCCTGTTTACTACTACTCAACGGACGGCTTGACATTCGGCACTAGTGCACGCTTGACATACGACCATAGCGGATTGCAAACGGTTTACGTAAGAGATCGGAACAATACGGGTTGTGTGGTTACCACTACGGTGAGTATTCCTGCTTTGCCGGACGAAATTTTGGTGAGCGCTTATGTAAGCAAAGAAATAACGTGCGAAAGTGATGCCGATGCGGAAATTACCGTAATGGCAAGCGGCGGTACGCCTGCTTACCAGTATTCCAAGACCGGCGCAGACGGTTCGTGGATTGTCGGTAATGTATTAAGCGGCTTTGACGCAGGCAAGCACAAAGTATATGTACGTGACGCTAAAGGCAAAGTAGCTTATACGTTAGTAGATGTAAAACAGGTTGTTGCATTACGTATTGCCGCTGTGGCGCAAGCGCCTTCGGCAGCTACAGCTACGGATGGAACCGTACTTGTCAATGTAATAGAAGGTCGTGCGCCGTTTGAATTTTCGAAGTTCTCGAACAGTGGATGGCAAACTGGTAATGTCCTCACCGGCTTTGGTGTGGGCGTTTATACGGTATATGCAAAAGATGTTTATTGCCCGCCCGTTTCGGCCAGTGGGTATATTACCTTTACCGGCGGCAAATTGACGGCGTCGGTAAGCGTATGGCAACATGTAACCTGCTTCGGAGCGAACGACGGTATCATCAATATCACAGCAGCGGGTGGTGTGAGCGGAAACTATACCTTTACTATAAATGGCAGTGCAGAAACAACGTTTACGAACGGCAACAGTCATACAATAACAGACTTAGAGCCGGGTACTTACACTATCATCGTAAAGAGAGATACGGATGCTATTCCTATTCCGATAATTGCCATTATAAATGGCCCCAATCAATTGAACGTAACCACTTCGGTTACAGATGTCAGTTGTTATGGCGATGCCAGCGGCATTATTACGGCGAATGCTACCGGCGGTGCAGGCAACTTCCATTATTCGCTCAATGCAGTAGATTGGACGCCGCAAAATGTCTTTACTGATATAGCAGCCGGCTCGCGTGTGGTATATGTCCGCGACTCCAAAGGTTGTGTGGTTTCGACGAATGTCACTATTAACCAGCAAGCGCCGATAACCTTTACGGCTAATGTAACACAAGTGGTTTCGGCGGAAAATGCAAAAGACGGAGAAGTGAAAATTGCCAATGTCGGCGGCGGCATTGAACCGTACACGTTCTCGGCAGGTAATAGCTGGTCATCGTCGGCTACGCTTACAGGCTTTGCACAAGGCAACTTTACGGTATATGTACAAGACAACAACGGTTGTATAGCTTCGCAAAACGGTTATATGCCGGTAGCCGGTTCTTCGGATTTCGATGTAATAGCTTATGTAAGTAAACCGCTTACCTGTGCCGGAGATAACAATGCGGAAATAACACTTATTACAACAGCCACAGGCGTCGGCTTCTCGAAAGACGGGCAGGTCTATGCTACTAATACAACATTGACGGGATTTGCAGCGGGCATACATACGCTCTATGCAAGATACCCGAATGATGCAGCCGGAAAAGTAATTACTTTGAAAGTAGAAGTGAAAGCGGTAGCGCCGGTTATTATCGAATCAATAGCGGTGATGCCGGGTATTAGCGCTTCCGTGCCAACAGCTACATTGACCATTACAGCTACGGGCGGCAGGCCCCCATTACAATATAAATTAGACAATGGAAGTGCTGTTGCAAGCAATGTTATTGCGAATGTAGCGGCAGGCATACATACGGTAACCGTATCGAATGCAGGCGGAACTTGTCCGGCAACGGCTACGGTGAATGTCGCCGGCGCGGGAATTGGCACAGCTACGAATATCAGTATTAGCGCCAATGTGTCAAAACCGTTGGTATGCAATAACGGCAATGATGCGGAAATTTCCGCAACCGCTACGGGTGGTGGCGGCTTGTATGATTACTCGCTTGACGGCGGCGCGTCATGGATTGCAGCAAGCGCAGGAAACCATGTGTTTACCGGCTTGTTGGCAGGCGCTTACAACGTAGTAGCCCGCGATGCCAATGACATCGCCAAACATAGTGCAACTATCACGCTTACGATTAGCAATCCTGCGGACTGGACGCTGACGGCAGCGGCTACTGCCGTTCAATGTACCGGCAGTACGACAGGAGAGATTACGCTTACGGCAACGCCTGCTGCGGGTGTGTTATACTCAAAAGACCGGCAAGTATGGAGCGCGAATAATAAATTTAACGGATTGCAGGCCGGCATTTATACTGTATTTGCGAAAAACGGCAGCGGTTGCATAAAAGAAGCGACTGCAACGATTTCTCAACCGGCCAACCCGTTAGTGATTACGGCACAAATAACCAAAGAATTTGAATTGCCCGGCGGTGCGGAAATTACGGCAGTTGCCAATGGCGGAACGCCAGCTTATACCTACACCATTAGTGCAAGCAGCGCAACGAGAAATTACAACAAGTTTTCCAATGTGCCGGAAGGTAATCATATTGTAACTGTAACGGATGCTAATGGCTGTGTCGCTATTACGACCGTGCCTGTGGCAGATGTCCCTGCAGGTAATGGTATTACCAGTTTAAGCGTACAGGTAACGAAACATCCGTTGTGTTATGGCGCTCATTCGGGTGAAATAAAAGTAACTATTATCGGCGGAAAAGCGCCTTATATTTACAGTAACGGATTGGAACAATTTACGTCTAATGACTTGTCGCATAAATTTGTACAATTGGCGGCAGGCATTTATACCATTAATGTTACCGACGTAGAAGGCCATTCGTTGTCGCAGACGGTAGCGTTGACAGCGCCTGCTCCTTTGACCGTAACGGCTATAGGCAGCAATGCTAATCTCATTGTGGCCGAAGCGCAGGGCGGCACGCCGCAGTACCGGTATTCGATGAACGACGTGGTTTACCAGTCGTCGAATGTCATTACCGGCTTAACGGTGGGTACTTACATTGTGTATGCAGCGGATGCGAACTTGTGTAAAGCGCAAACCAATTCGGCTATCGAAGTCATTGATTCAAGTAATCCGGCAGAATTTGGCATTAAAGCCGATATTACCAAGCCGATTTCTTGTAAGGATGGGCAAGATGCGGAAGTTACAGTTACTGTAACCGATGGCACGGGTACATTTGTATATGCCAATGGAAATACGGCAAACTATCAACCGTCGAATATATTTACCGGCTTGGCTTCGGGGCAATATACTTTCTATGCGAAAAATGTTGCCAGCGGAAAAGAAAAGCAAGTAACTATTACGGTGAATGCTCCCGAAGCATTGGAATTGAAAGTACTGAACGTTGTACCGGTAAGCGCGGCTATGGCGACAGACGGTGAAATAACCTTACAGGCAGCCGGCGGTAAACAACCATACACTTACATCAACGCCAATACCGGCGCAGAACAATCATCATTCGTATTTAGCGGCTTGACGGCAGGTAACTACAACTTGTCTGTGAAAGACGCCAACGGTTGTGTGGAAACAATTGCCGTAACATTGTCGGTGGAAGGCGAAGGCTTAAGCCTGTCGATACAAAAACAAGGCAACGTAAGCTGCTATGGCGGCAACGACGGATGGGCGGAAGTATATGTAGCCGGCGGATCAGGTAACTACGAATATTCGTTGGATAACCGCACATGGCAAACTTCCCGCAGGTTGGAAGGCTTGAGTGCAGGGCGCCATACTTTGTATGTCAAAGACTACAGTACGCCGGTGAACTATGCACAAATTGTTGTGGATATTACGCAACCCGCTGCATTGGTATTGAGCGCTGAAGTAACTGCCCCGGTAAATCCGCAAGGCAGCAATACGGCGGCTATCAAACTGAGCGCACAGGGCGGCACTCCGGCATATTTGTATGCCGATGTGGTGAAACAATGGGATGTCAATGATAGATTGACGAATTTGGCGGCGGGTTATCACCTGGTATTTGTACAGGATGACCACAAGTGCGTAGATTCGTTAACAGTGCATATTGGCGACGGCCCGAAAGCCCTGAGCCTGATTGCAGATGTTACTAAGCCCGTAACCTGTTTCGGCGGCGCCGATGCGGAAATAACATTGACGGTGGCCAATGGCAAAACACCGTATTTGTACTCCAAAGACGGGCAACATTGGGTAACTTCGAAGGTCTTGGCCGGTTATACGGCCGGCATCTATACGGTGTACGCGAAAGACAATAACGGCGCAACTATTTCTACTTATGTGGAAGTAAAACAGCCGGCGCAAATATCGGCGGTGATGGTAGTAACCAAAGCGGCCAGTGCGGCGGGCGTAGCCGACGGCGAAGTGAAATTCATTCCTGCCGGCGGAGTGGCTCCGTATCAATATAGAAATGCAACAAGCGATACATGGCAATCTGAAGATACGATAGCTGTGGCGCCGGGTACTTATACATTCTACGTAAAAGACGCCAATGGCTGCCAGGGAACGACTTCCGTATCAGTGGGTGTGGTTACCGGTAGCGGTGATGTCAGCTTTACGGCGTTTGTCAGTGCGCATCCTGCTTGTGTCGGCACAAGCGGTGAAATAACTGTTATCGCCAATGGCGGAAACGGTACGTTCCGTTATTCGGCTATTACGGCTACAGCGCCTTCGTGGACGGAAGCAACCGGTGCGAATACCTATGTATTCTCTGCATTGCCTGCCGGTACTTATAATGTAACGGTAAATTCGGGCAGCAGTACGGCTACGCCGATACAATTAGTCATTAACAGTGTATCTGTAGTAACTGCCACCGCCACGGTGTCGCCGGCTTCCTGCTATGGAACGGCAGACGGTAAAGTAATTATTACCGCCGGCGGCGGAGCGGGTAATTACCGTTACTCGAAAGATGGCTTGGATTATACCGATAATAAAGAAATTACCGGATTAACTGCGGGAACGTATGTTTTATTTGTGAAAGACGCGCTTGGCTGCCAAAGTTTGGTAACGGCGCATATTTCGCAACCTGAACGCTTGACGGTAACGGCAGAAGTAACGAGAAATGTTACTTACGCCGGAGGTAACAATGCCGAAGTAACAGCTACGGCCACCAACGGCACTCCGGGAACTATCGGTTATCATTATTCAAAGAATGGCCTCCACTGGATTTACAATGGCAATGTATTGACGGGTTATAGCGCAGGCCTTGCCAAAGTATACGCAAGGGATGAAAATAACTGTATTGCCGAAGCGGCAGTGTATATCAGCGATTACAAAGGGTATGGGAAAACGCCGCTCACTTTGGTGGCTACGGTTTCCAAGCCATTGAGTTGCTTTGGGAAATCCGATGCTGAAATCACGTTGAAAGCGCAAGGCGGTTCCGGCACCTACGCTTATAGACAGGAAGGCGGTACCTACGGTGCTGTAGCTACGTTGACAGGTTTCCCCGCAGGTACACATAAGGTATATGTGAAAGATGCAGACGGCGCGGAAGTGTATGTAACAGTAACCGTGCAGCCGGTGCAACCGCTGACGGCATACGTGCAGGTAACTTATAACGGTGCTACGGCGGTGGCGACAGTCATTGCCGAAGGCGGCGTTGCCCCCTACGGTTATAAGTTGGATGGCAATGCTGTTCAAAATTCAAATGTGTTTACACCGGTTGCGGCAGGTGCGCATACCATCACGGTGAGCGATGCCAATGATTGCGCGGCAGCGCCTGTGTACTTGAATATCGGCGGCAATCCGAATGAAGTTACTTTGACCGCAAGCGTTACCAAACCGTTGGTTTGCGCTGACGGTGCTGGTGCGGAAATTACGGCCAGGGTAACCGGCGGCGCCGGGCCTGTTTACCAATACAGCCGCAATAACGGCGTTTACCAGACAGGCGGCCATGTCTTTGTATATCCGAATATCGGAACAGGTGCACATACCTTCGTGGCGAAAGACGCCAAAGGCGTTTTGAGCAATCAGGTAATAGTACCGGTAACCTCGAATGCGACCGCTACATTGTCAATAACAGCAGTAGTAGTAACAGTTAATAATTGCTATGGCGTAAACAGCGCTCAGGTAGTCATTGCGGCTACTGGCGGCGTTCCCGCTTTGCAGTACTCGCTGAATGGCGTCGATTATCAATTAAGCGGTACGTTTACAAATCAACAATTATCTTCGGGCGCTCACTACGTGTACGTAAAAGATGCATTGGGTTGCGTGAAGGAAGGCTCGGTAGTAGTGCCTGCGTTGCCTGCACAATTGCAATTGCAGATAACCGCCGTAACAAATCCGACTGCGGCCGGCGCATCTGATGGCGTTATCGTAGCGGAAGCTGCCGGCGGCCATCCGGCATACACCTACAACAATAATAACGCAACGTCAATATCCGGCGTATTCGGAAACTTGATTGCGAATACTTATACTGTGAAAGTCATTGACGCTAAAAACTGTGAAGATGCTAAGACCGTAGTATTGGGTGCGAATCCCGATGAATTATCGCTGCGTGTTGATACGCAAAATCCGAAATGCTATGGCGACAACAGCGGCTTAATTACGGTGAATGTATCGGGCGGCACGGCTCCATACAGCTATAGTTTGGATAGCATAAACTATCAGGAAGGCGTGAATGTATTTGCCGGATTGACGGCAGGCATCTACACCGTGTATGTGAAAGACGCGAAAACACCGCCTGCCGTAGCGGCTGTAGAGGTTGTATTAACCTCTGCATCGCCATTGACGGTAAAAGCAACGGTAGAAAACCAGCCCGGCGGTAACGTCAACATTTTGGCGACGGCTGCGGGCGGACAAACGCCGTATAACTACGAAGCGGACGGGCATCATTCTACAACAGGCTTGTTTACTAACCTGCTTGCGAATGCAAACTACACCGTAACCGCTCGCGATTACAACCATTGCGAAGCGTCCATTACGGTATGGGCAGGCGGCGAAGGTGAAAATCCGCAGCCGACTGTTACATTGCGGGTGATTAAACAGCCATTGTGCACTGATTCGAAAGCTGGCGAAGTAGAAGTGTTGGTATCCGGCGGCGCAGCGCCCTATCAATATTCAACAAACAATATTAGCTGGCAGGAAACGAATATCCTTACAGGCTTGGGAGCAGGCGTGCATACGGTTTACGTGAAGGAAGCCAGCGGCAAGGTAACAATAACTTCGGTAACGCTTACCGCATCCGCTGCGCTGGTTCTCGAAGTACGTAGTATCACGGCCGCAACTTCCAATACGGCTACCGACGGCGCTGTTTACTTGCATGCAACAGGTGGGCAGCCCGCCTATAACTATTCGGTAGATGATTTCCGTTATCAACTGTCGCCGCAAATTGCAGGATTGAAAGCAAACACTTACACGGCTTACGTATTGGATGCAAGCGGTTGCCGTGCTTCGGCGCCGGTATTGGTAGGAAGCGGCACTTCCACCACGCCGCCGCAACTGAATATGTGGGCGCAGGTAATTGGCGAAAACACTTGCGTGGAAAAAGCCAAAGTAGCCATAACGGTTACAAATTCTACCAACGTATCGTATGCAAAACAAGACAAGGTTTGGGGCGCAAGCAACATCCTTACGGACTTTGCAGCCGGCACGGCATGGGTATATGCAAAAGATAATGCGACCAACCGTATTGACTCCGTGCAGGTAACGATTAAAGAGGCAACGGCTATTCAAGCGTTGGCTTATGTATCGGCACGGTTGAGCAGCGATGCGGCGGCTGACGGCGAATTTACGATATACGCTATCGGCGGCAACGCTCCTTACGAATACGCATTAGCTAACGGCAACTACCAGCCCAACCCGATATTTAGCGGATTGTCGAAAGGCACTTACACGTTCCGCGTGAAAGATGCCGGCGGCTGTACGGTAACTATTACAGGCGTAATGGCGACAGTGGATATTATTGTAAATCCTGTAACTGTTGAAGTAACGGAAAATGAACCGCCGGCTAATTATACCGTGCGTTTGTCCGACGTCCCAACAGCTTCGGTAGGTTTGATTAGGGATATTGCGGTTTCGAATATGATAACGGCCACGCCGGAAGCCTTAACGTTTGAACCGGCGGCATGGAATCGGCAACTGATGACGGTAGAAGCCATCAATAATACGCTAACGGACGGCGACCGCTCTAACCGTGTAACACATGCGGTAGCTGCGTCAAGTGATACGCGTTATGCCGGTATTGAACGCCATGTATTGGTAACCGTACACGACGATGATTACAAAGATTGCGAACGCTTCCTGCGTAGCGTGAAAGAGGGATTCTTCATCAATGGCGAAGCAATTCGCACGAGGGAAGTAACCTATTGCCTGTCGCCGGAAGAATCGTTGCAGACAGCTATAAGCAATAAGAACGGCGTACTGTTTGAATGGAATATCGCTCAGAAGAACGGCAGCCAGAAGGTGGAAAAGACCGAAAATGTTTTGGCGGCTACGCTGGCGGGCACTTATACGGTAACCGTCACCGATAGCTATGGCTGTACCGCCACATCGGATGCATTGGTATTGAACATTGCCGCGGCGCCGTCGGAACCGATATTCTATACCGGTTCAGGCATGAGCCGCCCGGTTCCGGGACGCGAACAGGAATACAAGGTGATACCCGAAGACGTGATATATCATTGGACATTCCCCTCTGATTGGGCAGTCGGGTTGGGCGTAACGAATGATACGACCAGCACCATTTCCTTGCTGGTAGGACATGAAACCGGCAATGTATGCGTAACGGCCGCCGATTCTTTAGGCGTATGTCCGGTGGCGCATTCTTGCTTGGGCGTTGCCAACTTCACCCAGGGAGAAATAGATGTGGTGATTTACCCGACGACATTGACCGACGAAGATCATACGTTGCACGTAGTTCCGAAAGGCTTTAATGTATCCGCTGTAATGCTCGTGAATAAATTGGGCATACAGCAGACATTTGACCTGAAGAGCGAGGAAAGTTCAAAATCCTTGATTGATGATGGAAAAACAGCGCGGATTATTGTCAATAATATGATTGCCGGGCACTATTTCTTAATCTTCACGGGAACGGAAGGACAAAAGTTGTCGAAGTTAATTTTGAAAGAATAAAGCCTATCACGAATAATAATTGTAAAAAAGGCTGCCGGAAAAGGCAGCCTTTTTTATGGAAAGGGGAAAAAGGATTTCGTAAAATGGAATTTTATTTTACTGTCTTGACTTGATAAATTTCAGCCCTACCGGTGTGGAACTGTTTCAGGCGCTGAGCGGTAATTCCAAATAATAAATGCCAACTTCCCCCTTCTAAAATTTTAACTGCACCTGTTTTTTCTTTTTTTCCTCCAAATTTGCTCATTCCGAAAATCTTTTTTACTTTTGCGCATCCGTCTTGAAGCCATTTTAATATTTTGACTTAGTAGATTAAAAATTGAACTTGATATACAAGACAGTACAAAAAAGCGGCACGAAAAGCGGTATGAAAAAAAACAGGAACCTGGTTATGAATGAGGATAAAATCAGCGATTTAACAGTGAAAAAGGGAGGACGAATTGCGGTACGAAATTCAAAATCGTGTTCTTTTTACGACGAGCAAAAAGATAACAGCACAAACAGTTATGCAAAATACATATTGTACCGAAAGATTAAAAATAAAAAAGCGATGATTTTTGGGAATGCTCGAAAAGAAGCGTTTACAAAGAATTTTAATCTACTAAGTCAAAATTTAATATTGGCTTCAAAACGGATGCGCAAAGGTAGGGCATATTTTTGTAAAAAGCAAATTAGGAGGGAAAAAAAGCGTTTTTAGCGGCAGGATGCGG
>JAISLK010000024.1 GCA_031290935.1 Prevotellaceae bacterium | reverse complement strand
GGTCGGCTCTCCCGGGGTCGGCGCCTCGGACATGCCCGCCGCCTCGATATGTGTATACCGCCACCGCGAAAAGGCAATCCCCGCCTCTTCGCTCGGCTTTCACGGACAACGGGAAACGGAAAGCCCCTCCGCTTCGCTCGGGGATAACGGACAACGGGGAACGGGGAACGGGAAGCCCCTTCGCTTCGCTCGGGGATAACGGGGAACGGGGAACGGAGAACAGCCTTTTGTAATATGTGATAAGCGATTTCATTTAAGCTCCCTCCTTTTTCCTTTTTCCGTTACCCGTTCTCCACCGGCCGCAGGCCGACAACCGTTCTCCGTCGGCCTACGGACGACATCCGTTCTTCTATTTTCAATTAATCGATAAAGCATAGACGACACTTTTTTATACTGGTCAATGATATCTAAACCCTTATCTTGCGGCACATATTTTAACGCAATAGCCAAATGCAGAAATGTTCTTACTTCAGCTGAAGAGCCACGAGCTATATAGAAAAACTGTACGGACTCCTTATTTGTTTGTCTCTCGTCGCCCTCTGCAATATTGGCCGGAACCGATACACATGCACGCTGTATCTGGTCCTTAAAACCATAATCTTTACATTCTTTAAATAGTCCGTAAATAGTAAGACTTAACCGCATGGATAATTTCCACACTTCCAAATCTTCAAACTTACCATATCTTTCCACAACTATTATTATTTATTCGTTTTTTTTCCGTTCTCCGTTAACCGTTTTCCGTTCTCCATTCTCCATTAACCGTTCTCCGATAATCTCTGCTATTTCGGCAGCCGCATTGGGCTTCGCCAGCGCCGCGATATTTTTCTCCAATTCTTTTATTCGCATGTCATCTTTCAGCAAGGCCAACACTGTGGGAAACAGTTTTTCGTTTGCCTCTTCGTCACGCACCATGACGGCCGCATTTTTATCGACCAGCGCTTGTGCGTTCTTTGTTTGGTGGTCTTCGGCCACGTTGGGCGAGGGCACCAGCACGCAGGCTTTCGCCGCTACGCACAGTTCCGAAATGGTGCCCGCTCCGGCGCGCGACACCACCACATCGGCGGCGGCAAAGGCCTCGTCCATCCGGGAGATGAAGTCCACGACAGTGAATGGGGAACGGGGAACGGAAAGCCCCTCCGCTTCGCTCGGGGTTAACGGGGAACGGGGAACGGGAAGCCCCTCCGCTTCGCTCGGGGCTAACGGGGAACGGCTCTCCGACAACCGTTCTCCGTTCTCCGTCGGCCGCAGGCCGACAACCGTTCTCCGTCGGCCGCAGGCCGACAACCGTTCTCCGGACAGTGCGTTCACGGCAGCTTTTGCCTGCTCGAAATATGATTTTCCGGTTTGCCAGATGAAGTGCACCCCGCTGTTTTGCAATTCCGGCAAAGCCTGCATCATTGCCCGGTTAAGCGTGCGGGCGCCCAAACTTCCGCCCACAATCAACACAGTGAACGGGGAACGGGGAACGGAAAGCCCCTCCGCTTCGCTCGGGGCTAACGGAGAACGGGAAGCCCCTTCGCTTCGCTCGGAGCTAACGGGGAACGGGGAACGGCTCTCCGACAACCGTTCTCCATCGGCCGCAGGCCGATAACCGTTCTCCGTTCTCCATCGGCCGCAGGCCGACAACCGTTCTCCGTTCTCCGTCGGCCGCAGGCCGACAACCGTTCTCCGTTCTCCATCGGCCGCAGGCCGATAACCGTTCTCCGTTCTCCATCGGCCGCAGGCCGACAACCGTTCCCCGTTCTCCGTCGGCCGCAGGCCGACAACCGTTCTCCGTTCTCCATCGGCCGCAGGGCGGTAGCGCACAGGGTTTCCGGTGAGCACTATTTTTTCTTTTGGGAAAAACCGCTCCATTCCTTCGTAGGCCACGCAAATTTTTGTAGCGCGTTTCGCCAACAGTTTGTTGGTTATTCCGGCATACGAATTTTGTTCCTGTATGACGGTCGGGATATTTTTACGCTGCGCCGTCCACAGCACCGGTGCGCTGGCATAGCCGCCCACACCGACCACTACATCGGGTTTGAAGTCGTTAATGATTTGCGCCGCTTTCCGCGCGCTCTTCCATAATTTATAGGGCAAACACAAATTTTTCCACGTCAATTTTCGCTGCAAGCCCGCCACCGGCAAGCCGACAATGGGGTAGCCCGCAGCGGGCACTTTCTCCATCTCCATGCGTCCTTCGGCGCCGACAAATAAAATATCCACTTCGGGAAAACGCGATTGCAGCGCATTCGCTATCGATATGGCCGGATAAATATGTCCGCCGGTACCCCCTCCGCTGATTATTATTTTCATTTTCTTGCCCACCAATTAACCTCCCTGTGCCATTTTATTTTTTTCGATAATTTTTCGTTCGTCACTTGCGCGGCTCACCGCAAGGACGATGCCCAACGACATGCTCACCGTAAGTAACGAGCTTCCGCCAAGGCTTACCAAGGGCAAGGGTTGTCCCGTAACCGGCGTGAGCCCCACGGCCACGCACATGTTCAGCATGGCTTGCACTACGATAGACAGCACAAAGCCGAGCACAATCAACATCGGGAAAACCCGCGTACACGACTTGGCAATGAGCACCGCCCTGAACAACAATATAAGATAAGCGATGAGCACCACAGTGCCAACCACAACGCCATATTCTTCAATAATGATGGCGTAAATAAAATCGGAATAAGCCTGTGAAAGCAAATAACGCTGCGTGCTGCGCCCCGGGGCCTTTCCAAAAAATCCCCCGGTAGCTATCGCCATTTTCGAATAATCAATCTGTTCATCTTTTTTCTTTTTATTTTCGTCATCATCGTTCAGGAAAGAGGTTACACGGCTCAGCGCTGTTTTTGAACGCGGGAGAATTTGAGTAGTGGCGCCGTCGGCGAAGTACAGGCCAAAAAACACGACGGCCGCCATGATGGCTTTGAGCAGGAATGCCCTCTTAATTTCGCCGATGAATAACATAATGAATACCACTATGAGGAAAAGAAATGCGGCCGATGTGCTGCTTAACAGAATAAGAAAGAAGAGCACGGCAACCGGCATCAGAATTTTCCATGCAAATTCTTTAAATGTACTCAATGCTTCACTTTCCATCACTTTAGCCATATAAAGAATGATGCCGATTTTGGCAAAGTCGGCCGGATTAAAGGTAATCCCGAATATGGAGATTGTCCGTGTGGCGCCGCGTATCGCTTCGCCGACAAACGGAGTAATGATAAGCAGGACGGTGCTACAGATTAAAAAAGGAATGGCTAACCGCCGGTACCAACGAATGGGGATGCGGTGAAACAGATAAACAGCGCCAAGGCTCAGCAGCACCAGCGCAATTTGTTTGAGCAAAGGCTTCATAAAGTTCCCTTGCGGCGCGAAGGAGGAGTAGATGACCGGTATCGACACCAAGCATAGCAATATGGTCATAAACCAGATAATTTTATCGCCTTTAATTTTTTTTGAAAAAGATTTAATCATGATACCGGTTATAATTAAGGACTACAGGTTGCGTACCGCTTCTTTAAACTGACATCCGCGGTCTTTATAATTTTTAAACAAATCGAAACTCGCACAGGCCGGCGAAAGCAATACGGTGTCGCCCGGCTCGGCCAGTGTATAGGCGGTGTTCACGGCGTCGGCCGCCGAGCGCACGTCCACCATGGTGGGGACAAGGTCGCCAAATGCGCGGTGCAGTTTTTCATTATCCACACCAAGACAAACAATGGCTTTTACTTTTTCTTTCACCACGTCGAACAATGCGCTATAGTCATTGCCTTTGTCCGTGCCGCCGGCAATCCACACCACTTTGGTGGCCATGCTTTCCAACGCATACCACGCGGCATTTACATTGGTGGCTTTGCTGTCGTTCACGTAAAGCACATTGCGCACTTTGAGCACGGTTTCGAGGCGGTGCTCCACGCCTTTAAATGTCATGAGGCTTTCGCGAATCACTTCATTCCTTATTTTAAGCGCCTGCCCCGCCACCGCCGCAGCCATGGAATTATAGACATTGTGCCTGCCCTGCAGCGACAACTCCTGCAGCAACATTGAAAATTCACAATTGCGGTACCGCGCGCGCAGTTTGTCGTGCTCCACAAAAGCGCCCTGCGCCACTTCTCCGGTTTGGGAAAAGGGCAGTTGCTGGGCTTTCAATACAATTTTATTCAAGTGTGCCATAGTCACCTCGTCATCTGAACAAAAAATGAAACAATCGTCTTCCGACATATTTTGTGTGATGCGGAACTTTGAGTTCACATAGTTCTGCATGTTATACGCATACCGGTCTAAATGATCGGGCGTGATATTGAGCAATACGGCAATATCGGCTTTAAAGTCGTACATGCCGTCGAGTTGAAAACTGCTAATCTCCAACACGTAGTAATCAAAATTTTCCGTCGCCACCTGATAGGCAAAACTCTTGCCGATGTTCCCGCCTAAGCCCACATTCAGTCCTGCATTTTTCAACAGGAAATAAATAATCGACGTAGTGGTTGTTTTTCCATTGCTGCCGGTGATACATATTTTTTTTGCGCTGCTGTAACGTCCGGCAAATTCAATTTCCGAAATCACCGGCGTGCCTTGTGCGCGCAGGGTTGTAAGCAGCGGCGCCGTGTCGGGAATACCGGGACTTTTTATTACTTCATCGGCATTGTATATTAACGCTTCCGTATGTTTTCCTTCTTCAAACGTAATATCATATTGCTGTAGCATGCTCCGGTAGTCGTCTTGCAGCGCGCCCGAGTCAGACAAGAAAACATCAAACCCCTTAACTTTCGCCAAGACAGCCGCCCCCACGCCGCTTTCTCCTCCACCAAGAATTACTACACGTTTCATCATCTACCGTACTTTTAAGGTTACTACTGTTAATACCGCCAGCAAAATGGCTACAATAAAAAAGCGCATCACAATTTTCGCTTCCGGCAAAGCCTGCGCCGGCCGCTGAATCAGTGCCGGAATAACGCCCTGCTTTTTTTGAAAATGATGATGCAGCGGCGTCATCTTGAATATCCGGCGGCCTTCGCCGTATTTCCGTTTTGTATATTTGAAGTAGGCCACCTGCATGACTACCGAAAGACTTTCCACAAAGAAAATACCGCACAATACCGGAATCAATAATTCTTTACGCACCACCACGGCAAACACCGCTACAATGGCGCCTATGGTAAGGCTTCCGGTGTCGCCCATGAACACTTGCGCCGGATAAGAATTGTACCACAGGAAGCCGATCAGCGCGCCGATAAATGCCGCCATAAACACCACCAATTCCCCACTGCGCGGGATATACATGATGTTAAGGTAGTCGGCGTAAATAATATTGCCCGACAGGTAAGCGAATATGCCCAACACCACACCGATGATAATGGAGACGCCCGGCAACAAGCCGTCCATGCCATCGGTGAGGTTGGCGCCGTTCGACACTGCCACAATAATAAATATCACGACCAGCGCATATATCAACCATCCCGCAAAGCCGGAATATTCGCCGGTCACAGGCGACAGCCACTGGTAGTCAAATTCATTTTCCTTCACAAACGGAATGGTGGTTTTGGTGGTTTTGCTTTCCGACACATATACCATCTTCTGCTCGGCGCCGCTTAGCACCTCGGTTTGTGCATCGGGCGTGTTTTTTTCAACCCGTTCCCGGATTACCACATCGTCGCAAAAGTACATGGTGGAAGCCACGATAAGCCCCAGTCCCACTTGTCCGATGATTTTAAAACGGCCGTGCAGCCCTTCTTTATTTTTGCGGAACACCTTGATGTAATCGTCTAAGAAACCGATACAGCCAATCCACACGGTGGAAATAATCATAAGCTGTACATATACATTTAACAAATTGCCGAACAGCAATACCGGCACAAGGATAGACAGCAGGATAATGATACCGCCCATTGTAGGCGTGCCTTTCTTTGCCAGTTGTCCTTCGAGGCCGAGGTCGCGGATTTCTTCACCTATTTGTTTTCGCTGCAAAAAACGGATAATATATTTTCCGAATATCCAAGCGACCAAAAGAGAGAATAACGTGGCCAGCGCTGCTCGAAACGACAAGTAGCGAAACAATCCCGATCCCGGAAAATCAATCAGGTTTTTATTCAAATATTCAAACAGGTGATACAACATAAAAATACTTCTTTATCGTCAAAATGTGTTTGCGTGCCTTTAACTTCCTGATACGTTTCGTGGCCTTTCCCTGCAATCAGTATAATATCGCCGGGGCGCGACAGGTGAATGGCCGTGTTGATGGCTTCGCGCCGGTCGGTAATGCGAATAGCCCGCGCCAACTCGTCGGGAGCGAGCCCCGCATACATATCGTCAAGGATGGCGTTAGGGTCTTCATTGCGCGGATTATCGGACGTGAATACCACTTTATCGCTGCCGGCGGCGGCAATATGCGCCATCACCGGACGCTTGGTCTTGTCGCGGTTACCGCCGCAGCCCACTACGGTAATCAGCCGTTGTGTATCGTGCCGGATATCATTAATCGTGTCTATTACATTCTGCAACGCATCGGGCGTGTGGGCATAATCAATAATGGCGGTGATATTATGCTTTCCCTGCACCACTTCAAAGCGTCCGCTCACCGGCTCCATGAGGCTCAGCAATCGCAACGTTTCATTTTTATCAACGCCCAGCAATCGCGCCGTAGCATATATCAGCAACATGTTGTAGGCATTAAACCGCCCGGTGAAACGAGTCCACACCTCCACGCCGTCGAGGTTAAGCTGCATCCCTTCAAACGTATTTTCAATGATGCGGCAATGAAAGTCGGCCAACGTGTGCAATGAATAAGTTTTCACCGTTGCTTTTGTGTTTTGCACCATGGTACGGCCATTGCGGTCATCAAGGTTTATCAAGGCAAAGGCCGATGCAGGCAGCGCGTCAAAAAACATTTTTTTCGCTTTTATGTACGCTTCAAATGTTTTATGATAATCGAGGTGATCATGCGTAATATTTGAAAACAGCGCTCCGTCAAACGCCAAGCCTGCAATGCGGTGTTGCACCACAGCGTGCGAACTCACTTCCATAAAACAATACGCGCATCCGGCTTTCACCATTTCGGCCATCAGGTGTTGTATCTGCAACGCATCGGGCGTCGTACGTTCGGCTTTCACCATCTTGTCGTCAACATAATTGACCACCGTAGAAAGTAATCCCGCCTTATACCCCAGCGCGCGGAACAGGCGGTAGAGCAAAGTGGCCGTAGTGGTTTTGCCGTTGGTGCCGGTGACGCCCACCAACTTTAGCTGTTGGGAAGGATGGCCGTAAAACTCGGCGGCCATAAGCCCCATGGCATAGTGACTGTCGGGCACTTCAATGTAGCACACCTTTTTATCGCAAGATGCGGGAAGATGCTCGCACACCACTGCTACAGCGCCTTTTGCCACCACATCAGAAATAAAATCATGCCCATCGGCGGCCTCTCCTTTCAATGCAAAAAAGAGCTGCCCCGGCGCCGTCCGGCGCGAATCAAATCCCAGCGACGTGATTTCACCGTCCACATTCCCCTTTACTTTCGCAGGCGTTACAGTCGCTATGAGTTGGCTTAATTTCATTTTCCGTTTATAATTTTTATTTTAATTCAAGTGTTATCGTCTGCCCTTTCGCAATGGACGTGCCGGCCGGCAATGATTGTTTCACCACGTGCCCCGAGCCGGAAAAAAGCACATTCAGGCCTCGATTTTCCAACAGGAATAATGCCTCTTTCAACGTTTTTCCCACCACAGAGGGAAGTTTTTTGTCGGCCGGTTTTGAAGGCGTACGCGCGATATTGTCTTCAATCAAGTCGGCCAACATGGCGCCGGAAGGCTGCACCATTTCTTCCCATTCGGGATGCGAGGCGTATATTTTATCGGCAATCTGTTTGAATACCGGCGCCGCCCAAGCCCCCCCATAGAAATCATTTTCTGTTGGTTTCGTATATAAAACCACAATGCCCGAATATGCCGGTTTTTCGGCCGGGAAGAATCCCGCAAACGAAGGCTGATGTTGTTTAATACTCTTATCCCCATAGCCGCCGCCTTTAAATGCCATACGCGAAGTGCCCGTTTTTCCTGCAATTTTATACCGGTCGTCACGAATATTTTTGGCGGTTCCTCTTTCCACCACCCCGCACAACGCCTGATGTACCTTTTTCAACGTAGCTTGCGAACAAATCGACGTGCTGATTACTTCGGTGGAAAAACGTTGTCTGACCGCCCTGCCCTGCCGCAACTCCGACACAAATTTCGGCTTCACCATGCGTCCGCCGTTGGCCACCGCATTGTAGAACGTGAGCGTCATCATCGGCGTGAGCAACACCTCATAGCCCGTTGACATCGCGGGCAGCGAAACGCCCGACCACAACTTGTCGTTCACATAGCGTATGAGCGGCGATGCTTCACCCGAAATTTGCAAGTCAAGTTTGGTGTTCAATTTCATGGCATAGAGCTTGTCAATATATTGCCGCTCCTTGCCGACATAATGCTCCACCGCCAACTTGGCAAAACCCACATTCGAGGACTTTTCAAACACTTCCTGTACCGAAATAATCCCATAACCTCCTTTATCATCCTCAAACTTATGTTTCTTGTATTTCCATTGTCCTTTTTCGGTATCTACTTTATCTTTCATGTCCACCAGTCCGTCTTCGAGCAATGCGATCAGCGCAGCCAGTTTAAAGGTAGATCCCGGCTCCGTAGCCTGGCCGATGGCATAATTAAAAGCCTCGGCGTAGCTGCCGTCGGGCATGCGTTTCATGTTGGCAATGGCGCGTACCTCTCCTGTTTTTACTTCCATAATAATAGCCGTTCCGCCTTCAAAGTCCGGCGACTTCGCAAGTTGGGCGCGCAAAGCCGTCTCGGCCGCATCCTGAATATCCACATCAAGCGTGGTAACCACATCATACCCGTTACGCGGCGGCACATCATGCATGCTGTTCGCGGGTACCCAGTCGTCCTGATCCTTTCCAATCCGACGCCACATCCGCTTTCCGGGCGTTCCTTTCAGCGCATAGTCAAAAGCGCCTTCAATGCCCACCGACACGCCGTTTTCGTTCACCAACCCCAACGTGCGCGACGCCAATTTATCGTAAGAAGCCGTGCGCACATTCTTCTTTTCAAAAATAGCGCCTCCCTTATTCGGGTCATACGGGCCCACGCCATTCCATCCCCGGTTTAAAATCGGAAATTGATATACTGTCTCCAATTCCACATACTTTATTAGACGATTGCCCAGCCTCACGTAGCGCCGGTTGTTCGCTCGCCCGTTGCGCAATATTTTCTCATATTCGCCCGCCGTTTTATCCCTGAAAAATCCCGACAGCGCCGCCGACAAACCTTTCACGCCGGACTCAAATACCTTCTCATCCGGCAGCAGGCAATCCATGCGCAGCTCATATTGCGGCAACGAGGTGACCAGCACCTGACCGTCGTGCGCCAAAATATCGCCGCGCTTGGCGACATCTTCTTTATACTTGAAACTTATTTCTTTATCCCTATCCCTGAGTTCCGGATTAAATTGTAACAACAGCACCTTACCCACAATCGACAATCCAATCAGTGCCATGGCTGCATAAATGGCGCCCACACGTAAAAGTATGTTTTTCGGTAATTGCATATTCAATCCATTTTTATTTGTTTAGGCGGACGCTGAGGCGCAATAAGCGACATGTTGCGTTTTTTTATTTCCTGTTCTATGGTAGAGCGTTTGCTAAAACGCATAAACTCCGACGCGCGAATAGTGTATTCCATACGTGTATGTGTCAGTTCTTCTTCCATTTTTTTCGCGGCAAACATCGTTTGTTCCACATAGTAATGTTGGGAGATGTAGCCTATTGCCAATACAAAAGAAAGAAAGACATAAAGGCGCCATTTCGTCCACAGCAGATTGAAAAATAGCTTGCCCGACGCCACATCTTTTACAATGCTGGTTTTCTTTTTACGATTTGTATTTTTAACTTCTTCCATCTTTATTTTTTCTCCGCAACCCGCAATTTCGCACTGCGCGCACGGGTGTTTTTTTGTATTTCGTCTTCGTTGGGAATAACGGCTTTTTTCGTAATCACCGTAAAAGGCGTTATCCCTTTTCCAAACATATCTTTTTCTATCTCTCCCGTCATGTTTCCTGCCCGCATAAAATTTTTCACCATACGATCTTCCAACGAATGATAAGTGATTATCACCAACCGGCCGCCGGGCTTCAGCACCTTCTGCGCTTGCGTCAACAACTGTTCCAGCGCTTTCATCTCGCCATTCACCTCTATTCTCAACGCCTGAAAAACCTTTGCGAGATATTTATGCTCCATCACTTTCGGTATGCAGGGCGCCAACGCTTCCTTCAAACTGCCTATGGTTGTTATGGCTTTCCGCTCACGCGCCGCCGTTAACAACTTGGCCGCACGCGCCGCATGGTCCACTTCCCCGTAGGTGCGCAACAAATCAAATAACTGCGCTTCCGAATAACCGTTCACCACCTGTGCCGCCGTCAGCGTTCCGCCCCTGTCCATCCGCATGTCAAGCGGTGCATCAAAGCGAAACGAAAAACCCCGCTCGCCGGTGTCAAACTGATGCGACGAAACCCCCAAATCGGCCAGCACGCCGTCCACCTCCGCCATTCCTTCATTGCGCAACAATCCGCGCAAAAACCGGAAATTATTTTGAATTAAAAAAAAACGTTTATCCTCAATCCTGTTTGCGCCGGCGTCGCCATCACGATCAAACGCAATGAGGCGGCCGTTTTTCAAGCGGCTTAAAATCTCCCGCGCATGTCCGCCTCCGCCAAATGTAACGTCGGCATAAACCCCGTTGGGCTTCACACAAAGCGCATCAACACTCTGATGCAGCATCACCGGCGTATGATAAGCAACCTCCACTGGAACCGCTTTTATCTTAACAATTTTTCAATGAGATCGGCGCGCTCTTCGTCCTTCCGTTTTTCATCTTCCTCCGGCCCGGCCCTGAATGCTTCTTTCGCCCATAGCCTGATGATATTGTCTTCCCCCACAAACGTCACCTCTTTCTGCACACGTACATAATCCAACAAATACTTCGGAATCGTGATGCGCCCCATTTTCTCGTCAGGCATCACCAACACCCGGTCGCGGTTAAACTCCTCCCACGCCCTCACGCCTTCCCGCGTAAAAAGATTGATTTTCGAGCGAGCCAGTTCCGAGCGCTTCGTCCACTCCTCCAACGCATACATGGCGAGCGACCCGGCACACAACACATCTTTCTGCACCACATACTGCACATTCGCCGCCCCGGCCTGCGCCCTGAACTCCGAAGGGAATATCAGGCGGCCTTTGTCGTCGAGCTTGCTGGTATGTTCACCGATAAACAAGGGCATAATTTTGATGTTTTAGTGCTCGTTATTAATTAAAGGCAAAATTATAGAAAATTTTCCACTTTCCTACAATTTTTTACAGTTTTTTCCATAATAATTTATGAACAGGAAATAATATATTGATAATTAATTATTTAAAAAAATCAACGCAACCGCTCAATATTTTTCGACCGGCCGCTTTTCCGTTTTTTCCGGTCAACACTTTTATAATTTGATTTTTTAAGAATATATTTTAATATATATTTATAATATATAATATTATTGTATATTTAATATATATAATATAATTTATGAATTGTAGAACCGCACGTATAATAGCTAATGTAAGTAATTACAGCCGGTCTTCCACGTGCCACACAAAGGCGGAGAGGCCTTGCTGCTCGGCCTGTTCGTTCAGGTGGCGGAGGGCATCCATGAGGGTAGCCACGTCGCTGTCCTGCACCACCGCCAACACCGTGCCGTTCTTCGATGGCCAGGCGTGCGTGCCGTAATGCGGCTCGCCCTTTTCGCTGCCGCGCCCGAAGGTCTCCGTCCAGCGCGTAAAACCGCGTATGCCTAATTGGTCTAAGGTGTCTTCCACCGGTCGTCCCAGTGATTGTCCGTATGTGATCAATATTGCTTTCATGTTAATGTTATTAATTCTTCATTTCAAGATTTCATAATTCCAAGATTCAAAAATTCCATAATTGAAATCTTTAAATTTTTAAATTGTGGAACCTTCCCATGAAGTTTCCACAGCGTTCGACTTGCGTTCTTTCTTCACTTTGCCGATGTTGAAGGTCGAATAAATGGCCGGTATGACGAGCAGGGTGAGAAGGGTGGAGAACGTCAGCCCGCCGACGACGGCAATGCCCATGGGCTTCCATATTTCGGCGCCCTCACCGCTGCCCACGGCCAGCGGAATCATCCCGAGAATGGTGGTGAGGGTGGTCATCAACACGGGGCGCAGGCGCGACTTGCCGGCGGTGATCACCGCTTCGTTGAGCGGCAGGCCGCGCTCGCGCTGCAGGTTGGTGAAGTCGACAATCACGATTCCGTTTTTCACCACAATGCCCACGAGCATGATGGCGCCAATGAGGGCGACCATGCCGAGCGAGGTGCCCGTCATCCAGAGGGCGAGGAACACGCCGGTGAAGGCGAACGGTATCGAAAGCATGATGATGAATGGCATGGAGAACGACTCGAACTGCGTAGCCATGACGATATATACGAGGATGATGATCAGCGCGAGGAGGGTCATCATGTCGGTGAGCATTTCCCGCTGGTCTTCCACCGCACCGGCCATGGCGATGCTCACGGTGGGAGGCAGCGTTATTTGTTCTATTTCGACTTGCGTGGCGGCGGCTACTTCGCCAAGCGCCGCGCCTGCGCCGAGCGCTGCCGACACGGTGACCACACGTTGCCGGTCTTCGCGTTCGATGATGGGGGGCGTGAAGCGTTCCACCACGGTGGCTACTTCGCTCAGGCGGATGCTGCCGCCGGCGTTGTTGTAAAGGAGGATGTTTTCAACGTCGCCCACTGCCGTGCGGAACGGTTCGTCGTAGCGCACGATGATGTCATATTCTTCGCCGTCTTCGCGATAGAGCGAGGCGGTGAGGCCGTTGATGCGGTTGCGCACGTAATTGGCGGCCGTGACGGTGTTCACGCCGAACTTCGCGAGTTTCTCGCGGTCGAAATCCACTTGCAGTTCGACCTTCATGTCTTCGCGGCTTATCTTCACATCGCGCGCGCCTTTGACGCCGCGCATGCGCCGGGCGAGTTCTTCGGCAATGGTAGTGGTTTCGTTGAAGTCGTAACCGAATACTTTTACGTCAACGGTGTTACCGGCGCCCATGCCGCCCCCGCCGCCGGAGCTCACCGAGTACTTGACTACTTCGGGGAACTTGGCGATTTCTTCACGCAGCACGTCGGCGATTTCGGCCTGTGTGCGCGTGCGCTCATGCTTCTTCACGAGTATCACGCCGTAGGAAATGATGTTGACGCCCGAGTTGCCGAAGAGTGCCGCGAAGCCGCCCTGGTCGTCGGTGCCGGAACTCACGGAGAGGAGGCGTATCTCGGGGCAGCGCGCCAGCAGCGCCTTTTCGATGCGGTGCGCCACTTCGGTAGTTTGTTCGAGGTTGGCGTTCACGGGGAGTTCTACGGTGGCTTCGACACGTCCGTTATCGCTTTCGGGCATGAAGTCGGTAGGCACCTGCGTGAGCAGCAACAAGCTTATCAGGAATATCCCGAAGGCGCCGAAGATGGTGAGTGCGCGGTGGTGCACGGCCCAGTGCAACAGCCGTGCATAACCGTTGTCGAGGTTATCGAGCGCCTTGTCAACCGGTTTAAAGATGATGCCCAGTCCCTTGTAGGTGTGCGCCGGGCGGAACATCAGCATTTTCGAGGAGAGCATCGGCGTGAGCGTAACGGCGGCCACCGTGGAGATGATAATCACGATGGAGACAATCCATCCGAGTTGTTGGAACATAATGCCGGCTAAGCCGCCGGTCATGGTGAGCGGCAGGAATACCGCCACTACGGTGAGCGAGGCGGCCAGCACGGCGAGCCACACTTCGTTGGTGCCGTAGATGGCCGCGTCGCGCGGCCGCGCTTTGCGTTCGAGGTGTTTCACCACGTTTTCGAGCACCACGATGGCGTCGTCCACCACCATGCCGATGGCGATGGAGAGCGAACTGAGCGAAATCACGTTGATAGTGCCGCCGGTGAACATCAGGTACACGAAACTTGAGATCAGCGACACGGGAATAGTGAGCGCAATGATGATGGTAGCGCGCCAGCGCCCCAGGAAGAACAGCACCACCAGCACCACGAAGATGAAAGCATAGACCACGGTTTCGGTGAGGCTGTCGATACTGTTGGTGATGTAATCCGACGAGTCGAAGAAGATTTCCATTTTCACATCGGAGGGGAGATCTTTGGCCAGCCGTGGCAGGGCTTCGCGCACCGCCTTGGCGATTTCCACCGTGTTGGCGCCCGATTGTTTTTGGATAAACATGTTGACGCCTCTTTGGCCGTTGATGGTTTCCTCGACGGTCATTTTCTTAATCGTGTCTTTCACCGTGGCGATGTCTTTGATGCGGATTTCGCGGCCACCGATGTTGGTTACTACGACGTCTTTCAGTTGTGCGCTTTCGGCAAACTCGCCTTCGATGCGCACCGAGAAGCGTTCCGAGCCGATGTCCATGGCGCCGGCGGGGATATTGGCGTTTTCCTGTTTAATGATTTGCCCGATTTGTTCAATCGTGAGGTGGTAGGCTTCTATCTTTTGCGGGTCAACGTTCACCTGCACTTCGCGCGTGGGCGCGCCGCTGATGTTCACGGCGCCTACGCCGTTGATGCGGTTCAGCGGGTTGGCCACTTTCTCGTCGAGCAGTTTGTAAAGCCCCTCGTAGCTCTCGTTGGCCGTAGCCGAAAGGAAGAGAATAGGCATCATGCTCGTGCTGAACTTCACGATAAACGGTTTCTCGGAGTTGTCGGGCAGGTACGTTTCTATGCGCCCCAGCGCGTCGCGCACGTCGTTGGCAGCCTCGTCGAGGTTGGTGCCCCACTCAAATTCGAGTATCACAATAGAAATATTCTCCTGCGAACGCGAAGTGATTTTCTTCAAGTCCGACACCGTATTCAGGTTGTCTTCCAGAATCCGGGTGATGTTTTGTTCGATGTCGGCCGCGCTGGTTCCCGGGTAGGTCGTTACGACGGTGAGCATCGGCACTTCTATTTCGGGATACAGGTCGATGGACAGCCTGTTCAGCGAAAACAGTCCCAGCACAATCGCGCCGATAAAGATAAGGATAGTGGATACGGGTTTGCGTACGGCGGTTTCGTATATTTTCATACTTTTTTTTGAGTTAAGAGTTAAGAACTAAGAGTTAAGAGTTTTTTTCTTTAAGGGTTTTAATGGTGGATACGAGCATACAAATCAGTTCGTCACAATCCTGAAATAAACTTGTATATAAATTCAAATCTATGTAATCCGTATCTTTAAGTAAGGACAGCCAATAAGCCGTTTCATTTGCTTCTTTCAGTGATATGTTAAATTTATTGACAAAGTCCGCCGTGCTTTGGGCATATTCCGCTTCGCGAATTAATGCTCCGATAGCCGTTCCGCTTCTTAAAATTTGTTTGTACAATATGTATTCTTTTTTATCGTTCTTCAAGAAATGGGAAAGGTGTACAATCCTTACGGCAAAACGATAACTTTTTTCCCTCAATATAGATTCCTTCTTCATACCTCTTAGTTCTTAGTTCATAACTCTTAGTTCATAACTCTTACTTCCGTTCCGTTGATTAATTTGCTGATGCCGGCTACCACCACGCGGTCGCCGTCGCTCAATCCCGACAGCACTTCATAGCGGTCGCCCAGCCGCTGGCCGAGTTCCACTTTCGTGTAGTTCACGGTCTGGCCGTTTTGCAGCACATAGGCGTAGCGGTCGTCGGTGCCGGGTTGCTTGATGATGGCCTTGTCGGGAACCACCACGCGGCTTTCCGTGCCGAAGTTCAGCGCTACGCGGGAGAACATGCCGGGGCGCAGCTCCAGCTTGTCGTTGTTCCACACGATTTCTGTAGTAACCGTGTGCGATACGGCGTCCACCGTAGGATACACGAGATGCACCTTCCCTTGAAATTCCTTGCCGGGCAGTACGTCCAGTTTGATAGCCGCGGGCATGCCCGGCTTGATGGCCGAGAAGAACTGTTCCTGTATATTCAGTTTTATCTTCACCGGCTTCAGTTGCTGCACCTGCAGAATCGGCTGCCCGCCGGTCATGTCGCCGTCGTCGAACATGCGGGCGGTAATGATGCCCGCAATGGGCGACAGCAGGTAGGTGTTTTTATACAGGTTGTCCACCGACTCTTTTGTAACGTCCAATTGCGTTTTCAACTGGTCGATGACTTGTTTTGACACGCCGCCGGTCTGGTACAGCGCGTCCGAGCGGCTGTAGTCGGTTTTCAGGTTTTCCAGCTGCAGCTTGGCTTGCAGATAGGCTGACTCTTCCATTTTCACCAGCAGTTGCCCGGCCTTCACATAATCGCCCACTTCCACGTGGATTTTCTCGATACGCATCGCCGTTTGGCTGGCAATCATGTTTTTTGAATAGGGGATAATGTCGCCGGTATATTCCTGTATTTGCGCTACCGACTGCACGTGCACCGTTTCGACTTTCACCTCCACAACCGTTTTGTCGGATGCGGTTTGCTCGGCTGTGGCGCCGCCGCACCCCGCCAGCAGTAATAAACCTCCTATTCCCCAAAGCGGGAATGCGAATACCATTTTCTTAGTTGTTTTCATTTTCTATTATTGTATTTTTAATTTTTCTTTGAATATTGCCGACGGTGACTATAAACCGCCGACTGTTTTTTCATAGTCTGCTTTAGCGTTCAGGTAATCGGAGATAGCCTGATGGTAGGCCAGGCGCGATTGTGTCAGCGCCAGCGCCGCGCTGTGCAGTTCCAGCATCGTTCCCGCGCCGGTTTCATAACGTTTGGCGGATATGTTATAGCCTTTTTCCGACAGCGTAACGCCTTTTTTCGCCGCGTCCATTTGCTTCACGGCTTTGTCCATATTGTCGAGCGCCGTATGCGCCTGCACGCTCAGCGAGCTTTCCAGGTAGTCGCGCTGCAGGGCGAGTTCTTTCCGCTGCAAGTTAATTTGCTTTGTCTTTATAAGGTTTGACGAGCCGTTGAAGATAGGCACGTTCAGCTGCAATCCCACAATCAGCCCCTGCCCGAACCAGTCGGTGCTGGCGGGTACGGCTATCGGCATTCCTCCGAAGTTGAGGGTTGTTTCGCGGTTGCCCGTGCCGCTATAGTTATAGTTGCCGAACGCGGCGAGCGTAGGCATCCACTGCGTGTGCTGCAGTTGCAGGGATTTGTACAGCAGTTGTTGCTGGATGTCCAATTGCCGCAGGTCGGCATTGCCGGAAAGCGTTATATTGCGCGTGCCGGTAGCGGCGACGCCTGTTTCAAAATCGGCGAGGTTGCCTTTCACGGCAATGGGCGTCGCCCTGTCTACGCCCATCAGTACCTTTAAATACAGTTTGGCCTGCGCAATGCCGGTTTCCACCTGCAGGAGCGTTGGCAGGAGGTTGTTCATTTGCACTTCGGCGGAAATATAATCGTATTCCGCCGCCAGGCCCAGCTCAAAGCGCCTTTTTGCTTCTTCGTAATTCTGCTGCGCTACGCTGTATCCGTCCTGCAACGACTTGTACGAATCCTGCGCCAGCAGGATATTGTAATAGGCTTTCGTTACATCGTTGCGCAACGTAACTTTCGAGGCATACGCTTTTTCAACGGCGAGCTGCATGTCTAATGCGCTCATTTGAATCGACCGCCACAGCGCCGGCGCAAACAGCGGCAACGACAGCGATACGCCCAGCGACGCATTGAAATCCGTAGGCGAATCCATCACTTGCCCCATCATACTCATGGATGCCGGCACCAGAAACTTGCTGTACTGCGCCGTGCCGCTCACCGACGGCAACAGGCCCAGCCACGCATTTTTCTTTGAATAATCCACGCGCTTGATTTCATGATCGGCAATCAGAATCGTGGGATTGTCGCTGAGGGCAATCTCCAGCGCCTGTTGCAGGTTCACATGTAAGGTGTCATTGTTTTGACTGCTGCCCGAAAACGGCAAGAACACTAAAAGTACGCAGTAACCAAGATTTGAGATTTTTTTCATTGTAAAAAAGAGTTCATTTAACGGCTAAAAAACACAACCCTCCGGCAGTTTATAACCTTTGTCCAATAATGCCTGCAAAGGTATTCAGCTTGCCGGCATACGGCAATAGCAATTCCATAAATACGGACACTTTCCCGATAAACATACGATTTTGCACGGCGAACGGCTACACAAAAAAAGGCAACAGTATTATTGCTGTTGCCTTTTTTGCGGTGCGGACGGGACTCGAACCCGCGACCCCGTGCGTGACAGGCACGTATTCTAACCAGGCTGAACTACCGCACCCAATCTTTTTGGGAGTGCAAAGATACGCTATTTTTTGATTGCTGCAAAATTTTTTTCACGGGAGGGCAGATGGCAGCTGCAACTGCCATCTGCAACTTTGCTAAAGATGTTTCGCGCAGGCGGCGGCTGTCAGGTCCTGCACAGTTCCGAATCCTTGTGAGGGATATAATCATGCATAATTTCTCCTTCTTTTAACGGTTAATAACTGTATTTATTGTATGTGATTGCGAACGGCCCGGCCGGAGAGGTCTCCGGATGACCTGGAGAGCTCTCCGGATGACCTGGAGAGGTCTCCGAGCGACCTGGAGAGCTCTCTGAGTGACCTGGAGAGCTCTCCGAGTGACCTGGAGAGCTCTCTGAGTGACCTGGAGAGCTCTCCGAGTGACCTGGAGAGGTCTCTGAGTGACCTGGAGAGGTCTCCGGATGACCTGGAGAGGTCTCCGGATGACCTGGAGAGGTCTCCGAGTGACCTGGAGAGGTCTCCGAGTGACCTGGAGAGGTCTCCAGGCGACTCGGAGAGGCGTATGAACGGCGCTTTTCCTGGAATAGGCGGAGTATTCCCGGGAAGGGAAACGATATGGATAACCTCGTGCGCGCCGAAGGCGCAGCACGGGGCTGGCGCCGGTGTAAAACAAGCCGGCAGTCGCGGTCGCGGTACGCAAGCCGCGGTACGGTGTTATTGATTATGGACGGCAGGTTGTGCATTGTTTACCGGGTACTGCTGCCGGGTACCGGTTAAAACCGGGTGCAAAGACGGTTTCCTTTAATCAGGAATGATGGACAGATTCAAGTATTTTTTATGCGGCGATACGGAAAAAAACAATCGTGTTTCCGAAGTATTACGGAAACACGATTGTTTTCTTATCGCAGTTGTATCAGAAGGGTAAATCGTCCACTTGCTGCCCGGGCGTGGCGGCAAAGGGGTCTTCTGCAGGTGGCGGTGGCGGAGGAGTAGCGGCATTGCCGGCGCGCGCCGGTTCGGAGGGGGGCGTTACGGCTGCTGCTTCTTTTTCCAGGCGCCATGCCCGCACGTCGGTGTACCAGCGTCCGTTGTATTCGCGTGACTGCAAGTCGAAGCTTACTTTCAAAATATCTCCTTCGACGTATTTCACCGCATCGTTTACGCGGTCGCCCCAGAGCGATATGCATACCTGCTTGGGGAATTGTCCGGGCATTTCGAGTATAATTTCCTGCCTGCTCCAGCTGCCGTTGGCGGACGTACCGCTTGCTACCGGCAGTTTTTTAATCAGTTTTCCGGATATTTCGAGTGCCATAGCCGTTTATTTTTGCGCCGGTTTAACTTCCAGGAGTTCTACTTCAAAAATCAAGGTGGAATTTGGCCCTATTTCTCCGGGGCCGCGTTCGCCGTAAGCCAGGTCGGAAGGAATGTAGAGGATGGCTTTGGCGCCTTCGCTTAATTGTTGCAAGCCTTCCGTCCAGCCTTTAATCACGCCGTTCAGGGGAAATTCGATGGGTTCGCCGCGCTTGTAGGAGGAGTCGAATTCCGTGCCGTCAATCAGCGTGCCGCGATAATTTACTTTTACCGTGTCTTCGGCAGAAGCAGGTTTGGCGCCGGTTCCCGGTGTAATAATTTTATACTGCAAGCCGCTTTCCAATACTACCACATCGGCGTCCTGTTTGTTTTTTTCCAGGAATTTTTTCCCTTCTTCCAGGTTTTTGTTCTTTTTAAAATCCTGTTGGCTGGTTAAAAAATCACGGATAATCATTTGGGCGTGCATTTCGTCGAATCGCAGGGGCTTGCCGGCAAGTACATCGTTGATGCCTTTCGCCATTACGTCGAGGTCGATGGCTTCCAGCCCGGATTGTTTCAAACTCCTTCCCAAATCCATGCCCAGGGCATAGCTTACGGAATCAATCTGTGCAGCGGTAGCGCCTTCCACTGCCTTTTTTTGTGCGCAGCCTTCGGCAACCAGCAGTACCAGTCCCGAGGCAATTAAAAACATTTTAATCGTTTTCATTTTTTTAATTTTTTTTTGGTTTATACATTTGTTTTTGGTTTGTTTCATTTCCTGTGGGCGTAGCAACAGAGTTTAAACAAGAGCCGGCAGGCAATGTTAGCGTCATTAGCGTAGGGCGCGGTTTCGCACAGGTCAAAGCCGATGATTTGCCGCCCCGACAGGGCTAATTGTTTTAACAGGTAAACCGCCTGCGTGTATGACAGGCCGCCCGGTACGGGCGTTCCCGTATTCGGGCAATACGCCGGCGAGAGGCCGTCAATGTCAAAGCTGATATATACTTTTTGCGGCAAGGGTTGTAAGATTTCCGCCGTTTGCGCCGCCCATGTTTTTCCGTTAAAAGCCGCTTCGTGCAGCAGCATGTCGGGAAATACCGTAATGCGGTCGTCGGTTCGCATCCGTTCCGATTCGTCGAAGCAATAGTCGCGGATAGCGACTTGCACGAGGCGTTTCACGCTGTCCGACCGCAAGGCGTTATACATGATAGAAGCGTGCGAACAGGTAAATCCTTCGTAGGCTTTGCGCAGGTCGGCGTGTGCGTCGATATGCAGGATGCCGAAATCGCTGTATTTTTCGGACAGGGCCTGCAAGGCGCCTAACGGCACGCTGTGTTCTCCGCCGATGATGCCCGGTATGCGGTGCGCCGCCAGTTGTTTTTGCGTTTCGTGATATACATAGGCGTTCATTGCTTCGCAAGCCGCGTTAACTTTTTCCAGCATGCCTGTTACTTCATCCGGCGCGGCGCCCTGTTCCAGCGCCCTGATGATGTTTTCGGCAAGCAGGCGGGATTTTTTATTTGCGGCGGCCAGTGGTTCGTTCAAGGGCAGGGTTCCGATTTTTATTTTCCATGCTTCGGGGACATCCGCATCAAACAGGTCTACCTGTGCGGAGGCTTCCAGCAGGGCCTGCGGGGCGCCGGCGGCGCCGGAACGGTAAGATACGGTTACATCCCATGGTACGGGAATCAACGCCAATGCCGCTTCATCCAGTGAATACGGGAGGGCGAAGTAGTTTCCGTTCGGTTGTCCTATGTCGTTTGGATTAAATGTCATGTTTCAAAAAAACGCGTAAATATACAAAAAAATGCTTGAACAAACTAAAAAAGTTGATGTGCTAATGTGCTTAATTGTTTAATGTGCTTAATTAGGCTGGCGTCAGCAACGCATAATTCATCCCGTCATCACTGCCTGCTGTCGTTGCCGGCAGCTCCTGCCGAGAGATAGGTATATATCGCCGGGATGATATAGAGCGAGAAGAAGGTGGCGCAAATCATCCCGCCGACTACGGCGATGCCCATGGATACGCGGCTTTCGGCGCCGGCGCCGGTGGCGGTGGCGAGGGGGAGGATGCCGAGGATGGTGCAGAGGCTGGTCATGAGGATGGGGCGGAAGCGGGATACGGAGGCGTCGCGTATGGCTTCGCCCATCGACAGTCCTGCGGCTTTGCGCTGGTTGGCGAATTCTACAATGAGGATGCCGTTTTTGGTTACGAGGCCGATGAGCATGATAATGCCAATCTGGCTGAAGATATTCATCGTCTGCCCCCAGAGGTACATGCTGAGCAGGGCGCCAATCAGGGCGAGGGGGACGGTGAACATGATGATGAGCGGGTCGCGGAAGCTTTCAAACTGCGCGGCCAGCACAAGGTATATCAGGAGCAGGGCGAGGATGAAAGCGAACATCAGGCTGGAGGTGCTTTCGACAAAATCTTTGGAGTCGCCGGAAAGGGTGGTGTTGAAATCGCTGTCGAGTACTTCGGCGGCAATCCGGTCCATTTCTTCGATACCCTGCCCGAGGGTATAGCCTTTGGCAAGCCCGGCGGAGACGGTGGCGGAAACAAAGCGGTTGTAGCGGTAGCGTTGGGGAGGCATGCTGCTTTCCTGGATAGTAACGAGATTGTCTAACTGTATCAGTTCGCCGGCATTGTTGCGGACGTAGATATTAACGAGGTCGGAGGGGCGGCTGCGGTAGCGGCGGTCAAATTCGCTGAGGATTTGGTATTGTTTCCCGTCCAGGATATAATAGCCGATGCGCTGTTCGCTCATGGTGAGCTGCAATGTCTGTGCAATATTCTGCACGTTCAGCCCGAGGAGCGCCACTTTTTCGCGGTTGATGCTGACGGTTACTTCGGGCTTGGTGAATTTGAGGTTGACGTCGCTGGCGGAAAACACCCTGCTGTCGCTCACGGCGGCGAGGAAGCGCGGGAGGATGCGTTTCAATCCGTCGAGGTTCTTTGCCTGTATAACGTACTGCACAGGCATGCCGCCACGCCGCCCGCCGAAAGATTGCTGCTGCTGCACAAACGACCGCGCGCCCGACAGCCGGCGCACTTCGGAGGTCAGTTCATCGGCGATTTCCTGTTGCGTGCGATTACGGAGGTTCGCGTCTACTAATTTTATCCGCGCCCACGAAGAGTTGACGGAACCCATGCCTACGCCCGACATGATATTTTCGCGTTCCCCTCCGGGGATTTCCTGCTCTATCATCGACACCATCTCGTCGGCATACCGCTCCATATAACCGTACGTCGCGCCTTCCTGGGCGGTAGAGTTAACGGTAATATAGGAACGGTCTTCCAGCGGCGCCATCTCCGACGGCAACTGCTGCCAGAGCCATACAATACCTATACCTATTATTATAATCGCAAGGATGCCGATATACCGGTGCCGCAGGAAACCGTCCAGCGAGTTCCGGTAAAAATTATTCATCCGGTTAAAAAAAGGCTCGGTAACCCGGTAGAGCCAGTTACCGCCGTGCCGGTGGCGTTTCAGCAGTTTAGTCGAAAGCATCGGCGTAAACGTCAATGCGACGAACGCCGAAATACATACCGAACCTGCTATCACCATGCTGAACTCGCGGAAAAGGCGCCCGGTAACGCCTTGCAGGAATACAATAGGAAAAAATACGGCTACCAATGAAATAGTAGTAGCTATCACCGCAAAAAAGATTTCTTTCGACCCCGCAAGCCCGGCCGCGAGAGGAGACATGCCCGATTCGATTTTCGTATAAATATTTTCCATCACCACAATCGCATCATCCACCACCAGCCCGATAGACAGCACCACGGCAAACAGCGTAAGAATATTGATGGAAAAACCAGCGAGGTACATCACGAAAAATACCCCAATCAGCGAAATCGGGATAGCTAATGCAGGAATCAGCGTAGTCCGCCAGCTGCGAAGGAAAAGGAAAATGATGAGCACCACCAGCCCGAAAGCTTCGTAAATCGTATGCTGCACTTCGCTCAAAGATTGCCGGATAAACGTCGTATTGTCGAACGACACTTCCACCCGGATGTCCTCGGGCAAATCCTTCCTCAAATCATCCACCACTGCCCGCGCATGATCGACAATGTCAATATAATTCGCTCCCGGCTGCGGCACGAGCACGCAGTTCACCGACGGCCGGTTATCCACTTTCACAATAGACCGGATATTTTCCGCTTCTATCTCCGCGCGCCCGATATCGCTGAAACGCACCACCCGCTCGCCGTCTTCATAAACAATAAGATCATTAAATTCGTCAATATGCTGCAACCGCCCCAGTGTACGCACGGTCAGCTCCATCGTCTGCCCCTCGATGCGCCCGGAAGGCAATTCAATATTAGCGCGGGTAACGGCCTCGCGCACATCCAATGGCGTCAACCCGTAGGCGGCGAGCCGTTGCGGGTCCATGCGCATACGAATCGCCAGCTTCCGCGACCCCCATACATTGACGCTGCTCACACCCGGCACAGTCTGCAAACGCTCCTTGAACGTATTTTCGGCATACATACTCAAATCAATCAACGACCGCCGTTCACTGCTTATCGTAATACCGAAAATCGGCTGCGAATCAGCGTCGGCTTTTTCCACCACCGGCGGATCCACATCCTGCGGCAGGCGGCGCATGGCGCCGGACACTTTATCACGTACATCATTGGCGGCCGTTTCCATATCCACCTCCAGTTTAAACTCCACCGTGATGCGACTTTGCCCGTCGCGGCTGGTACTTGAAATAGAACGGATACCGGGAATACCGTTAATCGCCGACTCCAGCACTTCGGTAATCTGCGTCTCGATAACATCGGAATTAGCCCCAGGAAAACCGGTAGTAACCGTTACAATAGGCTGATCAACGTTCGGGTAATCGCGAATACCCAGATACGAAAAACCGATAGCGCCCAGCAGGACGACAAGAATATTCAGCACGGTAGACAACACCGGCCGGTGAATCGTTATAGAGGAAATAGACATATCGTATTCTTTACAGATTTACATTCATACATGAAACAGCCCTCAACGCGTTCAATCAGGAATAAATTCAAGGTAATTTTTGCGGCAACAAAGATAACTAAAATTTTAAAGATTTCAGGCTGCCGCCACCCAACTCATCATTCATCACTCATAATTAAAAAAAAACACTATCTTTGCACCCGACAGTTCAAACATTATGAAAAACCATTTAAACATCACCGCCCCGCGCACCGAAACCTTTCCGGTTTTTTTGATGTTTAGGTTTACCGCCCCCACGAACTTTCTGAGAATCAGTTAATCATAGCGTATTTCGTCCCGAAAGCCTTGCGGCGCAGCCGTCCGCCTGTAAAATACCGGTTGCTTATACATATATATACAGTTCCGGCGTCTGTCCGGAAGGTTCCGGCGTCTGTAGGAAAGTATCTTTTAACTTTCAATATAAACAAATTTAAAAAGAAAAAACTATGAACAATCGTGATTTTATCCCCAACAACGACCGGTCGTTCCTGACCTGGCTGCGTAACCTGCTGGACGCCGTTCTTAACCGCGGGCTGGCTATCCTCGGCATCCCCGAGAATGATTATTACCAGCTGACTTACGAAACCGGCGACTTTGAGCAGAAACTCAATACCGCCGAAACGCCCGACACCCGCACCAAAGCTACGGTGCAGACGAAAAACGACGCGCGGAAATCAACCGAGAAATCGGTGCGGCTGTTTATCAAGCGGTTTCTGAACAACAACCCGCAAGTGTCGAACGCCGACCGCGACAGCTTCGGGCTGCCGATTTACAAGACCGGCCGCACGCCGGCGCCCGTAGCGACTGCCTATCCGTGGGTGCAGGTTATTATCAACCTTATTCGCCACCTGCGTTTTGACTTCGGCGGTTCGGAAGGCTCAAAAGCCAAGCCGGAAGGGCAGCACGGGATGGAACTGGTTGGGCGCATCGGCGGCGACAAGCCTGCCAGTGTGCACGAACTGACCCTCTCGTACTTTGACACGCACACGCCGCTGACCATCGACTTTGAAGAAGAAGACCGCGGGAAAACCTTCTGGTACGCCGTCCGCTGGGAAAACACCACCGGACTGAAAGGCCCCTGGAGCGAAATCAGGAG
>JAISLK010000023.1 GCA_031290935.1 Prevotellaceae bacterium | reverse complement strand
GGAGGACGAATTGCGGTACGAAATTCAAATTCGTGTCTTTTTTACGACGAGCAAAAAGATAACAGCACAAACAGTTATGCAAAATACAAATTGTACCGAAAGATTAAAAATAAAAAAGCGATGATTTTTGGGAATGCTCGAAAAGAAGCGTTTACAAAGAATTTTAATCTACTAAGTCAAAATATTAACCACGTTAATTAAAAATAAAAAAATCAATGAAAATGACAAATTTTAACAAAAAGGGGCGGAGTTTTTCTTTTATAAGAGAACTCGTGATGCTGTCTTGCTGCTTTTTAGCGAGCCAGACAAGTATGAATGCGCAAACCGGTGTAGTCTCCGGAAAAATTACTGATGCCACCAACCAACCTCTGGTTGGGGTGAGTGTGCATGTGAGAGGAACACCCGTTAGTGCGGTGTCGAATAACGATGGCGTGTACACCGTTTCGGCGAAACAGAACGACGTGCTGGAATTTTCTTTTATTGGCATGAAATCGCAACAGGTTACTGTGGGCGCTTCCAACCGGATTGATGTAGTCATGGAAGACGATGTGCTGTGGCTGGAAGAAACCGTAGTGATTGGTTATGGTACGGCAAAGAAACGCGATTTGACCGGCTCTATTGCCAGCCTGAGCGGCGCGATAGTGGCCGACAAGCCATCGACCAATCCGCTGGCTGCCATTCAAGGCAGGGTAGCCGGCGTGCAGGTAACCAACACCGGACGTGCGGGGCAAGACCCTGAAATCCGCATCCGCGGGACAAACTCTATTAACGGCTATGCGCCATTGTATGTGGTGGACGGTCTGTTTACGGATAATATCAATTACCTGAATCCGGCAGACATCGAATCAATGGAAATCCTGAAAGACGCTTCGTCACTGGCTATTTTCGGCGTGCGGGGCGCGAACGGCGTAATCATTATTTCGACCAAGCGTGCACAGGAAGGGCAAACGGTAGTAAACATCAACTCGTCTATCGGGTGGAAAACTATTACCGACCGGCTACCGATGACCAATGCCGCGCAGTTTAAGGAACTGTACAACGAGCAACGTGTCAATCAGGGCGTGGGTCCGTTTGATTATACGAACTGGTATGGCGATACCAACTGGCAAGATGAAATTTTCCAAACCGGGTTTGTGAACTATAATAACATTAGTATATCCGGTTCAACGGCAAAGAGCAAATTTTATGCAGGACTGGGCTACGCCACCGAGGAAGGAAATATTAAAACGGAAGAGTTGAGCAAACTCACGCTGAACCTGAACAGTGAATACAAGGTAAGCAATTATTTGAAGTTCGGTTTTCAGGTGAATGGCGCACGCACGCTGCCGCCCGACGCCAAAGGCGTTACGGGGGTGCTGAAAGCTGCGCCCATCGCGCCGACGCACTATGATTACACCGACCCGGTTACCGGCGAAACCGAACAGCTGCTGCATACCCTGCCCGACTTTCAACGGGCGCAAGCCTCCAATCCGTTGCGGGATATTGAAGCGACGGGGCAGCACAACCTCGGTGCAAACCACCGGTTGGCAGGAAACCTGTTCGGCGAAGTGAACTTTTTGCAGCATTTCACGTTCAAGGCGACCTATTCCCTGAACTACGCCGTGGGCGAAACCCGGCAATTTCTTCCGATTATCTATGAATACAACCCCGATTTAGCGGGCGATGATAAAAAGATGCGTGTGGGCGACCGCGAGTCAATAAACCAAAGCAAAAACACCAGCCTGACCATGCAGCAGGATTATATCCTGACGTACAACAACCAGTTTGGGAAGCACGGTTTGACGGCTACGTTGGGTTTGACGACCAGCTACCGCGAATATTCGTCATTGACCGGCGGGCGCAGCCAGTTGTGGAACGAAGTGTATTTCTCGCCGGGCGATAACCAGGACAAATGGTGGCTCTCGGCGTTGCCGAATACGGCGCAGACCAACGGTAGCAGCCAGTGGAAGCGCTTTACCATGTCGTACCTCGCAAGGGCGCTTTACAATTACGATAACCGTTACCTGCTGAATGTATCGTACCGCCGCGACGGTTCGTCGGTATTCAGCGGCGTGGGCAACACGTGGGATAATTTCTATTCCTTCGGCGCGGGCTGGCTCGTGTCGGAAGAAGCGTTCATGCAAAACCAGGATGTGATTGATTTCTTAAAAATCAAAGGTTCGTGGGGCGTGTTGGGCTCCGAAAATACCGGCGGGAATAATTACCCGACTTATCCTACATTGGTGAGTTCGGGCAGCGCGGTGTTCGGCGACGAAATTATTCCGGGCTTTGTCAATGAGTATTTGGTGCAGGATTTGCATTGGGAAAAAACCGCCGCGTGGGAAGTGGGCTTTGAGATGCAACTGCTGAAACAGCGGTTGAGCATCGAGCCGGTGTACTATAATAAACGCACCACCGATATTATCGTATCGCTGGCTTCCCGCACGGGCGCGCGTAATTCGCTCGAAAACCTGGGCGAGATTACCAACAAGGGTTTTGAACTGTCGGCTACGTGGAGCGACAAGTTCGCTAACGGCGATTTCACTTATTCCATAGGCGCCAACCTCACCACGATTGACAACAAGGTAGTGTCGTTGGGTCGCGATGACGCCGATGCAAAATACGAAAGCGAAAGCAGGGCGCGGACATTGGCGGGTTACCCGATTGCGCATTTCTACGGTTACGAAGTAGAAGGCGTGTACCAAACATGGGAAGACATTAAGCAATCGCCGAAAAATACGGTCAACAGCGTTCGTCCGGGCGATTTGAAGTTCAAGGACACCGACGGCAGTGGCGAAATTGACGCCAAAGACCGCACCATGATTGGCAATCCTACGCCCGACTGCATCTATGGGTTCAACATCAATTTGGGCTACAAAGGGCTTGATTTGGGCATTGACCTGATGGGCGTGTACGGGAATGAAATATACCGCGATTGGGGCACTTCGACGTATGCGCAATTGAACTATCAGGAACGGCAGCTCGACCGCTGGCACGGCAAAGGGACGTCCAACTTTGAACCTATCCTCGACCCGTCGAGACCTAACAATACGCTACCGTCAAGCTATTTTATCGAAGACGGCAGTTTCTTCCGTATCCGCAATATTCAATTGGGCTACACATTCAGTCCCGCCCTGTTGAGCAAGATTTACCTGAAATCGTTGCGCATCTTCGCCAATGTACAAAATTTACATACATGGCATAAGAACTCGGGTTATACGCCCGAAATAGGCGGCAGCGCCTTGTCGTCCGGCTTTGATACCGGCGGCTATCCCATGCCGGCAATCTATACATTGGGCATCAATCTTTCATTTTAACCATTCACTTTAATATTTTACGATATATGAAAAAATATATACAAAAAACAATCGGTATTTGTGCGATGAGCCTGCTCATCGTCATGCTTGCGGCATGTGATGATTTATTAAATCAGGAACCGCAGGGAGAATGGACTGCCAACGATAACAGGGGCGGTTCGTTTGCCACAGAAGTATTTTCCATGTACTCCAAAGTGCGTGGTTTTAATGTAACCACGGGGAATGGGGCATTAGCCATTCATAACTTCCGGTGCGAAGATATTGAAAAGGGCAGTTCGGCTTCCGACGGTGCAGCATGGGAAACCCAATATGATAAATTTAACTACTCGCCTGCGATGAACGGCATTAGCGCTTACTGGACGAGTAATTATGAAATTGTGCATATTGCCAACAAAGTGTTAGCCGACATCAAGGAAGCGGAAACGGCAGGCGCGCTACCGGAAGGTGACCAAATCAACAAGGCGGAAGCGCTCTTTTTCCGCGCATTTGTTTACTTCAATCTGGTGCGGGCGTTCGGCGAAGTGCCGTTGATTGACTTTGTGATTACCGACGCCGCCCAGGCGAACGTACCCAAAGCAACGGTAGCGAAAATCTATGAGCAGATTGATGCCGACCTGCAGGAAGCCGCCACGTTGCCTATTCCGCGTACGTGGGGTGCAACATATCCCGGACGCCTGACGTGGGGCGCGGTGAAATCGCTGCACGCCAAAACACACTTGCAACGCAACAACTGGAGCAATGTGTCGGCGCTTGCCGGCGAAGTTATCGGCGCGAAGCTGTATGACCTGAACACGCCATTCAATAAAATATTCCGCGAAGACGGCGAGAACTGCAGCGAGTCAATTTGGGAATTGCAATGCACTTCGACGCCCGAACTGCCCGGCTCGAATGAGGTAGGCAGCCAATACGCCGCCGTGCAGGGATGCCGCGGCGCCGGCGACTGGAATTTTGGCTGGGGCTGGCATACGCCTACCCAACAATTGGCTGACGCCTTTGAAACCGGCGACCCGCGCAAGGACGAAACATTGCTGTATTTCTACAAAACCGGCGGCGACCCTGCTACCTGCCCGGCGAATACGCCCTGGGGCGAAAAACCGGTGGCTAATGCCGATGTAATTAACAAATACTATAACAAAAAAGCCTACGGCGCTCCCGAAATGCGGGCGAAATATACCAAAGGTTGCTATTGGATAAATATCCGCATGATCCGTTATTCGGATGTGCTGCTCATGGCTGCCGAAGCCGCCAATGAATTGGGCAATACAACAGATGCACTTGATTATTTGGAACAGGTACGCGCCCGCGCCCGCGGCGGCAATAATGCAATTTTGCCCGAAGTAACGACTACCGATAAAGCCTTGCTGCGGGCGGCTATTAAACACGAACGCCGCGTGGAACTGGCTATGGAATGGGACAGGTTTTACGATTTGGTACGTTGGGGCGATGCGCCGGTTATATTGAGCGCAGACGGCTACCAAGCCAAACACGAATACTTGCCGCTGCCGCAAACCGAAATTGATAAATCAAACGGCGTTTTAGTTCAAAATCCTAACTATTAAAAATTATTGTTATGAAAAAAATACATGTTATTATACTATTATTTGCAAGCGCATTATTTTTTGCCACATCCTGCTTTCAGGATTTAGGGCAAGACCCGGCATTTGATTACCCCGACGGATACGACGGTCTTGAAAATTTAGGTACCCGTGGGGAAATTTCCTATATGCCTTTTGAAACCGACGCTTTTGTTGAAACTATCAGTGAAGTGGATGCAACGAAAGCAGGAACGCCCACGATAGCCGCCGGAAAAGTCGGGCAAGCCTACCAGGGCGCTGCCGACGCCTACCTGTCGTTTAAGCTGGCAGACTTTGCCACGCCTGTATCCGGCAGCAAACGGATTAGCGCATCGTTCTGGTACAAGCGCGGCGCAGCCGAACGCGCAGGCATCATCTCTTGCGGCATCGCTACCAGCAACCAGAAAATAGGGTTTGTTTTGTTCCGCGAAGGCAACACCAACTTCCAACTGCTCGCCGGCAACGGCACAACAGGCACGTGGGGCGGGGCGGTGGCGCTCACCGAAGCCACCACCACCGATTGGGTGCATCTGGCGTTCAGCATCGACGAAACCGCGATGAAACTCTATTGCAACGGCGTGTTGAAGAAGGAAACTCCATTTGCCGGGCCAATTAGCTGGACAGGCTGCACAGCCATTTCCATCGGTTCGGGCGAACCTACTTTCGGAGGATGGAATCATAAGGGAGAAGACGGGCAAATAGATGAACTGCGCTTCTTCAATAAAACATTGAGCGATGCCGAAATTAACGATTTATACACAAATCCGTAAATTATAATAAACCGGAAAACGGATACCCCTGTGAACCCCTGTGTAGGGAATTCACCTTACACAGGGGCGGCGCAGGAGGTTTTTCGAGCTGAAAAATGCTTCGCGCAGCAGCGCGAACCGTAAAACGAATTAAAAAGTAATATCGCGCAGCAGCGCGAACCGTAAAATGAATTAAAAAGTAACATCGCGCAGCAGCGCGAACCGTAAAATCAAAAAAACACTAAAAAATCACTGTATGAAAAAATTTATTACACTCAGGGTATCACACCTTAGATTAGACGACATTGGCGGGTTAGTATCCGAAACCATTGCGCTGATCACGCCGCAGACCGCTGTAATAGGCGTTGTAGCCGCTGCTAAATTCCAAACCCTTGCGTCGATGAACACTACGCTCCACGAACTGATGAATAAACAACGCGCCAGCGCGCTGACCCCGCAAATCAAGGAAAAAGACGCGCAACGCGACGCGCTGTTCGCCGAAATCAAACGCACCTCTAAATCCGGTCAGAAAAGCAGCCTGCCGGACGTAGCCGCCGCAGGAACCATGATGGTAGATTTCCTCAAACCCTTCTGGAATATCGGTACAGAACCGATAATGAGCCAGACCGACCAAATCAATCTCCTCTCTGTCCGCTACGCCGCCGACCCCGCCCTCGCAATGGCTGCCACAACACTGGGGATCGCCCCGCAGATGCAATGGTTCTTTAATTACAACGCCGACCTGTTCAACCTCTACAACACGCGCCTGGACGAAATGTCCGACGTCGAAGGTCCGTCGGCAAGCAGTATTAAAAACGAAGTAGTGAAAGAGTACGATGAATTTTGCGTGTCGCTGGAAACCGTTCTTTCGGCGCTGCCTACGGATGCGCTGCAAAAGCTGTTTGACGAAATAAACGAAATCCGCCGTAAATACATCTCCCGGTTGCCTACGCCGCTCGATGAAAAGCACACCTCTGTGGCGCCTATCACTGAACAGCGCTACACCGGACGGCACATCACCCCGCTGCCCCGCGTATTCTTCCAGGCAGGCGACGAACTCCGCGAACTCATATTTGCGCAAGATTTTACCGTTACCTACCGGAATAACGTGAATGTGGGCGAAGCGAAACTCTTCATTCACGGCAAAGGGAAATATACCGGAAGCTATGACACCACGTTCCATATTGTTAATGAACAATGAATAATGAATAATGAAAAAAAAATCAACTTTTAATTTTCAACTTTCAACTTTCCACTTTCAACTCCTTCTCATTGGTTTGCTGTTGGCGACTTCCTGCAAATCCGCGCCGGCGCCGCCGCCGGCGGATTTCCGGCTGACCGGCATACGTATCGGCGCACAGGGCGAGGCAAAGAACTATGCGGATGTGTCGCCGCAAGACACCATCGAATTAACTTTTTCGGAAAAAGTGGCAACCGGCAGCATAGCGGAAAATATAGTCCTCAAACAGGAGGACGCCACCATTCCCATCACGGTAAATCACGACCACAACCCCACGTTGCGCATTCCCCTTGCGGGTTTGCAGATGTACACGCGCTATGAACTTACCGTGAATACCGGATTGAAATCGGAGACGGGCGCAGCTATTTTTACGGGAAAGGTGTTTACGATCACTACCGGAATGGATTTGTCCGACAAGTTTGAGCGTATTTCCGACGAAGCTTTGCTGGATTTGGTGCAACGCCAAACGTTCCGCTATTTTTGGGACTTCGGACATCCCGTGTCGGGTATGGCGCGCGAACGCACTACGTCGGGCAACACGGTAACCTCAGGCGGAACGGGCTTCGGCATCATGGCCATGCTCGCCGCCGCCGAACGGGGCTTTGTCTCCCGCGCCGATGCGCTGAGCCGCATACAGAAAATAGTTACTTTCCTCGACGAAAAATGCACCAAATACCACGGCGCCTACCCGCACTGGTTGAACGGCGAAACCGGCGCCACCATTGCATTTGGCACGAACGACAACGGCGGCGATTTGGTAGAAACCGCCTTTTTGATACAGGGATTACTGGCTGCCCGCCAATACTTCCATGACGCCGCCGCCGCCGAAACAGCCCTGCGCAACGATATTACGCGGTTGTGGGAAAACGTGGAATGGGACTGGTATCAAAAGGGCGGCGAAAACGTCCTGTACTGGCACTGGAGCGCCGACAAGGGTTGGGCGATGAACATGAAAATAACGGGATGGAACGAATGTCTGATTGCGTATGTACTGGCAGCTTCGTCGCCTTCGCACGCTATTTCCAAAGCGGTGTATGAGGAAGGTTGGGCGCGCAACGGCGCTTTTGCCAACGGCAAATCCTACTACGGACATACCTTGCCGTTAGGGCCGGAGTACGGCGGTCCCCTGTTCTTCACGCACTATTCATTTTTGGGGCTTGACCCGCGCCGCCTCGCCGACCGGTACGCCAACTACTGGGAGCAGAATACCCGCCACAGCCTGATCAACTATCGTTACTGTGTCGAAAATCCGAAAGGGTATACCGGCTACAGCGCCGACTGTTGGGGGCTTACCGCCAGCGATATTCCCAATGGCTATACCGCCAGTTCGCCAACAAATGACAGGGGCGTGATTGCACCCACAGCGGCTTTGTCGTCCATGCCTTATACCCCCGAAGAAAGTATGCGGGCTTTGCGGTTTTTCTACTACAAACTCGGTGATCAATTGTGGTCGGAATACGGTTTTTATGACGCCTTAAATCTTTCTGCCGGCTGGTTCGACAATCAACATATAGCCATTGACCAGGGCCCGATCATCGTCATGATAGAAAATCACCGGAGCGGGTTGTTGTGGAATTTGTTCATGGCCGACCCCGAAATACAGGCGGGATTGGTAAAATTGGGATTTAGTGTTCAGTAAAGCACGAATATGAAAAGAGGAAAAAACAGATTCATTTTTATATTCTTCCTTTGTCTGGCAGGGACTCTCCGAACAAGCGGACAAACGGCAAAATTTGTGCTGTTTCCCGACACGCAAACCTATTTGGAGTCCTGCCCTGAAATTTTGGAACAACAAGTAAATATTATTACAAAAAACAGCCGTCAATATGCGGCGCTGATACATTTAGGCGACCTCACTCAGGATAATCATCCATTGGAGTGGTACGTTGTTGCCAGGTCTTTTCAGTCATTCGATAACTGCCATCTTCCGTTTACCTTTTCATTAGGAAATCATGATATAGGTAGCTCCCCGCGCAAATCGGCCGATACAAGAGAAAGTACATTGGCAAATAAATATTTTTCTTTGGAAAAGATGAAGCAAAAAACCTATTGGGGCGGCAGTCAGGATGAAAAAATAGATAATCATTACATTTTTGTTTCGGCGGGTGGTATAGATTGGTTAATCATCAGCCTTGCTTTCGGGCCGTCAGACGAAACGCTGGATTGGGCAAACACAGTGGTTGCACAGTATCCCGACCGGAAAGTGATTGTCAATACGCATGCTTATATGTATTCCGATGATACGCGCATGGGCGATGGCGACAAGTGGTTGCCCCAACATTACGGGATAGGTAAAGACACTTTAACAACCGTAAACGACGGCGAACAGATATGGATAAAATTTGTATCGAAGCATGCCCACATCATTGCCGTTGTGAGCGGGCATGTGTTGGATTCCGGCGTGGGGACACTGGTTTCCGCAGGCATCAACGGGAACAAGGTGTATCAAATGTTGTCGAACTATCAACGTGGCGTGGGAAATTCCACGATGGTAACTAAGGGCTATTACCGCATACTTACTTTCGACAAAGCCAACCGGCGCATTGAAGTGGAAACGGTATCAGCCGTAACCGGCGAAAAACACCCGTCGGGAAAACACAATTTCATTTTTGAAAACGTAGATTTATAAATGATGAAAAAACCGTTTACCCTACTTCTTTTCCTGGCAATAGCGCTTGCATCGTATGCGCAGTCACGCACCACAACTTACTGCAACCCGCTGAACCTGGATTATTCCTATCCGTTTCACAATGCGCATTTGGGCAAATCCTACCGCTCCGGCGCCGACCCCGCTGTGGTGCAGTTTCGCGGCGAATTTTATATGTTCGTAACCCGCTCTTATGGTTACTGGCATTCCACCGATTTAACGCACTGGCATTTTATCACCCCCGAACGCTGGTATTTTGAAGGCAGCAACGCGCCGGCGGCGTTCAATTACAAGGATTCTGTGCTGTATGTAACCGGCAATCCGTCGGGCGCCATGAGCCTGCTCTACACCAACAATCCGGAAAAAGGCGACTGGAAGCCCGTTACCTCCGTGTTGTACGACCTGCAAGACCCTGCATTTTTTATTGACGACGACGGAAAATCATATATGTTCTGGGGATCGTCGAACAAGTTCCCGTTGAGGGTAAAAGAACTCCTCACACGCCGCCATTTTATGCCCGCAACTGGCGAAACCATTGACCTGTTTAACCTCGACCCTGCGCAGCATGGTTGGGAACGCTTCGGCGAAAACCATACCGATACGCTCATCAATCCCTTTATCGAAGGCGCGTGGATGACGAAGCGCAACGGGCGCTATTATTTGGAATACGCCGCGCCGGGGACGCAATTCAACGTGTATGCCGACGGCTATTACGTAAGCGATAACCCTGTGGGAGACTACCGCTATGCACCCAACAATCCGTATTGCTACAAGCCGGGCGGCTTTATCAACGGGGCGGGGCACGGGAGTACCGTCATAGGGCAGGGGGCGCAATATTGGCATTTCGCTACGATGGCGATTTCCGTCAATTACCAGTTTGAACGCCGACTGTGCATGTTCCCTGCTTTCTTCGATGACGACGGATTGATGTATGCCAATACTGCCTTTGGCGATTATCCGCATTTCGCGCCCGACCAGCCCGGCAAGCGCGGCGAATTTACCGGCTGGATGCTGCTTTCTTACAAAAAACCGATCGAGGCGTCTTCGCAACTGCCCGATGCGCCTGCCGGTAATGCCAACGACGAGAATGCCAAAACCTGTTGGGTAGCTGCCGAAAATAACGATAAGCAATGGCTGTCGATTGACTTGCTGGCGCCGTCGAAAGTATATGCCGTGCAGGTAAATTATTTCGACTACAACGAAACGGACATTTTCGGCAGGCAGCCGGATTTCTTCCACCGTTACCGCATAGAAGGCTCCACCGACGGCAACACATGGACGGCGCTGGTTGATAAAAGCCGGAGCTTCCGGGACACGCCTAATGATTATATCGAATTGGATGCACCGGCAACAGCCCGTTACATCCGGTTTGTGAACATTCATGCGCCCACTCGCCATTTAGCCATAAGCGGATTGCGGATTTTCGGAAAAGGCAACGGAACGCCTCCCGCCGCAGTCAGGAATTTTAGCGTACAGCGCCATGAAGACCGCCGCGACGCCACGCTTACGTGGGAAAAGCAGAAAAACGCGCAGGGCTACAATATCCACTGGGGAATCGCTCCAGGCAAATTATATAACTCATGGTTGGTATATGACGAAAATACATTAAATTTGCGTTGCCTGACTACCGGACAAAAATATTATTTCGGAATCGAAGCATTCAATGAAAATGGTGTATCCTCAATCGGTAAAATAATAGAAGTACAATGAAAAAATGGATTTTATACAGTGTTATTGTGTTAATTCTATTGTCGGCCTGCACCGGAGATAAGAAAACAACAAAGCCGAACATTATTTTTATAATGAGTGACGATCATGCCATGGCAGCTATCAGTGCTTACGAATCAGCGTTGTCAAAATTAGCGTCCACGCCCCATATCGACCGTATCGCAAAAGAAGGAGCGTTGTTCCATTCGAACTATTGTTGCAATTCCCTGTCGGGGCCAAGCAGGGCGGCCATCCTTACCGGAAAACACAGCCATAAAAACGGCTTCATGGCAAACAGCAATAAGGCCTTCGACGGATCGCAACAAACATTGCCGAAAATATTGCAGGCAAACGGTTATCAAACGGCAATCATCGGCAAATGGCATTTGGTTTCCCGGCCGACGGGTTTCGATTTTTGGAAAATATTGAAAGACCAGGGTGATTACAACAATCCACTTTTTATAACGGAAAGCGATACGGTAAAACACAAAGGTTACGTGACCGATTTGATTACCCAATTTACCAAAAAATGGTTGGACAATCGCGATAAAGATCGCCCGTTTTTCCTGATGATGCACCACAAAGCCCCACATCGCAATTGGGTTCCGGCCGAACGCCATTATCGGTTGTATGAAAACACGACATTTCCTGTTCCCGGAAATTACTTCGACCTTTATGATGGCCGTGAGGCGGCAGGCGCACAGGAAATGAATATTTACCGTGACATGTATGAAGGTCATGACCTGAAAATGGTTACAGGCATGAATAGCGACACCTTGCTTTATGACCCCTGGCCGCAAGGATTTATACAAACATTGACGGTGGAAGAACGTACCCGCTTCTTTGAAGCCTACCGCGAACGCAATAACGATTTTTATACCACGCCGCGCAATGAAAAAGAAGTGGCCGAATGGAAACTGCAACGCTATTTGCAAGACTACCTGGCGACCATTCGGAGCGTGGATGAAAGCGTGGGAGAAATAGTAGATTATTTGCAGAAAAACGGATTGGATAAAAACACTATTATTGTGTATGCCAGCGATCAGGGCTTTTTCTTAGGCGAGCACGGCTGGTTCGATAAAAGATTTATGTATGAAGAATCGTTTATTATGCCGCTGGTGATGCGTTATCCGCCTGAAATTAAAGCCGGCACGGAAATCAGAGCGCTAACCCAAAATATTGATTTTGCCCCGACGTTCCTCGACTTATGTGGCATCGCCGTTCCAAATGATATGCAAGGTGTGTCGTTCCGTCGATTATTGTCGGGCGAAAAACCGGATGATTGGCGAAAGTCATTATATTATCACTATTATGAATACCCCGGAATACATAACGTAAGGGCGCACTTTGGCGTGAAAACCGAACGTTATAAACTGATATGTTTCTATAAGGACAATAAGTTGGAATTATATGATTTGGAAACCGACCCTTGCGAAATGCACAACCTGTATGGGCAATCCGGAATGGAAAGAATCGCTGAAGAATTGAAGCAGGAATTGGAACGCCTTCAATGCCAATATGAAGTTCCTGAAGAATTGACAAAATAAAAATATGTTAGCCTCTCCCTTTACCTTCCCGTTATATGTAATGCTCAAGCCAGCAGGCGCTACTTGTAATCTCCATTGTTCGTATTGCTATTATATGGAAAAGAAATATTTGTATCGCCGACAAACTGATCTTATGATGAGCGAAACAACGCTGGAGCGGTTTATCCGGCAATATTTCCTTGCGCAAACACAACGTGACATTTTGTTTACGTGGCATGGAGGAGAGCCACTTCTGCGCGGATTGTCGTTTTATAAAAAAGCCCTTAGTCTGCAAAAACAATACGCAAGAGGTTTTCATGTTGAAAACAGCTTGCAAACCAACGGCGTTTTACTTAATGATGAATGGTGCACTTTTTTTAAGGAAAATAATTTCCTTATAGGTATTTCCATTGACGGGCCGGAACATTGTCACAATCATTATCGCCTTTATCATGACGGAAGGCCAACCTTCCATAAGGCACTCGATGCTATAAACCTATTGAAAAAACATGGAATAAAATTTAACATAATGGCCACGGTCAATAATTATAATGCTGATTATCCTTTGGCATTTTATCGTTTTTTTAAATCTATCGACTGCCGTTATATACAGTTTTCTCCCGTAGTGGAAACCGTAAATAGTGAATTGGCAGCATGGAATGTTTCTGCAGCCCAATGGGGTAAATTTCTTATAACCTTGTTCGATGAATGGATAAAACAAGATGTTGGGACATATTTTATCCAGTACTTTGATGCGACGTTAGCCAATTGGATAGGTGTGAAACCGGGTATTTGTACGCTTGGCCGGACATGTGGCCATGCCGGTGTGGCGGAGTTTAACGGCGATATATACTCATGTGACCATTTTGTACATAACGAATATAAATTGGGTAATATTTACACACAAACGCTCGTGGAAATAATGTATTCAGAGCGACAACTAAAATTCGGAATCGATAAATATGATACGTTGCCCGCCCAATGCAAACAATGTCAATACCTTTTTGCCTGCTATGGCGAATGTCCTAAAAATAGAATTATAAAAACAAAAGACGGCGAGGACGGATTGAACTATTTATGCGAGGGATATTATAACTTTTTTGAACACGTAGCACCTTATATGGATTTCATGGCCGGTGAACTAATTAATGACAACTAATTTTTATTTACAATGTTTTTTAATAAATTTATCTTATGAAACGACACGCATTACTACTTTTCTTTCTATTGGCGGCCTACTGCCTGTCGGCGCAGGATTTATCGCTATACCAAAAGCACCTTTTCATCAGCGGAACAGACACCATCCCTTACCGGTTATTGTTGCCTGAAGGGTATGACGCCGGCCGGGAGTACCCGTTGTTGCTGTTTCTACACGGCGCCGGCGAACGCGGAAACGACAACGAAAAACAATTAACGCATGGCGGCGCTTTCTTCGTGAGTGAAGATGTGCGGCGCGATTATCCGTGCATTCTGTTGGCGCCTCAATGCCCGAAAGCTGATTATTGGAGTAATGTGGAAATAATAACCGGCAGCAAACGCGCTTTTCGTTTCCGGGAAAACGGCGAACCGACACGTGCGTTGGCCACCGTGATGAAATTGCTGCACGAAATCAGTGACCAATATGCCGTTGATAAAAGCCGCATATACGCAGGCGGATTATCGATGGGCGGCATGGGGACTTTTGAAATCGTGCGCCGCAATCCCGGTATTTTTGCGGCGGCGTTTCCCCTTTGCGGCGGGGCGCATACCGCTACGGTAAAAGATTTAAAAAACACGGCCTGGTGGATTTTCCATGGTGCAAAAGACGATGTGGTGTCGTCCTCACACTCGCAAGACATGTTTCTTTCCTTGCAGGCTGCGGGCGCCACGGTAGGCTTTACGCTGTATCCCCACGCCAACCATAATTGCTGGGATGCCGCTTTTGCAGAGCCCGAATTGCTGAAATGGCTATTTAATCAACGGAAAAAATAAATCGTGAATATATAATGAAGAAAACGTTACTGTATGTGGGCATGCTATGCGGCTTGGCGGCGTGCACCAACCGGCCGTCGCAGGAGGCGGAGATGGATAAATTTGTGAGCCGACTGATAAACCAAATGACACTTGAAGAAAAAATCGGGCAGCTCAATCTGCCCACGGTGGGTTTCGACGTAACCGGCCCGCGCATGAGTGAAGCCGTGGAGCAGAAAATCAAAGACGGGCTGGTAGGCGGCGTATTCAATACGTACACACCCGATGCTGTGCGGAAGTTACAGGAAATGGCGGTTACACAAACGCGGTTACACATTCCGCTCCTCATGGGATACGACGTGATTCACGGGCACCGCACTATTTATCCCATTCCGCTGGGATTAGCCGCTACGTGGGACACCGCGCTGATACGGCGCATTGCCGTCGCCGTAGCCGATGAAGCCAGCGCCGACGGCCTTCACTGGACGTTCTCGCCGATGGTGGACATTGCCCGTGACCCGCGCTGGGGGCGGGTGAGCGAAGGCGCCGGCGAAGATCCATACGTAGGCGCTGAAATTGCCAAAGCCATGGTGCGCGGCTACGAACAGGGCGACCTGCGGAAACAAAACACACTCCTCTCGTGCATTAAGCATTTTGCGCTCTATGGCGCAGCCGAAGCCGGGCGCGACTACAACACCACCGACATGAGCCGCCTGCGGATGTACAACGAATACCTTCCGCCCTACAAAGCGGCAGTGGAAGCCGGCGCATCGTCTGTTATGACGTCGTTCAATGAAATTGACGGCGTGCCCGCCACCGGCAATCGCTGGCTGCTCACCGACCTGCTGCGCCGCCAGTGGGGTTTCGACGGACTTGTCGTAACCGACTACACGGCCATTGCCGAAATGGAAAACCACGGCGTGGGTAACAAAGCGCAGGTAACCGAACTGGCCATCAATGCCGGTGTGGATATGGACATGGTCAGCGAATATTTTATTGACGAACTGCCCGCATTGGTGAAAGCCGGACGCGTGAAGGAAGCCGTCATCGACGCCGCTTGCCGCCGCATCCTGGAAGCGAAATACAAATTGGGATTGTTTGACGATCCCTATCGTGGCGTGAGCAAAGAACGCGCCGCCGCACAAATCATGAATGCCGAGAAACTGGCCCTGAGCAAGGAGGCCGCTGTAAAAAGTATTGTGCTGCTCAAGAACGACCGTCACACGTTGCCACTCGACGCATCGAAGAAGATTGCATTTATCGGCCCCTTAGTGAAAGACCAACGCAACCTCATTGGAAATTGGAGCGCTGCCGGCGACTGGCGGCAAGCCGTGAGTCTGTGGAGCGCGCTGGAAAATAAATTTGCCGGCCACACTTTCTTATACGCCAAAGGGTGCAACCTCATTGATGACGCCGCACTTCGCGACAAGCTCAATCCGCACGGCGGGGAGATTGTTCCCGACAGCCGTTCACCGCAACAATTGCTTGCCGAAGCCGTGCAAACTGCCCGCCGCGCCGACGTAGTAGTGGCCGTGCTGGGCGAGCCTTTCGGCATGTCGGGCGAAGCCGCCAGCCGCACCAACCTCGACCTTCCCGCGACACAACAGGCGTTGCTCAAAGCCTTGAAGGAAACCGGCAAACCGGTGGCGCTGGTGCTGATGAATGGCCGTCCGTTGACCTTACAGTGGGAACACGACCACCTCGATGCTATCCTTGAAACATGGTATGCTGGCACGCGGGCAGGAGATGCCATTACCGACGTCCTCTTCGGCGACGCCAACCCTTCCGGGAAAATCACCATGACGTACCCGCTCAATGTGGGGCAGATTCCCATTTACTACAATCACAAGCACACCGGTCGCCCGTTTAACGATAAGGAAAAATATACATCCAAATACCTCGATGCCGGCAACGAGCCGCTGTATCCTTTTGGGCACGGGTTGAGCTACACACAATTTACCTACTCTGCCGTGCAACTCTCCGACACCACGCTCACGGCAGGCGGACACATCACGGCGTCTGTTACGCTGACCAACAGCGGCAGTCGTGCCGGCGAAGAAGTGGTGCAACTCTATATCTGCGACAGGGTGGGCAGCATTACCCGTCCGGTAAAAGAGTTGAAAGGATTTCAAAAAGTAGCCTTACAGCCCGGTGAAAGCCGGCAAGTGGACTTTGCGCTCACGCCCGACCTGCTGAAATTTTACAACGCCGACCTGCAATGGACAACCGAGCCCGGCGACTTTTGGGTGTTTATCGGCGGCAGTTCCGTCACAGCGAACAAAGCGGTAGTTTTACTGCAATAACGATTTATTTGCCGTAAAAGTAAGGCGCCCGGAGTTGCCGGCAGTTGTAGTGCGACGACATGCTCTCGCCGTAGGCGCCGGCAGAGTAAATAACCAGCAAATCGTTGCGCGAAACTTTATTC
>JAISLK010000022.1 GCA_031290935.1 Prevotellaceae bacterium | reverse complement strand
CTGTACGTCCGCTCGGCAGCCGGCTGTACGGCCAGCCTGGCCAATGCCGCAGCGGTTACGGTGAACAGCGTGCCCACCGGCCTTTCGCTGGCCGCCAGCCCTGCCGCTGCATGCGCAGGGCAGTCCTCCACGCTGACTGCTTCGGCTGCCGGCGCGGCGGCCTACAGTCTGAACGGCGCTACCTGGCAGCCGGCAAATACTTTTAATGTAATCCCGACGGCCACGACAAACTATACCCTGTACGTCCGCTCGGCAGCCGGCTGTACGGCCAGCCTGGCTAATGCCGCAGCGGTTACGGTGAACAGCTTGCCCACCGGCCTTTCGTTAACTGCTAACCCCACCGCTGTATGCGCAGGCCAGTCCGCCACACTGACTGCTTCGGCTGCCGGCGCGGCGGCCTACAGTCTGAACGGCGCGACATGGCAATCGGCAAACACTTTTAATATAACCCCGACAGCCACGACGAACTATGCATTATACGTCCGCTCGGCAGCCGGCTGTACGGCGAGTCTGGCCAATGCCGCAGCGGTTACGGTGAACAGCGCGCCCGCCACCCCCACCAGCCCCGTCCCTGCCACGCGCTGCGGTGCGGGAAACGTGGATATAGGCGCTACCGTGCCCGGCGGCGTTGCCGTTGACTGGTATTCGACGGCCTCCGGCGGCACGCCTTTTGCCACCGACGCCGCAACCATTACGGTGAGCGCGACCAACACCGCGTCGTACTACGCACAGGCAAGAAACACCTCCACCGGCTGTGTCTCCGCCGCGCGGCTGGAAGTTACCGTTACGATTAACCCCGGTGTAGCCCAGGCTACCATTTCCGGCAGTTCAAGCAACAGCTGCCCGGCGACTACTGTGGCATTGACGGCCACTGCTTCCGGCGCCACGACCTTTACGTGGTACAGGAACGGCTCGCAGGTGCAAAAGAGTACCAGCAGCGCCTACACCGCTTCCTCCGCGGGAACCTACACGGTCAAGGGTGAGAATGCTAACTGTACCGGCGCCACGTCGAGCGGAAAGGCAGTTACAATAAAAAACCCGTGCGGGACTGCTGTACCGGGTTGCCCGACTGTGGGCTTATACCAGACCACGGCTCAAACTGACGGTAATGGCTCATGGACCGCCGCCAACACCTATTGCACGTCACGGGGTGCTCGCCTGCCGAACATCACTGAACTCCAATGTATGTTCACGAATAGATCAGGCATAAGCGGAGGGCTTAATGGAAGAAACTGGTCCGCTACGACATGCGTATCGAGCGGTCATGGCGACGGTCGTTACTACATTTTTCCGGACCAAGGCATGCAAACAGGCTGCTCACCGTATGACCAAAATCAAATGCCCTATCGTTGCGTCTATTAGCAACTGGAGTTTACAGGCGAGACCTTATCGCAATTATCCACTAAACAAGAACCAAATAAAACGGTTTTTGGTTTAAACAAAACCCATTTGTGTTTAAACACAACGCCGCTGTGTTTAAACGCAACCCGTCTGTGTTTAAACGCAACCCGATTGTGTTTAAACGCAACGCCGCTGTGTTTAAACGCAACGCGACTGTGTTTAAACGCAACCCGACTGTGTTTAAACGCAACGTGACTGTGTTTAAACACAACCCGACTGTGTTTAAACGCAACGCGGCTGTGTTTAAACACAACGCGACTGTGTTTAAACGCAACGCCGCTGTGTTTAAACGCAACCCGGTTTGCACTCGTGCAAAATGACCCGGCAGCGGAGGGGGGGCGCCAGCCTGAAATCCCGGAATCATGAAATCAACTGCCGGATCGCTTCACGGCTATCCTCGCCGTTCGCAATGACGACGCTTTTCAGTTTCTCTTGAATCTTCCGCCCCGGGAAGTTTTCAATCCATTTTCAACTTTCAATTAAATGTAGTAACTTTACGCCCTAAAATTTACCTTTATAAAGGATTTTTATCTTAAAATGAGCCATACTGAAGTTAAAAAAATAAATTCCGCACTGATTTCGGTTTATCACAAAGACAAGCTGGATGCAGTCGTTCGCTTGCTGGATGAACTCGGCGTAGCCATTTACTCCACCGGCGGCACGCTTGATTTTATAAACGGTTTAGGCGTTAAAGCGCAACCGGTGGAAGACCTGACGGGTTATCCACCTATCCTCGGCGGGCGCGTGAAGACCCTGCATCCGAAAGTTTTTGGCGGCATTCTGGCGCGACGCGATAATGCACAGGACGCAGCACAGCTTTCCGCCTACAACATTCCGCCTATTGATTTGGTGATTGTAGATTTGTATCCGTTTGCCGACACCCTGCGTTCCGGCGCCGATGCACAGGCCATTATTGAGAAAATAGATATTGGCGGTATTTCGCTTATCCGCGCCGCGGCGAAAAATTTTGCCGATACGCTGGTTATTTCTTCCCGCGGACAATATCCGGCGTTGATAGAATTGCTGCAGACCGGCAAAGGCGCCACGACACTGGATATCCGCCGTACCTTTGCCGCACAGGCTTTTCAGCAATCGTCGTATTATGATACGGCGATTTTTAATTATTTCAATGCACGGGAAAAATCACCGGTATTCCAGCAATTCCTTACGGATAGCGTGCCGTTGCGTTACGGCGAAAATCCGCATCAGCAAGCGCGGTTTTACGGACGCCTGGACGAACTGCTGGAACAGTTGCACGGCAAAGAAATTTCCTATAATAATTTATTGGATATCGACGCGGCAGTAGCGCTTATCGGCGATTTTCCGGAAACCACTTTTGTCGTATTGAAACATAACAATGCGTGCGGCTGCGCATCGAATGCCCATCCGCTAACCGCATGGCGCAAGGCATTGGCGGGCGACCCGGTATCTGCATTCGGCGGCGTCATCATCACCAACAGGCCGGTGGATGCGGCGGTTGCCAAAGAAATTAACGAACTGTTTTTTGAAGTAATTATTGCGCCGGGCTATTCCGATGAAGCCCTGGCATTCTTGAAAACAAAGAAAAACAGGATAATTTTAATACTGAAAAATGCCGCTTTGCCGGCGTTGCAATTCCGTTCGCTGCTTCATGGAATAGCGCAGCAAAACCGCGACACAGCAGTGGAAACGCCCAAAGATTTAACGCCGGTAACAACAAAAAAACCGGCGGAAAAAGAAATTGCCGACTTGCTTTTTGCGAATAAACTGGTGAAACATTCGAAATCGAATGCCATTGTATTGGCAAAGGACGGGCAGTTGCTGGCAAGCGGCGTCGGGCAGACATCGCGGGTGGATGCCTTGAAGCAGGCCATTGCCAAAGCGCAAACGTTCGGCTTTTCATTGCAGGGGGCGGTAATGGCGTCCGACGCTTTTTTCCCGTTTCCCGACTGTGTCGCCATTGCGCAGGAAGCGGGGATTACGGCGGTCGTGCAGCCGGGCGGCTCTATCAATGATGAAAAGAGTATCAGCTATTGCAACGAACATAATATAGCCATGGTAACTACCGGCATACGGCATTTTAAACATTAACCATAAAAAATAAATTTAAACAATAAAATAACAGAAATAAAAATGGCATTCTCCTTTTTAACACAAGAATTAGCAATAGATTTAGGTACTGCTAACACAATCATCATCCACAATGATAAAATCGTAGTGGACGAACCTTCTATTGTGGCTATCGACCAGAATACCGGCAAGCCTATCGCCATAGGCGAAATGGCGCGGCAGATGCACGGTAAAACGCATGAGAACATCAAAACCATTCGTCCGTTGCGCGACGGCGTCATAGCCGACTTTAACGCCGCCGAGCAAATGATGCGTGGCATGATAAAACTCGTCAGCCCCAAGCATCGCTGGTTTACGCCGAGTTTACGCATCGTCGTTTGTATTCCTTCGGGAAGCACCGAAGTGGAACTCCGCGCCGTACGCGACTCTTCGGAACACGCCGGGGGGCGCGACATCTACCTGATTTATGAACCGATGGCGGCAGCGCTGGGTATCGGTATTGATGTGGAAGCGCCGGAAGGGAGCATGGTGGTGGACATCGGCGGCGGCACTACGGAGATTGCCGTAATTGCCTTGGGAGGGATTGTATGCAACCAAAGTATCCGCGTGGCAGGCGACGGTTTCACATTGGACATTCAACAGTACATGCGGCATCAGCACAACATACGGATTGGTGAACGCACAGCGGAAGACATTAAAATATCAGCAGGGTCGGCATTGTCGGAACTGGAAAGCCCGCCGGCGCCTTTTGTTGTCCGCGGTCCGAATTTGATGACTTCTTTGCCGGTGGAAGTCGCCGTAACGTATCAGGAAATTGCACACTGCCTTGATAAATCACTCATAAAAGTAGAGGCGGCTATTCTTGCAGTGCTGGAACAAACGCCGCCGGAATTATATTCGGATATTGTGCAGCGCGGCATTTACCTGACCGGCGGCGGCGCTTTGCTGCGTGGCCTTGACAAGCGATTGACCGAAAAAATAAATATACCTTTCCACATCGCCGAAGACCCCTTGCATGCTGTTGCCCGCGGCACAGGCATTGGATTGAAGAATATCGGCAAGTTTCCCTTCTTAATGCGCTAAATTTTGAACGCTTTAAATGAATGCTATCTATCGTCTGTTAGTCCGGTTTCGCGTAACGTTGCTGTTTATTGTGCTGGAAATAATCGCGCTCCTGTGTATTGTCAATAGCAGTTACTATCAACACGCGATAGTGATTAATTACATACGGCTGGGCAAAGAAATACTTGATGAAAAGATAAATTCGTGGCGGTATTATTTTTCGCTGGAAGAAATCAATGAGCAGCTGGCGCAAGAAAATAATGAACTGCAAAACCGGCTGGGGTATTACAACCGGCAGGATTCATTAAAACAAACGATACTATTCGATACGCTTGGTTGCCCTGTCTATTCTTACATTCCGGCGGTTGTTGCAAACAATTCGGTCAATAATTTGCATAACTATATTACCTTAAATATCGGCGCGGATCATGGCATTGTGCCGGATATGGGCGTAGTTGTTTACAACGGGCTAATCGGAACGGTCGTTCATGTATCCGAGCACTATTCGTTGGTCAAATCGTTGTTGAGCGTAAACTGGAGGGTAAGCGCCAAAGTGAAAAGAAGCGGGGCTTTCGGCCCTTTGTACTGGAATGGCATTAACTACCGTGAGCTAATAATGGCAGACATTCCGCAGCACATTCCGGTAGCGGTTGGCGACACGATAGTATCAAGCGGTTATTCCGCCTTTTTCCCGCCCGATATTCCTGTCGGCATAGTGAAAGCGATAGAAACGAAACGAGGCAATTTTTATGAAATTACGGTTACCCTGTTTGCCGATTTCAAACAATTGCGCTACGTCAATGCAGTAAAACATTTATATCAGGATGAACTCAAAGAATTAGCCTCTTTTAATTATGAATAGCTCCTCTCTCCGCCGGCTTTTTATCTTCGTGGTAATGGTTTTGCTGCAAAGTTTTGTATTTACAAAGTTGCCGCTAACAACGTATATGCAACCGTGCATATATGTTCTATTTATTTTATTGCTGCCTGTCGGGCATTCGAGGGTCACCGTACTGTTATGGGCGTTTTGTTTGGGAATGTGCGTAGATTTATTAACGATGGATGTGATAGGCATCAACACTGCCGTAACAGTAGCGCTGGCATTCATCCGTCCCCATTTGCTGAAATTATTTTTACCCAAAAGCGATATTGATGCGTTTATCATACCTGCGTCAAGAACCCTTGGCATGCGGCAGTTTACAGGCTATTCATTATTATCTTTACTGTTTCATCAAACATTATTTTTCTTTTTGGACGCCTTTGCTTTCTACGACATTTTCCATACCTTGCTGCGAATCTTGATGAGTACGATATGCAGTGTGATTTTTATATTACTCTTGCAATCCTTATTCCACGAGACCCGCAAAACGTTATATACATAAAAACATGAACGACTATTCCAAAAAAAGCACATTGATTATCGGTACATTTCTCTTTGTTGCCATCATAATGGCCGTGCGTTTATTTTGGATACAGGTAGTTGATACTTCGTATAAAGTAACAGCCAGTAATAATGTGCTGCGCTACGAAGTAGAGTATCCGGCGCGCGGACTGATTACCGACCGCAACGGCGTATTGCTCGTGGATAATCAAACGGCATACGATATAATGGTGGTGGCAAGGGAGCTGAAACCTTTTGACACCACTGCTTTTTGCACCATCTTTAATATTCCCGTCCAGCAATTCAAAACCACGGTGAATGATATTTACCGTCGCCGCCGCGCATTGGGTTACCAGCCGGTAGCGGTAATGAAACAGGCGCCGGCGGAATACTATGCCGTATTCCAGGAACAGGCCTACAAATTCCCCGGCTTTTACGCACAAGCCCGTTCTTTGCGGAATTACCCGCGGCCTATTGCCGGCAATCTGCTGGGATATGTTACCGAAGCGGACACGGCAACCATCAACAAAGATACCTACTACAAGCCCGGCGACTATATTGGGCGAAGCGGGATTGAAGAATCTTATGAAAACTATTTGAGGGGGAAAAAGGGCATCAGTATCTATGTACGCGACGTACACAATAAAATCAAGGAATCCTATCATGGCGGCGCATACGATTCGATACCGGTAGCCGGCACTAATTTGATTTGCACCATTGACGGCGACTTGCAGGAATACGGCGAATGGCTGATGAAAAACAAAGTGGGCAGCATCGTGGCTATCGAACCCGCTACCGGCGAAATATTGACCCTGATATCTTCGCCCGGCATTGACCCGCGATTACTCGTCGGCATTAACCGGAATTTCCAGCGCATACAGTCCGACCCGCTGAAACCCCTCTTTAACCGCGCTATTATGTCCCCCTACCCGCCGGGCTCTACCTTCAAAGTAGTCAATGCGCTGATAGGATTAAATGAAAACGTGGTCTTCCCGCATACACGCTACAATTGTTATCACGGCTACAAAATAGGACGTGGCGTCGGCTGCCATACACACCCCTCCCCGCTTGATATGATACAATCCATACAAATGTCCTGCAACGCCTATTATTGCTACGTACTGCGGGATATCCTCGACAACCCGAAATACGAAAACATCGAACAAAGCTTTGTAAAATGGTGCGACTATGTAAAAAGTTTTGGCTTCGGAAAAAAAACAGGCGTGGATATCCCGAGCGAACAATCGGGCTCGCTCCCCTCGGTACCTTTATATAACCGCACTTTCGGGGAAGGACGATGGAAATCACTTTCTATCATTTCGCTCGCCATCGGGCAGGCCGAACTCGGCGCTACGCCGCTGCAAATGGCCAACCTTGCAGCCATCGTAGCAAACCACGGATATTACCACACGCCGCATATTATACGCGGCACCCAGGATAGCCTGTTTGCCGGTAAATACAAAGAACGGCATTACACGATGGTGGACACCGCCTATTTCCCGGCAATAATCGAAGGAATGTACCGCGCCGTACATGGCGGGGCAGGCGCTACCGCGCGGAGAGCAATGATTCCGGGCATCGAAATGTGCGGCAAAACAGGCACGGCGCAAAACCCGCACGGAGAAGACCATTCCACATTCATGTGCTTTGCCCCGCGCGAAAACCCGAAAATAGTCATCGCCGCTTACATTGAAAATGCCGGCTTTGGCGCAACATGGGCGGCGCCGATTGCTTCGCTGATGGTCGAAAAATACCTGAACGGGGAAGTGAAACGGAAAGACTTGGAAAAACATATCCGGGAAAACACCCCCGTAAAGAAAACACCACATGAGGGAAAACCATAACCTGATTAATAAACTCGACTGGGCGACTATCGGCATTTACCTCCTGCTCGTCCTTGTCGGCTGGATAAGTATTTACGCCGCCGTATACAATGAAACGTCGCGCAACATCTTTGACCTGTCGCAACGCTACGGCATGCAGGCGATATGGATAGCCTCGGCGCTGTTTTTAGCGATTATCATCCTCCTTGTTGACGCCAAATTTTACCCGGTTTTCGCCTACATCCTTTACGCCGGCGTCACCCTGCTGCTGGCGCTGGTACTGGTAATCGGAACGGAAGTTAACGGATCCCGCTCATGGTTTATCATCGGCCCCTTTCGCCTGCAACCCGCGGAACTGGCAAAAGTAGCAACTGCTTTAGCCCTGGCACGGCTAATGGGCGCGCAAGGCTTTATACTGAAACGAAAACAGGCGATTTTCAAAATAACATTAACCGTCGGACTGCCGGTATTATTTATTTTCCTGCAACACGACACCGGCTCCGCACTGGTATTCGGCTCCTTCTTAATCATGCTCTACCGCGAAGGATTATCAGGATGGATAGTAAACGCCATCATCTTTGCAGCAATAATATTTATCCTTTCCATCCTTTGGCAACCGGTAGCCGTATTGATGCTGTCCGCCATCGCCGGACTGGCAGCCCTGGCGGTCCGCCAACGGAAAACCCTGCCGGCCATCACTGCTGCCACAGCGATTTTCGTCCCGTATTTTATTATTGTAAAAAAGCTCTTCCCCGCTTTAGACATACGCATCCCGCACCCCGACTACATTTTCCTGGTCATTTGCATAGCCATGATGATTATCGGCGCAATATATGCCGGACGCCGCAAACTGCGCTATTTCCGGTATATCTGCTGCTTCTTCATCGGCTCGGCTGCCCTGGCCTATTCGGTAGACTACGTATTCGGAAACATCCTCCAACCCCACCAGCGCGACCGCATCGAAAACCTCCTCGGCCTGAAAGAAGACTTGCAGGGAACAGGCTACAACGTCCACCAGTCAATGATAGCCATCGGATCCGGCGGACTCTCCGGAAAAGGCTTCCTGCAGGGCACACAAACGAAATATAACTTTGTCCCCGAACAAAGCACCGACTTTATCTTCTGCACCATCGGGGAAGAATGGGGATTCCTTGGCGCACTGGCAACCGTTAGCGCCTACCTGTTACTACTCATCCGACTGGTAATTATTGCAGAACGGCAAAAAGACGCCTTTGCCCGCATCTACGCCTACTGCGTACTGTCCATCCTCTTCTTCCACTTCTCCATCAACATCGGCATGACGGTCGGCCTCGCGCCGGTCGTCGGCATCCCCCTCCCCTTCATTAGCTACGGCGGCTCGTCATTATGGGCATTCACCATCCTCCTCTTCATCCTCCTGAAATTAGACGCCGTACGCTGGGACTGATTGCCGTTGAATCTGGAAAGTTGGCTTTCCACTTTTTTTTCTATCTTTGCACCGCTTAGCAAAAACATTAAACAACGAACCGGTTGCATGAAAGACAATCCCTGGTGCATGAAACAATAAATAAATAAACAAACAATATCTTAAGAAAACTTATGAAAGCAACAGCGTTGCTGCGCGAAAATTTCAAGGTATCGCTCACGGCGGTAAAGACCAACCGCCTTCGCACCGGACTGACCATCCTCATTATTGCTATCGGTATCATGTCCCTGGTAGGCATCCTCACCGCGATTGACGCCATTAAAAACTCCATTACAACAAGTTTTACCAATATGGGCGCCAATTCATTTACCATCCAGAAATGGGGCAATAATTTCCAGGTAATGAATAAACGCATCCGCCGGCGAACCGCACCGTACATCACCTACCAGCAGGCGTGCGAATTTAAGGAACGCTATCACATCCCGGCGGCTGTAGGCATTAATACATGGGTAACGAACACCGCAACGGTGAAATACGCCTCGGAACAAACCGACCCCAACATCGGGATTGAAGCCTCGAACGAAGACTATATCCTCACCAATGGCGCAGAAATAGACCGGGGACGCAATCTATCCGCCCACGACGTCGAGAGCGCCGCCTTTGTCGCCATCATCGGTAACAACATCGAAAAAAAACTGTTCAACGGGAAAAATCCGGTTGACGAACACATCATTATCGGCGGCAATCGCTACCGCGTGATAGGCACATTCAAATCCAAACGGTCGAGCTTCGGCAGCGGACTTGACCGCCGGGTACTGATTCCGGTAAGCAATGCCCGCAGCGTATTCGGCTATGCCAACCAAAGTTTTTATTTGGAAATAATGCCCCTGGACCCCGACCGCTCCGAAGAAGCCATAGAGGAAGCGGAAGGCCTCTTCCGCCTTATCCGCCGCCTGGAACCGCAGGACGAAACCGACTTCACTATCGAACGCAGCGATGCGTTGATAAATATGATGATGCAATTTATGGACGCCGCTACGCTGGTAGCTGTGGTCATCGGCTTAATCACCTTGCTGGGCGCCGCTGTCGGCCTGATGAACATCATGCTGGTATCGGTCAACGAACGCACCCGCGAAATCGGAACCCGCAAAGCTATCGGCGCACGCGCCAGCACCATTAAACAGCAATTCCTGTTTGAATCCATTGTTATCGGCCAGCTCGGCGGCTTGCTGGGAATCATCCTGGGCATCCTTATCGGTAATGCCGTAGCGTTACTGACAGGCGCATCGTTTATCATCCCATGGTTTTGGATGTTGCTCGGCGTATCATTATGTTTTGGAGTAAGTATTGCTTCGGGCTATATCCCTGCCGTCCGCGCCGCCCGGTTAGACCCGATAGAAGCATTGCACTACGAATAACGGCCAGTGGATAACGCAATCATTAAATATTATTGCAAGCGGAAAACGTAAGTAATCGTACCGTATTGTACCAGTTCCGTCGGGGAACTTGTGAACCTTGTTTTCAACGCAGCTTCTTTAGCGGCGTTCCATAAAGCAGCATTAGAAACCGTAGAACCTTTCACCCCGGCTTTTGCGGAGGTTACCTGCCCCTCCCTGTCTACGGAAATTTCAACGACAACCCTCCCCTGCAGGTTTTGCGAATATTCGGGATGCGGTATTTCGCCTACGATGGAACGCCCCGTTAAGCTAAACGATGGATCGCCTAATTTTGTAGCAGCGCTTTTTTCCGTCTGCGTATCATCGCCGCCGCCTTTAAAGACATCAGCGCTTATAAGTGCAGCGGTAGCTCCCTGTTGCGGAGCCCCGCCGTCGTTGGCCATACTCGGATTAAATACGGCATAAGGATTGAGCGGCGTAATCGTAGTGTCCGGCGCCGGGTCATAACGTTCCACATCGCCATACGCATTAGCGCCGCTGGAAGAGGTCAGCGGAACGGTGTTTTTAGCTATCTGCGGGGCGGTGGAAGCCTTATTGGGAGTTTCCGAAACTTTGATGCCCTGTTTCCCCGGCGTTGTTACCGGCTTGGGTGTTATTCTGGAAGTGGACCTCGCGCCGTCGGATATCGGCAACCTGGTTTCCTCTGGCGTATTTGTTTTCCGGGCAGTAACAACAGAGCTGTTTTTTGGCGACTCTTCTTTCGGCGGCTCAAAAGCAATAAGCACTTCTTTTCGTTGTGGAGGCATATCTTCGGAGTGTACCGCCATCGTAGTTACCCAAAACGTAATCAACAACGCGGAATGGAACAACAGCGTAGCGATGACCCCCACCGTGCGTTTTTCTCTATTTATAGTAACGTCTGAACTCATAAAAAATTATTCGGGCTCAGGTTCTGTAGCTAACAAAACTTTATAATTATTACGTTTGGCAATATTCATAACATCTACCACTTCTTTTACCGGAATGGTTGCATCTACATATAAAGAAATCACCGGCTCTTCCTGGTCTTTCAAATAATTTTGCAACAATCCTTCTATAGCGCTAAACGGGACAGCTTGCTGGTTATTTATATGATACGTGTACGTATCGGTTTCCGGATAGTGCTTAATCGCCACCATTACTTCCACTTTGCTTGCCACCGTATTGGTACTCTTGGGCAGCAATAACCGCAACGCATTGGGGCTTGCCTGTGTGGCCGATATCATAAAAAAGATAAGCAGCAAAAACACCAGGTCAGTCATGGACGACAGGGGAAATGACGGATCGACATTGAGCTTTGTTTTAATTGCCATACCGGTTACTGTTTAACGGGTTCGTTCAAAATATCTATAAAGTAAATGGTGTTTTTCTCTAATTTATTAACGAAATTTTTAATACTTGTCGTTAAATAATTATATCCGAAATAAGCCAGGATAGCTACAATCAAGCCGGCAACCGTAGTGATTAAAGCGGTATAAATACCGCCGGAAAGCATCGACATGTTTATAGAGCCGCTGCCGCTCGCCGCCATATTGTAAAATGCTTGCACCATCCCAATCACCGTGCCGAGGAAACCAACCATGGGTGCACCGCCGGAAATAGTCGCTAAAATAGGCAGCCCGCGTTCCAAACGTGCAATTTCAAGGTTGCCGGTATTTTCTATCGCTTCCCGTATGTCTGCCAGTGGGCGCCCCAAACTCGAAATACCTTTTTCGACCATACGGCCTATCGGCGTATTTTCGTGCTGGCATAACGCCCGCGCCGCATCAATACGGCTTTCCCTGATATAATGGGCAATTTGATCCATAAAGCGCGGGTCTACATGCGCGGTCTTTTGAATAACCACCAAACGTTCAAAAAATATGTACACGGCAATGAGCGATAAAAGGAAAAGCGGAAACATCAACCAGCCGCCTTTCAACGTCAATTCCCATATAGAGATGCCCTCCTGCGCAGTGATTTCCTCTGTAGCAAATTCATTTTGTTGTGGCAATTCTTCCGTAGTTTGTTGCGCAAAACCGCTAACCGTAGCGAGAAGAAGCGCTACCATAAGTACAAAAGTGTAATTTCTAAATTTCATAATTAAAATAAGATTTTTTGTAGTATACTATTTTTTTGTTTGGTGAAAAAGTTTAGCCCATGCATATTTTTTACGTTTTTTCCAATCCCCTTTATGATAAGCATAGCTGGCAATAAGGGGAACGACTGTTGTCGCTTCGGCATACACCATTTGTTCGTGCGCCGTGTCCACTTTGCCCCACGACGATGCTTCCTTTAATGTTGAACTGGAACAGGCGCCGTCGCGCGAATCGGCGACGGTGATTTGTACGGCGTATTCGTGCATCGGCGTTTCTACGCCGAGACATTCGGCGCACACTACCGTATCCTGCGCAAAATTCTTCGGCACGCCGCCGCCCACCATAAACAGGCCGCTGGTTTTTGCCGCCATCTTTATTTCGGTCAATTCGCGGAAATCCGCCACCGAATCAATCGTCAAATACGGTTTTTTCTTTTTGATACGTTCCGTTTGATGCATCACCAGCCCAAAGCCGGCGCTGCAATCGGAGAACGCAGGAACAAAAACCGGCACTTGCTGTTCGTAGCAAACCTGCAACAATGAATTTTTCTTTTTGGAATTTTTCGTAAGCCATTTGCCGATTTCCCAAATAAACTCCCGCGAAGAGTAGGGACGGGCTTCCAGCGTATCGGCAATTTTCTTAATCGTTGCATCGCAATTCTGTAACTCTTCTTCGTCTATATAGGTATCGTAAATACGGTCTATATAATTTTTCCGCAACAAGGTATCATCTACAAAAGGCGTTCCCTTGTAATGCTTGTAGCCCAAAGCCTCGAAGAAATCCATATCAATCATGGACGCGCCGGTAGCCACGACGCAATCAATCATATTAAAACGAACCATATCCACATACACTTGCATGCATCCGGCCGCGCCAGTGCTGCCTGCAAGGATGAGCCAATTAGTACAGTCCTTATTGCGTATCATCAATTGCAGGATGTCGGCGGCGGCAGCCGTATCGCGCGAAGAAAAAGACATCTCGCGCATGGCATCAATAATCTTTGTGGAATCAATGTTTGTAATATCTATATGCCGAACCACTTCTTTCAGCATATTCTTTTTTTTAATGGCCATAAATTTTATTAGTAACTCGTTATTTTACACACGTTCTTTAAACGAATTTGTTATACAAAGGTAGCTATTTTTTTTAAATGCTAAAAATACTTTTTCTCTTTCCTGCTATAAATATATACATGGATAAGAATAAGGCTATTTCGATGCCCTTGCATGTGTTGGCGCCGCCTGCTTTAATGCATCGTTAAAGCCTGCTTCATGGGTGTCGGAAAGGAGGCTGTGTGGATGTCGGAAAGGAGGCTGTGTGGATGTCGCACAGCCCGGTGCTCCACCGTGGAGCAACCCCGGGTGCGGTCGTCTTTTCTGTCCGTAATGGTTAAATCGTAATTCTTTCCCGTTTGCCCGTGAGGGCAACAATATCAATAGAACAATGCCGCCACCCTGTAGCCCCATTCCCCGCAGGGGATGTATAAAAAGCGCCGGCATGAAAGCCCTGCGGGCTATTGGCAATACGGGGGGTATCCTTTTCTATTGATATTTTTGCCCTGCGGGCAACAAACAAGCCGCCGCCCACACGAAAGTGCGGGCGGCGTTTCATCTATCCCCCTAAGGAAAGACGGTCTATCCCCCTAAGGAAAGGCGGGCGGGCTAAACCGCCAGGACATAGTCGAAGACATACGTCCATTGTTGGTTTATCTTTCATTTTTTGTCCTCTTTCCTGTTTGCGACGGGTGGCGGGTCGCGACCTTTACGGGTGCAGTAACACCTGGTTCCTCATCGTTTTTTCATATTGAGCGGCATATTCTATGTAGTTCATTTCATCTTACTACCGGTAACTACAGTATGCATCTGACCTGGAGCCCGGCGTACTTGTTGGAGCCGTTAGTACTCGCAGTGCTCGTACTGACGTCCATGCAGTACGCGCCGTCAGCATTGAAATCCATAGAAGACCAATAGTAGCCGTGCGAGCCATCATTGTGCATAGAACTGCCGTTAGCGTTGCCGGCAAGCGCGCCGCCCCAGGTGGAGGACTCGGGATAATATTTCCCGTTTGCACCGGACGACCCCAGGCAACTGATCAACGTGCTGAATTCACTGTTCGTCGGCACATGCCAAGGAGAAGGGCACAGGATGTTTTTGTTTTGATCCAGATACGTCCAATTGTAATAAAAGTACTTTATACTGTTATAAGTATAACTGCGGCAATGAGGGGCAGTGTCATCATTAGTGAAAGCGTTGTGGTCGCAGTCAGCAACCCTTACAGGTCCGCTCCAGGTCTGCGAACTGCAGGTCCAGGTTTTTGTCCCGGCGCCGGGGGGCATGGGTATAGTAACGGTCAGCGTACCGCTCGCACTTTGATTGGCACAGCCATTGCCATTAGTGGTGGATACCGTATAATTAAAGGTACCGGTAGC
>JAISLK010000021.1 GCA_031290935.1 Prevotellaceae bacterium | reverse complement strand
TGCGCGCTTTTTTTGCACGCAGAACATTTAAATATTGAAATTTTTGAATGTTGAAATCTTTAAATATGAAAAAACAACTCACACTGTTATTGCTGACGGCTGTTGCCCTGCCGCTTTTTGCGCAACCGCCCGCCTACCTCAACCCCGCCGCGCCGCTTGAAGACCGCGTGGAAGACGCGCTGCAGCGCATGACGCGCGAAGAGAAAGTGGCCATGCTGCACGCGCAGTCGAAATTCAGTTCGCCGGGCGTGCCGCGCCTCGGCATCCCCGAAAACTGGATGAGCGACGGCCCGCACGGCATCCGCGCCGAGGTGCTGTGGGACGAATGGTACGGCGCGAACTGGACGAACGACTCGTGTATCGCCTTTCCTGCGCTCACCGCGCTGGCGGCTTCGTGGAATCCGGATATGGCGGCGCTGTATGGTAAAAGCATTGGCGAGGAAGCGCGCTACCGCAACAAAAACGTGCTGTTGGGGCCGGGCGTAAACATATACCGCACGCCCCTCAATGGACGCAATTTCGAGTACATGGGCGAAGACCCCTACCTGGCGGCGCAAATGGTGGTGCCCTACGTACAGGAGGTGCAGAAAAACGGCGTGGCGGCCTGCGTGAAACATTTTGCCTTGAACAATCAGGAAATTCACCGCGACTACGTGAACGTGCAGGTGAGCGACCGCGCACTCTATGAAATTTACCTGCCTGCCTTCAAAGCCGCCGTGCAGCAAGGCGGCGCGTGGGCAATCATGGGCGCCTACAACCAATACAAGAACCAGCACTGCTGTCACAACCAATACTTGCTTAACGATATTTTGAAGCGCGATTGGGGCTTCGACGGCGTGGTGGTGTCCGACTGGGGCGGCGTGCACAACACCGAACAGGCCATCGCCAACGGATTAGACATGGAGTTCGGCTCATGGACAAACGGCCTGAACTGGGGCAAAAGCGACGCCTACAACCACTACTACCTTGCGCAACCGTATTTGCAATTGCTGAAATCCGGGCAGGCGGACGAAGAAATTTTGAACGATAAAGTGCGCCGCATCCTCCGGCTGGTGTTCCGCACCAACATGGCGCCCAACCGTCCCTACGGCGCTTTCGGTACGCAGGAGCACGCCGAGGCGGGACGCCGGATTGCCGAAGAAGGCATCGTGCTGTTGCAAAACACCCGGAACGTGTTGCCGGTAGATTTGTCGAACACGAAAAACATTTTAGTCGTAGGTGAAAATGCCGTGAAGCGCATGACCGTTGGCGGCGGCTCGTCGTCGCTCAAGGCGAAGTACGAAGTGTCGCCGCTGGCAGGCATTGAGGCGCGCGTGGGCAACGCCGCGCAGGTTACGTATGTGAAAGGCTACGAATCGCCGGCCACGCGCGAGCAGGATGTGAAGGACGCGAAAAACCCGCAGGTCAAAGTTATTGACGCCAAAGCGCTCCGCGCTGAAGCGGTGAATGCGGCAAAGCGCGCAGATGTGGTGCTGTTCATCGGCGGACTGAACAAGAACGGCGGGCAGGACTGCGAAGGCGCCGACCGCGCCGGACTGGAACTGCCCTACGAACAAGACTTGTTGATTGCCGAACTGGCAAAAGCCAACCCGAATACGGTGGTAGTCATCCTCAGCGGAAACGCCGTGGCGATGCCGTGGGTGGTGCAAGTGCCCGCCATTGTGGAAGCGTGGTATAACGGCACCGAGGCCGGCAACGCCCTCGCCGCCGTGCTGTTTGGCGATGTGAACCCGTCGGGGAAACTGCCGTTCACTTTTCCCGTGCGCTTGAAGGACAACAGCGCCCACGCGGCCGGCGAGTATCCGGGCGACGGCAAAAAGGTAACCTACCGCGACGATATTTTTGTGGGCTATCGCTGGTTGGACAAGAAAAAAATTAAACCGCTGTTCGCCTTCGGGCACGGATTAAGCTACACCACGTTCCAATACGGCAAAGCCGTGGCCGATAAAAACGCAATCACCGCCGGTGAGGCCGTCACCATTACGCTGCCGGTAAAAAATACCGGCACGCGCGCCGGCGCCGAAGTGGTGCAACTCTACATCAGCGACAAAAAAGCCTCCCTGCCGCGCCCTGTAAAGGAACTGAAAGGGTTTAAGAAAATCCGGCTGAATGCCGGTGAAGCACAAACCGTAACCTTCACCATCGACCACTCGGCGCTGCATTTTTACGACGACGCCAAAGGCGCGTGGACGGCCGAACCGGGCGAGTTTGAAGCGCTCATCGGCGCGTCCTCTGCCGACATCAAAACGAAAGTAACCTTTACCCTGAAAAATGATGCCCCAATGCGATGAGAAAAACGAAGCCCGAAGCCATCCGGCCTCTTCGCACCGCTTTGCTTCGAGCTTTTCCCTGTTAAAACACGCTGCAAACTTCCGGCCTTTCCGTAAAAATAACCGAAAACACTTCCATACTTCCGGCTTTTTCATGAAAACAACCGGAAACATGCTCCCGCCGGCCCCTCGACCGCCCCGCGGGAGGCGCCGGCGCCGGTATTCCGGCCGAAATGGAGGAATCCGGAAAAGAAAGTTAAAAACGGCAAGTTATCCGGCGGCAGCCGCTTACGATTTACGGCTTCCGGCGGATGATTTACCCCTTCCGGCGAATAACCCTCTCCGCTGCTTCTATAATCCGCAGGGGCTTGATAGCGCTGAGGCAGGGGTAATTTCCCCGCCGGCACGGTTTGTTGCCAAAAACCGAGCAGGGGCGGCAGGGAAGGGGAAGGCCGATGGTATTTTCCGGCGGCTGCCGCCAGCCGTAAAACCCCGCGTACGGATGCGTCGCGCCCCATACGGAAACCACCGGCGTACCGGCAAAGGACGCCAGGTGCATATTGGCCGAATCCATCGTAATCATTACCGGCAGCTGCTGCATCAACGCCAGCTCGTCGCAGAGGCTCAACCGCCCGGCGACCGCATGTACATGAGGATAGCGATATTCCCATTGCTCCAGTACGCTGCTTTCGGCTGCCGAACCGAAAAGGAAAACCGTTATCCCCCGCGCCAAAGCAAAATGCGCGACCACCTGCTCCATCTGTTCCGGCGGGTAAATTTTCCCCTTATGTTTGGCAAACGGCGCAATGCCGATAGCATTTGCCGGAATACCGCCCGCGCCGTTTTGAAATGCCGGCAGGCGGTAAGGCCTGTCGGGCGGAAGTTTTGCACCGGTGCATTTTTCCAGCACGTCGCAATAACGTTTAAACACCGTTTTGAGCGGATGCAGCTTTTTCCGGCGCCGCCGCGTAAGCGTTTTTCTCGCCCACAGCCCTTTCCTGACAACATGCACCCGTTTCCCGCAGCACGCAAAGAAAATACGGAGAATAACCGTACGCAGTACATTATGAATATCCGCAATCACGTCGGGCTTTTGGGCGCGCAGTACCTTAAATAGCTTCCACAGCCCGCGCAGCCCGCGGTAATTCGCGTACACATTCGCCCCGATAAAATGCAAATTGGGCACCCCCTCAAATAAAGGCGCCAGAAAAGGCTGCGACACCATCGTAAACCGCATACCGGGAAACTGCTCGGCAAACTGCCGCACCACCGGCGCAGCCATCGCCACGTCGCCAATAGCGGACAACCGAATAACCAATATATGCCGGGAAGAGTTCAAGATTCCAGGATGCAAAAATTTCAGAAAATTCCTAACGCCCCATTCCTAATGCCTTTCGATACGCTTTTGCATCATCCAGCAGCATGATGGCGTCCGCCGCCTGCCTGTCGTAACGCAGCATGGAACGGAACCGGCCTTCGTCGTAATAATACCGCGCGCAAATTTCATTTTCGAGCAACTGTTGTAACTCGGGGCGGAAAAGCAGCAGCTTGCTCCGCTTGTCGTGACTGATTTTGGCGTGCAGCGTATCCAGTTCCGCTTTGGCGGTATCATATAAATGCTCCGCCTTTATAGCGGTTTCCAGCTGCTCCAGCAGCACCTCGGTAGTGGTGCGGTCGTCAAAAGGCCTCTCGGCGGCATATTGCACAAAGTCGTTATACTCCTCATCAGTCAGACGGAAATCTTCCGGCGCGGCAATCGCCGGATGCGTGGCAAAATAACGTACCGAAAAATCGTGCAGCATATCGCGCGCAGCAATATCATAGGTAATTTTTGCATACGTAAGCGGCTCCGAAAGAATATCCGGCATAATACCGCCGCCGTCGTACACCGTACGCCCGTTCTTTGTTTTGAACGGCCGGATAAGCGAATCGGGAATTTGCCCTACGCTGCCGTCGGCGTTCCGGTGGCTGTAATCAATCGCCTGAATGCAGCGGCCGCTGGGGATATAATATTTGGCAGTAGTAATTTTTACCTGCGCATTATACCCCAAATTACTCGGCGTTTGTACCAGCCCCTTGCCGAAGGTGCGCGAGCCGATGATAACAGCACGGTCTAAATCCTGCAGCGAGCCGGCGACAATCTCCGCCGCCGACGCCGAAAGGTTATTTACCAGCACGGCGATGGGTATTTCCGTATCCAGCGGTTGTTCCTTGGTCTTATAAACCCGGTCGAACTGTTTGATACGCCCGCGCAACGCCACAATTTCCGTATTCCGCGGCACAAACAGGCTGACGATATTCACCGCCTCGTCCAAAGAACCGCCGCTGTTGGAGCGCAGGTCGATAATCAGTTTTTTCAATGCGCCGGTTTTTTGCAGCGCCACAAACGCATTCTTAAAATCGCGGCTCCCGTCCTTCGTGAATGACGACAACCGGATATAGCCGATGCTGTCGGCTACCATCCCGGTGTATGTAATGTCGGAAATACGGATGCGACCGCGGGTCAGCGTCAGGGTAACGGTGTCATTGCCGCGCAGCTTCGCCACTTTCAGCACAAGGGGAGTCCCTACGATGCCTTTCAGCTGTTTGCTGGCCGTTGAAATGTCCATATCGGCGGTGGCGTGGCCGTCGATTTCCAGTATTTTATCCCCTGCCACCAGCCCGGCCATGTCTGCGGGAAAGCCTTTGTATGGCTCGGAAATAACAACGCCCCCCGGCGCTTTTTTTATCAGCGCGCCCATGCCGCCATACTGGCCGGTAATCATAATATCAAACTCCCCGGCTACTTCTTCCGGGATATACACCGTATAGGGGTCAAGGCTTTCGAGCATGCTTTCGATGCCGGTAGCCACTAATTTTTCCACTTCAATACTGTCCACATAAAACAGCGACAACTCGCGCAACAGGGAATGGAAAATGTCTAAACTCTGCGCTGCCTTGAAATCCTTCGACTGCGCAAAAGACAGTACGGAAAAAACAACAAAACTGCCCGTAATAATTGAATTGCGTAAAAAATGCATTGGTTTAAAAATATTAATTGAGGCACAAAGATAGCAAAAAAAGCAGAAAGGGAATGGTGAAATCTTTGAATGACCCCGTGCGGGCGGTCATTTTTTACCCGTTACCTTATTAAAGCAATGGCGGCACAACGGCTCGTAGGTATCCTTTTCACCCAGTACGACCAGCTTATTGTCGGCAGACAGGCGGTGCGAATGGTGCGCCAAATCGCCGCACCGCATGCAAATGGCGTGCACTTTGGTAACATATTCGGCAATGGCCATGAGCTTCGGCATGGGGCCAAAAGGCTTGCCGGTATAGTCCATATCCAGCCCCGCCACAATCACGCGGACGCCGCCGGCCGCCAATAGTGAGCATACCTCCACTAGGTAATCATCGAAAAATTGCGCCTCGTCAATGCCTACCACCTCTACACCGCCCGTCATCAAAAGAATGGCACCCGACGAGGGCACCGGCGTCGAGCGAACCGTATTTGCATCGTGCGATACAACCTCCTCTTCCGAATAGCGCGTATCCATCTGCGGTTTGAAAATTTCCACTTTCTGCCGGGCGAACTGCGCCCGCTTCAACCGGCGAATCAGCTCTTCCGTTTTCCCGGAAAACATGGAGCCGGTAACAACTTCTACCCATCCTGATTTTTTAGCGCTTTCTAAAAACATTATTTTTTGTATATTTGTGTCGATTTTTGCAAAAGTACAAAAAAATGGATAACCTGAAAATTATCGAAAACATCCTTCAAACCCTTCGGCAAGCCACGTCATTGTTGCAGGGATGGCAAACCGGAAGCATGGTAGACTTTGACGAACAGAAAGCCCTTGCCGACTTGCTGCGGCAAGCCCTCTCGGATGTCTGGACGGTAAACACCACCAATATAAAACGCGAACAGGAAAACACCCTGCTGATGCAAAAGCTGGATGCCCACAAGGAACATATACGGAATACACTGGCGACTTTGAGTGAACAGCTGAACAGCCTGGACGCCTCGTCCGCATTGCCCGGTGCGGCGACGGGGCAGCCGGAAGAAACCAAACCGGCGGAAAAATCAACGCCAGTGCCCCGTATCCAGCCAACAGCGGACCGTAAAATTTCTATCATAGATGCGTTTGCTACCGGCGGCGAAAACGCGCCGGCGCACCCCACGCCTGTCGAAAACCTGCTTAATGCCATAGGCCTCAGCGATAAATTTCTATTTACCAGGGAGCTTTTTAACAATAACGACAATGCCTTCCAAACCGCCGTCAACGATTTGGACAGGATGAAAAATGAGGAAGAAGCGCAGGAATACCTTTCCATGCTGTTCGGGAACACGGACAAACAGAGCGACACCTGCAAACAATTTACCAGCTTGGTGCATCGCCGTTATATGAATGCCTGATGAGTAAGCTATTCATAGTACCTACGCCTGTGGGAAATCTCGAAGACATTACCCTCCGCGCTTTGCGGGTGCTTTCGGAATCGGACATTGTATTAGCCGAAGACACGCGCACGACGGCGGTGCTGTTCAAAAAGCACAATATCCACACCCGTTTGCTGTCGCATCATAAATTCAACGAACACCAGACGGTCGAAATAATTGCCGGAAGGATCGCTGCCGGCGAAACAATAGCATTGGTAAGCGATGCAGGCACTCCGGGCATTTCCGACCCGGGTTTTTTACTGGTGCGCACTTGCCTGGAACACGGCGTGGAAGTAGAATGTTTGCCCGGCGCTACTGCGCTTATCCCTGCGTTAGTGAACTCAGGGCTGCCCTGCGACCGCTTCTGTTTTGAAGGGTTCCTCCCGCAAAAGAAGGGGCGGCAAACACGCCTCTCGCAATTGGCCGGAGAAGAACGCACGATGGTTTTTTATGAAGCGCCCTACCGGCTGGTAAAAACGCTTACGCAACTGGGCGCGGCGCTGGGCGACAGCCGCAGGGCCTGCGTATCGCGAGAACTCAGCAAAATGTTTGAAGAAAACAGGCGCGGGACGCTGGCGGAGTTGGCGGGCTGTTATGCCGCCCGCGAGCCGAAAGGAGAAATAACCCTTGTAGTGGAAGGCCGACGGTAAACGTGAAAAAATTCTTGAATATATTCCTTACTCTCAGTAAAAGCGAACGTATAGGCGTGGCGGCGCTGCTGGCGCTGTTGGGTATATTTCAGGTTGTGCCGTATATTTTTTCTTCGCACCGCCCCGCGCCTGATTTTAGCGCTTTCAAGAAAAAAATAGACAGCCTTTCGCAAGTCCTTTCCACCGGCGAAAACGAAATGGTTGAAGTGAGCGATGTGTCGTATAATTATTCGAAACGCTATGCGTCTGCACGGACGTCGCCCGCGAGTCTCTTTATTTTCGACCCGAACACCGCCGCCGCCAAGGATTTTGAGCAGCTTGGATTTTCACCGAAACAGGCGGCGGTGATTGTCAATTACCGTGCAAAAGGCGCGGTATTCCGCCGGCCGGAAGATTTCAAAAAAGTATTTGTAGTAACGCCCGAACGGTTTGAACAGTTGAAACCGTACATACAAATTGCGGAAAGTTTCCGCACGCCGGCAAAAACCGACAGCGTGTATTTCCCCAAACGGGAAACGGTAATCGTAGAACTGAACACCGCCGATACTTCGCAACTCGTGAAAGTACGCGGCATCGGCGCATTCACGGCCATGCAAATAGTGCGCTACCGGGAGCAGCTCGGCGGCTTTGCAACCATCGGCCAGTTGCGCGAAATAAGATATATGACCGACGAACGTTTCGAACAAATAGCTCCGCAGGTAACCATTGATACCACCCTCCTCACCTTGATAGACCTGCAAACCGCCGACAGGGAAGCGCTGGCTAAACACCCTTATATCGGCGCATACGCCGCACGCGGCATCGTGCATTTCCGCACCATGCAAGGCGCCTGCGATATTGACGCCCTCATCAAAAACAATATCCTCGACGCCGGAAAAGCAGCACAGTTGCGGCCATACTGTAAGAATTAGGAATGGATGTGGTGATTTAAAAATTTCATGATTTAAAGATTTCAGGCTGGCCCCAGCTCCAATCCGTAAATCCGTAAATCTGTCAATCCGTAAATCCGTCAATCCGTAAATCTTTTTTGTATCTTTGCAAGGTAAATGAAAAAATTATGAATACCCTCACTGTCGTTAAAATAGGCGGGAACATTATTGACCATCCGGCGGCGCTGCATGCGTTTTTGCAGGACTTCGCATCGCTGGGCAGCCCAAAAATATTGGTGCACGGCGGCGGCGCCCTGGCTACCGGGATGCTGGAAAAAACCGGCGTGCCGGTGCGCATGCACGAAGGCCGGCGGATAACAGACGAGGAAACATTAAAGATTTGCACGATGGTATATGCCGGATGGATTAACAAAACCATTGTAGCGCAATTGCAGCACGCCGGATGCCATGCTCTCGGACTGTCCGGCGCCGATGCGAATACCGTGCCGGCCGTGAAACGCCCGCCGGCGCCGGTGGACTTCGGGTTTGTGGGCGATGTAAGCGCCGCCCAAATCAATGCGCCGGCCTTGTCGCTGCTGCTCGCCCACGGGCTGTGCCCGGTTTTCTGCGCTATCACGCACGACGGGCAGGGCGGGCTCCTCAATACCAATGCCGATACGATGGCCTCGGCTATCGCGGCGGCGTTGTCGAAAACGTATCGCACAAAACTGCTGTTTTGCTTTGAAAAGGCCGGCGTGCTTGCCAACCCGGACGATGAAGACGCCGTTATCCCCGAAATCACCCCGTCTTATTTTGCACAGCTGAAAGAACAAAAAATTATTTCCAAAGGAATGTTGCCGAAATTAGAGAATGCCTTTGCCGCCCTGCACGCCGGCGTTGCCGAAGTACATATCAAACATGCCGGCAACCTGCGCTCGGAAAAAGGAACCAAAGTGAAGATTTAAGAGGAAAGGGATTAAAAAAACTTATGACTTACGACTTACAACTAAAAACCGCCAACGCCCTCGCTTTGCTGAAAGGCAAGATAGCTATTCCCGCCTGTTCGGGCGCGGAGGCGGCGGCGGCCGGTTACCTGGAAGCCTGCCTTGCGGCCGCCGGCGCGGCGCCTTTCAGGATAGGGAATAACGTGTGCGCCTATTCGAAAAGCTACAGCAAGGGAAAAAAGTCGCTGCTGCTCAATTCGCATATCGATACGGTGAAGGCCGCAGACGGCTATACGATGAACCCTTTTGAACCCGTAGAAAAAAACGGCAAACTCTACGGCTTGGGCGCCAACGACGCGGGTGCGTCGCTGGTTGCGCTCGTCGAAACTTTCCTTCATTTTAACACGCTGGAATTGCCCTTTAACCTGCTGCTGGTATTGAGCTCTGAAGAAGAAAACTCCGGCGCGGCGGGCATTGCTTCCGTTACGCGGGAAATAAAAGATATGGACAGCGCCGTCATCGGCGAACCTACCCTGATGAAAGCCGCCACCGGCGAACGGGGGCTGCTGGTGCTCGACGGCACGGCACACGGCGCAACGGGGCATGCGGCGCGCAACGAAGGCGTTAACGCCATCTACGGCGCCATGGAAGATATTGCTGCCATCAGGGACTACACCTTCGACAGGGTTTCGCCGCTCATGGGCGAAGTGAAAAAGAACGTAACCATGATAAACGCCGGCTACCAGCATAACGTCATCCCGGACTGCTGCCGGTTTGTAGTGGACGTCCGCCCCAATGAATGTTATACAAACAGGGAAATCCTGGAACTCTTGCAGGCCGGCGTGAAGAGCGAGTTAAAAGCGCGGTCGCTGCACAACCGCTGCTCCTTCACCCCTGCCGGGCACCCCTTGCTCCAATGCGTCGAAAGATTGGCCATTCCAACCTTTATCTCGCCCACGACGTCCGACTGGATGCGGCTGGACATTCCCGCCATCAAGATGGGCCCCGGCGATTCGGCGCGCTCGCACACCGCCGACGAATTTGTTTATATCCACGAAATAGAAGAAGGCATAAAGGGATACATCCGTTTTATATCCCAACTCAGCCATCTAACAAACAACCATTCTTCATCCTTAATTTCTAACTCTTAATTATCCATTCCCATGGCTACTCTTTGGAATAAAGGCACGGCCGCCGATACCCTGGTAACCGCCTTCACAGTGGGCGACGACCGTAAATATGACTTGCGGCTTGCCAAATACGACCTGCTCGGCTCGCTGGCGCACGTAAAAATGCTCGCCCATATCGGCCTGCTCCCTGCGCCGGAAGCCCGATTGCTCTGCGCCGAACTGCAAAAACTCCTGGACGAAGTCGCCGCCGGCGCCTTTGTGATAGAAGACGACGTAGAAGACGTCCATTCACAGGTAGAACTCACCCTTACCAGGCGCATCGGCGACGCGGGGAAGAAAATTCACGCCGGCCGCTCGCGCAACGACCAGGCGTTAGCAGATATAAAACTTTACCTCAAAGAGGAACTCCTCCGGCTGAAAGATAAAACCGTCCAACTGTTCCACCAGCTGCAACAGTTGAGCGAAACCCACAAGGATACCCTCCTGCCGGGCTATACGCACGGGCAAATAGCGATGCCTTCGTCCTTCGGACTCTGGTTCGGCGCCTATGCCGAAACATTGATTGACGACCTGTGCCTCTTCCTCGCCGCCTACCGGATAGTCAACCAGAACCCGCTCGGCTCGGCCGCCGGCTACGGCAACTCATTCCCCTTAGACAGGGACATGACCACCGCCGAAATGGGTTTCCAATACCTGAACTATAACGCCATTGCCGCCCAGATGAGCCGCGGAAAAAGCGAAAAAGCCGTTGCCCAGGCCCTGGCCGCCGTAGCTGCGACGCTGAACAAATTCGCCGCCGACTGCGTGATGTACCTCTCCCAAAATTACGGATTCATATCCTTCCCCGATAACCTGGCGACCGGCTCAAGCATCATGCCGCACAAGAAAAACCCCGACGTCTGGGAACTCCTGCGCGCCAAAGCCAGCAGGCTGCAAAGCGTACCCAATGAAATCGCCCTGCTCCTGGCCGGCCTGCCGCACGGCTACCACCGCGATTTCCAACTGTTGAAGGAAATACTTTTCCCCGCCATCGACACACTGCATGCCATGCTGGACATTACGGCGTTTATGCTGAAAAATATTACGGTCAACGAACACATCCTGCAGGATGCAAAATACGATTGCCTCTTTACGGTAGAAGAAGTGAACCGCCGCGTCCTGTCCGGCGAACCCTTCCGCGAAGCCTATAAACACGTCGGGCAGCTGGTGGCGGAAAATAAATTTACCCCCGCCAAAACCCTTGCCCACACCCACAAAGGCAGCATCGGCAACCTCTGCACCGCCGAAATCCGCGCCAAACTGGAGGCGCTGCTGGCGCTTTTCCGCTAACGGTAGCGAATCTTCCACTACCGGTAGCGAGTCTTCCACTACCGGTAGCGAATCTTCCACTACCGGTAGCGAGTCTTCCGCTACCGGTAGCGAATCTTCCGCTACCGGTAATATATAAAAGGAAACCCTTGCCCGGGGGGCAAGGGTCGTGAACAAAGTTATGAATGAAAGGATTGGTTAGTAGAGTATCTGATGAACATCAGATAATCCTTGAATTCGATGCAAAGGTACAACTAATTTTTCAATTATTGTGTTTTTTTTTTCGTGGCATCTGTCCTTTTTATCCAATTCGTACTATAATACCTGTTTATGAGGAACAAAATGTTCGGCTTATCGCAATAAAACAGGATGCACGGAGCCTTCCGACGCTTAATTCACGTTCACCATTCGTTAAAATCAATTTCATTGCTGTTTTCGACCGGCGCTAACCGTTCCTTGTCGCAGCGGAGGGTGCGGGCGGGGTAGTTTTTGAGGATGCTCTGGTTGTGGGTAACCATGAGCACCGCCGGCCCTTCGTGGCGGTGAATCTCCATGAGGATTTTCATAATATCGGTAGCGGTTTCGCTGTCGAGGTTACCGGTAGGCTCGTCGGCGATGATGAGCTCCGGATTGTTGAGCAATGCCCGCGCAATGGCAATACGCTGCTGTTCGCCGCCCGATAGCTGGTGCGGCATGTCCCTGGCTTTCCGTTTCAGCTCTACGGCTTCGAGTACTTTTGTGATGCGTTCGTCAATCTGTTTTTTATCGCGCCAGCCCGTTGACCGCAGGACAAACAATAAATTATCATACACCGAGCGGTCATGCAGCAGTTGAAAATCTTGAAACACTACGCCCATTTTACGCCGCAACCGTGCAATATGTTTCGCTTTTATCGTTAGCAAATCAAACCCTGCCACACGCGCGTAGCCGTCTTTTATCGGCAATTCCCCATGTATGGCGCGTATCAGGCTGGTCTTCCCGCTGCCTACTTTCCCAATGAAATATACCCATTCGCCGGGTTCTATTTGTAATGTTACGTCTTTCAAAATCAAATGGCATCCTTGAAAAATACTGACATTACGAAAATCAATAATATAATTGCTTCCCATTTTTATGTATTATAGTTAATTATGAATATCGAAAAAAGACAGTTAAAAAAAATCTTTAGAAACTGTAAAAAAACGCTGCAAAGTTACGGATTTAGTTTGTATCTTTACGCAAATTTTTCATTCTTTTAAAAGAAAAATGCGACTTTTAGTGTGTACAAAAATAATGTCAAAAAGATTTTTCACAATACTTATTACTTTTATCTTTGCCGGCACGGCGTATGCTCAGAACCTGGAAAAGAAGCCCCAGGAGTTATACCTGAAAGGGGTTGACTTGTTTGAAAAAGGCCTGTACGCCGATGCGGAAATGGTTTTTCTCCGCGCAGCCAAAGAAACCGCCCCTGCCGACCAGTTGACGTTATCGGAAATAGCTTATTACCGCGCCGTGTGCGCTATCGAACTGCATTTGCCCAACCTGGAGTCTTACGTGCTTGATTTGCGGGAAAACCATTCCGAGAATAAAAACATCAATCATGTAACGTTTCAATTAGCCAATTATTATTTTCAGGAACAGGATTACAAAAACGCGCTCCGGTGGTACAAAGAAGTGGACAGCCGCGCCCTGCGCTACTACGAACACGTGGAATGCGTATTCAAAAAAGGGTATGCCTGCTTTGAAACCGGCGAAATAGACTTGGCGAATCAATGTTTTGTCGAAATAAAAGATGTGCCCGACAGCCCTTACAGCGTGCCGGCAACCTATTATTACGGCCATACGGAATATTTGAAGCAACATTATGTATCGGCGCAGCTGGCGTTTGAAAAAATTTCCACAGATGACCGCTTTGCCACACAGGCGTCGTTTTATTTGCTCAATATTTACTATGCGCAGCAGCATTACGCGGAGGTGATAAAAGTAGGCGAAACCCTGCTGCCTGCCATGAGCGAGCCGTATCATTCGGAAATGGCGCGTATCATTGCCGAATCCAGTTACCATACCGGAAATTACAGGAAGGCGCGGGAATATTTTGCAGTTTATTCGCCGAAGAAAACCGGCCTTTCGCGTACGGACGAATATTTCCTCGGTTTGTTGGAATACCACGCCGGTAATAATACCGAGGCCATTCGCTATTTTGACAGGGTGAGCCGTACGCACAAGGATTCACTGGCGCAAAATGCGTACTATTATTTGGGAAGTATTTATTTAACGATTGAAAAGAAATCCGATGCGCAAAAAGCGTTTTATGCCGCTTCGCAACAATCGTTCCTGCCGGCGCTCACGAAAAACGCCTTTTTCCAATACGCCAAGCTGTCGCTGGAATTGCAGAACAGCGACGAACCAATGAAAAAATACCTGGAAACCTATCCCGACGAAAATGCGAACCCGGAAATAAAAGGCTACCTGGCGTCGCTGCATATCATCAAGAATGACTACAGGCAGGCGCTGGAGCAACTGTCGCTCATCCCGAAACCCAGCGATAAGGAACAAGCCGATATACAACGGCTGAATTTTCTTATCGGCAAGCAACTGTACGATGAGCAGGACAGTTCTAAATACGAAGAAGCCCTCAACTACCTGGAAGCGTCGCTCCGGTTAGCCCGCTACGACGCCACGGTAGAAGCATTGGCGAAATATTATAAAGCCGATACATATTATCTGCTCGGCCTCTATAAAGAAGCGCAGAAACAATTTGAAGCCTTTGTTTCGGGAAGCGGCGCACTGCAGTCCCGGAACGAATACATCGCGGCGCATTACAATTTGGCGTATTGCTGTTACCGGCAAAACAACTACGACAATGCCATCTCCTGGTTCCGCAAGTTTATTGCGGCGGCAGGGCAATCGTTCCGGGAGCAGGTGGCCGACTCGTACAACCGTATCGGCGACTGCAACTATATGCAAAGCAAATATTGGCCGGCCGTGGAAAACTATACCACCGCCGCTGATATGGACGCCGCCAATCCCGATTATGCCTTGTACCAGAAAGCGCTTTCCTATGGCTTGCTGAACCGGAACGAACGCAAGACAGCAACCTTGCAGGCACTGTTAAAAAAATACGCCTACTCCGCCCATGCGCCTGCCGGCTTGCTGGAATTGGGGCGTACATATTTCCAAGATAACAATTACAATGAAGCGGAAGCTATTTTTAAGAAATTACTCGCAGACTATCCCGACAGCCCCCAAATCATACAGGGCCTTATCGAACTGGGGCTGATATCCACCAATACCAACCGGCTGGAAGAGGCGGTGGAATATTACACCAAAGCGCAACAAAAAGCCGCGCCCAATTCGATGGATGAAAAAAGCGCCCTCGACGGTTTGCGCAACGCCTATTTGGATATGGGCACGCCCAACCTGTATTACCGGTACCTGGAAAACATCGGCAAAGAATCCAACACAGCCGAACGGGCGCTCTCTATCTACACCGCCGCCGAAAAACTGGCCAACTCCGGTAGTTGCGACAAAGCCATTGCCGAGTTGAAACTGTTTATCGCCAATTACCCGGATAACGCCAACATATTGCCGGCGCACTACTATTTGGCGACGTGCTATTATGAACAGCGGAATTATATAGAAGCGGTGGCGGAATTTAAGTATGTCATCAATGATGAAAATAATAATATTTATAAAGAACTGTCGCTTGTAAAATCAGGGCAGGCGAATATTTTCATGGAAGACTATCCGGCGGCGCTGGGCAATTTGCGGCAGTTGGCGCAACTGACCGACAAAGCAACCGTACAATTGTCGACGCATATAGACATGGCCAAAATACACTTTGACAAACTCCACAACTATCGCGAAGCGGCGAACACCGCGCATGTCGCCCTGCTGATGCCCGGCATCAGCGAAACGCAATCCCGCGAAATGACTTCGATAAAAGCAAACAGCTGGCGGATACTCGGGCAGGAAGAAGAAGCCCTGAAACTCTACGGCGAACTTGCGGCGAAAAAAATAAACGACAGGGAAAACGCGGAAGCGACGTTTTACCTTATAGAAAACACCTTTAAACAGGGGACATTCGAGGACGGCGAAGCGATGGCCCTGAAATTTATCAACTCCGAAGCCAATAGCTATCCCTACTGGACGGCCAAGACGCTTATTGCCCTGGCGGAGCAGTACGCCCTGAAAGGAAACAAGGCGCAAGCCGAAGCTACTTACACCAGCATCCTGCAAGGCTATAAAAATACGGAGGACGGCATTATTGAAACTGTAAAACAACGCCTGGAAGCGTTAAAAAAATAAATACCCACCGGCAGTATGAGAATAAAAGGCTCTATATCGTTCATCGTAAGTATTACGCTATCCTGCGGAAATGTACATGCCCAAACCGGAACCGGCGGTACGGCCACTACCATGGAATCACGCGTGGTGGAAGTAACCCGTTCCTATGAGCGCACCATTATCGCCGCCGACCGTATCGCCGTCCCCTTGAAAACCGGCGATTCCATTTCCGGCTTTACAACTTCCTTCAGCTACAAAGTGCATCCGGCGCACCTGCCGGTATTCAGCGTTTCCGGTAACGTACAGGCCGCCGCCATTGAAGAACGGGCGGACGCCCCGCTGCGGAACTACGGCTACCTGCGGCTCGGATTAAGCTATCCCTGGGCGCCCCTGGCCGACCTGTACCTGCATAACCGGAATATTAAAAATACCATTGCAAGCATTTATTACAACCATCGCTCCTATTGGGCAAACACCACGCTGACGGCGAAACAGCCGCCGGGCTACGCACTTCCCGCCACCATTACCGGACATAATGCGCAGCACGATTTGGGCGTGGCGCTGCAACACCGGATGAAAAACACGCTGCTGCATGCCTCGTTCGACTACAAACGGCGCTACCTGCTGTTTAACGGGCATGATACCGCCTACCTCGCCGGCCTGTCCCGACACCCGCTGCCCGGCTCCTACCCCGGCTACCTGGACCGCATCAATAACGACCCCGGTTTTATCAAATGGAAATTGCAGCAGGTATATAATATGTATAACGCCGAACTGGGCGTGGCTTCCAAAAACGCTCACGACGGATTTACCTACCAGGTGAATTTGACCTTCGGCTACACGCACGACAAGGCGATTACCGCCCAAAACCACTCCACCGGCAGGCCTGTTTCCGAATACCTGGGCGGCATTCATGGGAAAATTGCGCAAACGTTTGCACATACCCATTCGGGAAGCCTTGCCTTCAGGGCGGCGGCGTTCAACAAAGGAAACGCCGCACGGCTGTCCGACGGCCTGTTTACGGTTACCCCGGCTTACGAGTACCAAAAAGACGGCCTCCGCATTTCGGCGGGCGCCAACCTGGAAGGCGTTTATAATTCACGCACGCACAGGGGCGATTCGGGCAAACTGGACATATACTTTTTCCCGAACATATCTTTCGATGCAAAACTGTCGGACTATTTCACAGCCTATGCAAGGATACACGGGCAAACCACTGTCAATACCTACCGGAAAATTGCCCTCGAAAACCCCTATATCCTTCCGGGATTAACCGTTGATAACACACGAACGCCGTTTGACGCGGCTGTCGGCGGGAAGGGACGGGTGTTTGACATCGCCGGATACAACGCCTTCCTGTCTTATACCTGCACGAACAACATGTATTTTTACGTAAACAGCACGCAAGCATTACCCGGCGACTCGCCGGAGGCACATATCCCGGGGTATTTGCGGAATAATTTTGAGGTGGTATATCACAAAACCCACCGGTTGACTTTCGGCGGCGATGTGGATTACACCATTGCCGGATTTGAAGCCACTGTCCGCGCACGCTATTACCTGTACTTCTTTAACCAAAGCGGGGAAACCTTCCGGCCGTGGCACAAGCCTTCATGGGAAATCAATGGCGACTTCCGCTACAAATACAGTGAATTTACCTTCGGCCTGGGGCTGGCCGCCCGCGGCAGCGCCCCGATACGCTATCAAAACCCGGAAACAGGCATCATAGCGGCCTCCATTAAACCCTATGCAGACATATCGTTACAGGTGGAATACAAACTCTGCGACCGGCTCTCCGCGTTTGTGTACGGCAATAACTTACTCCACCAGCACTACCAAAACTACTACCTCTACCTGCACCACGGCGCCAGCGGCGGCGCCGGCATATCGCTGGTATTTTAAACCAGTGCGCTGATGCGGCCGGCGCCGGCCAATTCTTAATTCCTGAATACCTGCCGGTTTTGCTTCCCCCGGGTTGCGACGGTGTGTCGCAGCAGGCTGCGACGGTGTGTCGCAGCAGGCTGCGACGATGTGTCGCAGCAGGCTGCGACGATGTGTCGCAGCAGGCTGCGACGATGTGTCGCAAGGCATCATCACGTGAAAAGTTGAAAGTTGAAAGTTGAAAATTGGCTGGCGCCGGCTCACTTTCAACTTTCAACTTTCACCACATCATCACATCACCACATCACCACATCACCACATCACCACATCACCACATCACCACATCATCACATCACCACATCACCACATCACCACATCATCCCATCATTCCGCCGCCGGCAAGTTTTTTGCAGGGAAATTTGGAATTAAAAAATAAATAGTATCTTTGCACCCGCAAAAAGAACAAAAATGACACCTCGTTACTTTACTTATTTTTACCGTTTCTTTTACTTTAACAGGTAAGGGCAGGATGGTTTATATAAGCAGTAAACGAACTGATATAAAAATCCTGCCCCGCCGGCGGGATTTTTTATAATGAGGAATTTAAGAGCACATTTAAACAGTAAAATAAGGATGAAAAAAATTGCGATACAGGGGATGTTGGGGTCGTTCCACGAAATTGCCGCCAGGCAGTATTTCGAAAAGGAAGCGCTGGACATCATCCCGTGCGAAACGTTTAAAGACGTGTTTGCCGCAGTGAAGCGCGACAATACGGTCATTGGCGTCGTTGCCATAGAGAACACCATTGCCGGCAGTTTGTTGCCGAACCACGATTTGCTGAAAGAAAGCGGCTGCGTCATTATCGGGGAACACAAACTGCGCATCGAGCACAATCTGGCAGCCCTGAAAGGCCAGCGCATAGCGGATTTGACGGAAGTGCACTCGCAGTCCATCGCCTTGCTGCAATGCGGGGAATTTTTAGCGCAGCACAAATTCCTGAAAGCGGTGGAGAGCTTCGACACGGCGGGGAGCGCCAAGCTCATTGCGGAGGGACAAATCAGGCAGCGCGGCGCCATTTGCAGCGTGGCGGCGGCCGAAAGGTACGGGTTGGACATCCTCGCCGCGGGAATAGAAACGAACAAGCGGAACTTTACGCGCTTCCTGGTTGTGGCCGACCCCGCGAAAGCCGGCGAATGGCAGCAGGGGCAAACGCTCAACAAGTCGTCGCTGGTGTTCACCCTGCCGCACGAGGAGGGCAGTCTGGCGAAAATCCTCTCCATCCTCTCTTTTTACCATATGAGCCTGACAAAAATACAATCGCTGCCCATCATCGGCAGGGAGTGGGAATACCAGTTTTACATCAACCTGACGTTCGACAGCAGGGCGCGCTACCGGCAGTCGTTAGACGCCATCCGCCCGCTCATTAAGGATTTCCAGACATTAGGAGAATATGAAGCCTGCAGATAGATTACAGTCGGTGTCGGAATATTATTTTTCGAAGAAGTTGAAAGAAATTGCCGCGCTGAACGCGCAGGGGCGACACATCATCAGCCTGGGCATCGGCAGCCCCGACGCGCCGCCGTCGGCCGCCACGGTGGAGGCTTTGTGCGAAGAAGCGCAAAAGCCGTCGGCGCACGGCTACCAGAGCTACACCGGGATTCCCGAACTGCGGCAGGCGTTTGCCGTGTGGTACAAAAAATGGTTTGACGTGGACCTGAATCCTGCGAATGAAATTCAGCCGCTGATAGGCTCGAAAGAAGGCATCCTGTATGTGTCGCTGGCGTTCCTGAACCCGGGCGACGGCGTGCTGACGCCCGACCCGGGATATCCGACATACAGCGCGGTGAGCAAGCTGGTGCAGGCGCACATTGTGCCGTATGCGCTGGAGGAGGAAAACGGCTGGCAGCCCGATTTTGACGCGTTGGAGAAAACAGACTTGTCGAATGTGAAACTGATGTGGGTGAATTATCCGAACATGCCCACCGGCGCGGCGGCGAGCAGGGCGCTGTTTGAGCGGTTGGCGGCCTTCGGGAAGAAACACGGCATCGTGGTTTGCAACGACAATCCGTACAGTTTTATTTTGAATGAGCAACGCCTGAGCCTGCTGTCGATACCCGGCGCCAAAGCGCATTGCATAGAACTCAATTCGATGAGCAAGTCGCACAACATGGCGGGGTGGCGCATGGGCATGCTGGCGTCGAACGCACAATTCGTGGAGTGGATTTTGAAAGTGAAAAGCAACGTCGATTCGGGGATGTTCCGTCCCTTGCAAATCGCGGCGGTGGCGGCGCTCAGCAACACGGAGCAGTGGCATCGCGAGATGAATATCGCACTGTATGCCCGCCGCAGGGTGCTGGCCGAAGCCATCTTTACGCAACTGGGCTGCCGCTTCGACAGGAATCAGGTGGGGCTGTTTTTGTGGGGGAAAATCCCCGATGCTTGCGAGAGTTCCGCCGCTTTTGCCGACAAAATTTTGTACAACGCCGGCGTATTTGTAACGCCCGGATTTATTTTCGGAACACGCGGCGAGCGCTACATCCGCCTGTCGCTGTGCGCCGGCGAAGCCCAACTGCAGGAAGCGCTGCATCGAGTTATGAATTATGAATTATGAATTATGAATGGGCTGGCGCCAGCACATCAGCACATCAACACATCAACACATCAACACATCAAACTTATGGAACTACAACCAATTTTACTGCCTGGCGTTGCGCAAGCGCGTCCCCTGCTGATTGCGGGGCCCTGCAGCGCCGAAACGGAAGCGCAGGTGATGGACACCGCCCGGCAATTAGCCGCGCAGCATGTGAAAATATTCCGCGCCGGGATTTGGAAACCCCGCACCAAACCGGGCGGTTTTGAAGGCGTGGGAAGCAAAGGCCTGCCATGGCTCAAACACGTGAAAGCCGAAACGGGCATGTATGTCGCTACGGAAGTGGCCACGGCCAAACACGTGCGCGAGGCGCTGGACAATGGCGTTGACCTCTTGTGGATAGGCGCGCGCACGTCGGCCAACCCGTTTGCCATGCAGGAAATCGCCGACGCGCTGGCCGGCGTGGACATTCCGGTGCTGGTGAAAAATCCCGTGAACCCCGACCTGGAACTGTGGATAGGCGCCATGGAACGGGTGTACAACGCCGGCATCCGCCGCATCGCCGCCATCCATCGCGGATTTAGCATATACGACAAGAACATGTACCGCAATCATCCGCAGTGGCATATTCCGATGGAGCTGCGGCGGCGGCTTCCGCAATTGCCCATCCTCTGCGACCCCAGCCACATCGGCGGAAAAAGGGAACTGATTGCCCCGCTGGCACAGCAGGCCATGGACCTGAATTTCGACGGACTGATTATCGAAACACACGTGCAGCCCGACCAGGCGTGGAGCGATGCGGCGCAACAGATTACGCCCGACATCCTGGAATACATCATGCACACATTGGTCATCCGCAACACCAACCAAAGCACCGAAAACCTGGCGCAGCTGCGGAAACAAATCGACGAGTATGACGCCGGATTATTGGAAACCCTGGCGGCGCGCATGCGGGTGGCGAAGGAAATCGGCCGCTACAAAAAAGAGCACAACATGACGGTGCTGCAAGCGTCGCGCTACGATGAAATTTTGCAGAAGCGCGTAGCGCAGGCCGCGCACTTCGGGATGAGCCCCGATTTCATACAGGCCATTTTTGTGGCCATTCACGAAGAG
>JAISLK010000020.1 GCA_031290935.1 Prevotellaceae bacterium | reverse complement strand
GGAGCAAACGCCGAACTCCCCTCTCCTTCAGGAGAGGGGTCGGGGGTGAGGATGAGCCGTTAAAATGATAATATAATTAAAATAAAATAATAGAAGATGAAAACGAGTAAGAACATGGTATCCGCGTTCCCGCTGTGGGGAATAGGAAGTTTATTGCTGCTGGCGGGGTGCGGCGGCGGAACAGCTGCCGAACAAACCGCATCCGCCAAAACGGCTGTGGAGGTGAAGGTCGAAACAGTGCACGTGCAGTCGGTAGAGCAAATACAGGAGTACACCGGCGACATTATCCCTTATTCAAAAAATATGATTGCCAGCCAAACGGCCATGCGTATCGAGAAAATCCACGTGGAGGTGGGTGACTATGTGAAGGCCGGACAACTATTGGTGAAAATGGAGGAGTCGGCCTATCTGCAAGCCAAACTGCAGCTGGAAAACCTGAAAACCGACTACAGTCGCTCGAATGCCCTGTACAAAACCGGCGGCGTGTCGAAGCAGGTCATTGACCAGTTGAAAACGCAATTAGACGTAACGGAAGAATCGGTGGATAACCTGCATAAAAACACCTACCTGCTGTCGCCCATCGCGGGCATCGTGACCGCCCGCATGTTCGACAACGGCGACATGACCGGCGGACAACCGATCCTGCAAGTGCAACAACTGAAACCGGTGAAAATAAAACTGAACATACAGGAACAGTTCTTCTCGTCTATCAAGCCGAACATGCCGGCCATTATCAAATTAGACGTGATGCCCGGCAAGGAATTTCAAGGAAAGGTGCATCTCATTTATCCTACGGTAGACGCCGTGTCGCACACGGTTACTACAGAAATCTTGTGGAACAACGACAAGTTGGAACTGCGCCCCGGCATGTTCACCCGCGTGGTGTTGAACTTTGGCACTAAAAGCCGCGTGGTGGCGCCCGACAAGGCCATCATCAAACAACCCGGTACCGACGACCGTTATGTGTATGTGGTGAAAAACGACCAGACCGTGAGCTACACGAAGGTGGAACTCGGCCAACGGCTGGGCGACCGCTACGAGGTGCTCTCGGGATTGAACGGCGGCGATCGCGTAGTGGTGGCCGGCATCAGTAAACTAATCAACGGAACGGAAGTAACCGTAGTGAAATAACAAAAGCCTGCAAAGATTATGAAAATATACGAAACCGCTGTACGAAAACCCGTATCCACGATCCTTATCTTTATCGGCGCGATTGTGCTGGGACTGTTCTCGCTGAACAGACTGTCGATCGACCTGTATCCCGAAATCGAGGTGCCGATGCTCACCGTCGTGACGACCTACCCGGGAACCAGCGCCGCCGACATCGAACAAAACATCACCCGGATTTTGGAAGACAACCTGAATACGGTGTCGGACTTGAAGAAAATTACCTCGCGCTCGCAGGAGAATATCTCTATTGTGGTACTCGAATTTGAGTGGGGCACCAACCTCGACGAAGCTGCCAACGACGTGCGCGACGCGCTGGGGCGCGTGGAAACCTACCTGCCCGACGACGCCGAGAAGCCGTTCATCGTGAAATTCAGCACGAGCATGATGCCCATCATGTTCCTCTCGGCTACGGCCAACGAGAGCTACGAAGGGCTTTACAAATTGCTCGACGAAAAAGTGGCCAACCCGCTGAACCGCATCAACGGCGTGGGCGCGGTAAACATCAGCGGCGCGCCGACGCGCGAAGTGCAGGTGAATGTTGACCCGCAAAAGATAGAAGCCTATCACCTGACGATTGAACAAATCGGGCAAATCATTGCGCAGGAGAACGCCAATATCCCCGCCGGCGCGATGGACATCGGCTCGGAACGCTTCTCGGTACGCATCGAAGGCGAGTTTGCCGAAAGCGCACAGCTGAAAGACGTCGTGGTAACCAATGCCGGGGGGCGCGAAATCCGTATCAGGGACATCGCCACGGTGAAGGACACGATTAAGAAAATGACCGTTGAGGAAACCATCAACGGGCAAAGGGGCGTGAACATGATTATCCAAAAACAGTCGGGCGCCAACACGGTGGAAATAGCCAAAGCGGTGCGCGAAACCCTGCCGCGGCTGGCCAAAGACCTCCCGGCCGATGTGAAGATAGACATCTTCTTCGACTCGTCGGAATATATCACCAACAGTATCGACAGCCTCACCGAAACCGTTCTCTTTGCATTCATCTTTGTGGTGCTGGTAGTGCTGTTCTTTTTGGGGCGCTGGCGCGCTACGGTTATCATTGCGCTCACCATCCCCGTGTCGCTTATCACCAGTTTCGTGTACCTGATGTTCACCGGCGGCACCATCAACGTGATTTCGCTCAGTTCGCTTTCCATTGCCATCGGGATGGTGGTGGACGACGCGATTGTGGTGCTCGAGAACATCGTGAAGCACCTCGAACGCAAAGCCCGGCCGCGCGACGCGGCTATCTACGGCACCAACGAAGTGTGGCTCGCCGTGCTGGCGACTACGCTTACGGTAGTGGCGGTATTCCTGCCGCTCACCATGACCGGCGGCTTGGCCGGCATCATGTTCAAACAGCTGGGCTGGATTGTATCCATCGTGATTGTTATCTCCACGGTGGCGGCCATCACGCTTACGCCGATGCTTTCGTCGAAGATGCTCATGTTCCGCCCGGCGCATACGTACAAGGGGCTGGGCGTTATTTTCAAACCGGTTGACAAGTTCCTCGACCGGCTCGACAGCGGCTACGCACGGTTGCTGCACTGGGCGGTGCATCACCGCGCGTTCACTATCTTCGGCGCCTTCGGGATATTCCTGATAAGCCTGCTGCTGCTTACGCAGGTGCCTACCGACTTCATGCCCGAAAGCGACAGCGGGCGCATTGAAGCTACCGTAGAGCTCCCCGTAAACGCCAACCTCGAACAAACTACCGAAGTGGCGCACCGTATCGAAAAGGCACTGCTGGCATGCGCCCCTGAGATACGGCTTATTTCCGTCAGCTCCGGGGCAGACGACCAGGGCGGCATGTCCGCACTGTTCGGCAACACCAGCGTCAACGCCATTTCCTACGGCCTGATACTCGTGAAAAAACATGAACGCACGCGGACGCAGGCCGAAATCGCCGACGTCCTGCGGGAAGAAATAGCCAAATACCCCGAAGTCGTCAAATACGCGGTAAGCACCGGCGGCGGCGGAATGGGCATGGGCGGCGGCAATACCGTTGACGCAAAAGTATTCGGGTATGACTTTACCGAAACCACCGCCATTGCCGAAGAACTTGCCGAACGCATGCGCGGCATCAAGGGCGCGCGCGACGTGAAGATAAGCCGCGAAGACATGAAAGTGGAACTGCAGGTGGACTTCGACCGCGAAAAACTCGCGAAGTTCGGCATAAACACCGTTACCGCAGCCACCTTTGTGCGTAACCGCATCAACGGCCTTACCGCCTCGCTCTACCGCGAAGACGGCGAAGAGTACGACATCATCGTGCGCTACGACGAATCGTTCCGCACCACCGTGGGCGACGTCGAAAACATCCTCCTTTACAACAGCACCGGCGGCAGCATCCGCCTGAGCGAAGTAGCTACCGTGGTGGAACGGTTCACCCCGCCGGTGATTGAACGTGAAGACCGGCAGCGCGTCGTTACCGTATCGGCGGCGCTCGGCGCGGGCGCGGCGCTCGGCGAAGTAGCCGCCGAGACGCAGGCCGAAATAGACCGGATACCCCTGCCCTCCACCGTCAGCATCTCCATGTCCGGCTCGGTGGAAGACCAGCGGGAAATGCTTGCCGACATGATGACCCTCCTGGCGTTGATAATCGTCCTCGTGTATATCGTCATGGCGACGCAGTTTGAATCCTTCTCCATGCCCTTCATCATCATGCTGTCGATACCGTTTGCCTTCACCGGCGTGTTCCTCGCCCTCTGGATGACGGGCACTTCCCTCGGCATGGTCGCCCTCATCGGCGCCATCATGCTTGTGGGGATTGTCGTGAAAAACGGCATCGTGATTGTGGACTTCACCAACCTGCAGCGCGAGCGCGGCCTGCCGCTCAACGAAGCGGTGATTACCGCCGGGAAATCGCGCCTCCGCCCCGTACTGATGACCACCCTCACCACCATCCTCGGGATGATTCCGCTGGCCGTGGGCAGCGGCGAAGGCGCCGAAATATGGAAGCCCATGGGCATTGCCGTCGTCGGCGGGCTGACGTTCTCCACCCTCCTCACCCTGCTCGTGATTCCGGCCATCTACGCCGCCTTCAACATCGGACAGGTAAAGAAAGAACGGAAATCAAACGCGATAGAAACAAGCTGGCAATAATCAGGAATGATGAATCACATTAACACATTAACATGAAAGCAATACTAATCACCTACGGGCAATCATTGACCCGTCCGGTGGAAGACCTCCTCGATAAATTGAATATCCGCGGCTTTACGCGCTGGACGGAGACGTTCGGGCGCGGCAGTGAAAACGGCGAACCGCACTACGGCACGCATGCCTGGCCGTCGAAAAACGGCTCGCTGCTGGCGGTCGTGCCCGACAGCGACGTCGCCGCATTGATGGCCGCCCTCCGCCGCCTGAACGGGCAGGCCGAGCAGCAGGGCCTTTCCGCCTTCGTGTGGAATATCGAAGAAAAATTATAAATCAGTTACCGGTTATCAGCGGCGCCCGCCAGTTACTGTTCCGGGAATGAACGACCCATTCCCGGGAATGAACGACCCATTCCTGGGAATGAATGACTCGTTCCCGGGAACGGATGACTCGTTCCCGGGAACGCATGACTCGTTCCCGGGAACGGACGGCTTGTTCCCGGGAACGCATGACTCGTTCCCGGGAACGGACGGCTTGTTCCCGGGAACGCATGGCTTGTTCCCGGGAACGCATGGCTTGTTCCCGGGAACGCATGACTTGTTCCCGGGAACGCATGGCCTGTTCCCGGGAACGCATAGCTCGTTCCCGGGAACGGACGGGATGCTAAGTGGTATTTTCCTGTTGCCGGCATGAACCTGTTTTCAAAAATCAGGAGCAAAAATAAAGGGAACTTTCCAATAAACCCTCATTACCTCATCTGTTTTCTTCCGATTTCATTTTAATGAGCTAATGAGGTTAGTGCGTGTGGGATATTCCCTGGCTACGGAGGTTGTTTTGTTAAATAAAATCAGGTGGAAATGAGGTTGCCAGCGCCAGCCGGTTCATAACTCATCATTCATCATTCATTATTCATCATTCATAAGGTTCCATTGCGCCAAATAATGGTTTTCTTTGGCGCGCATGGCGCGCTGCTGGCTGACCGTAGCGTCGCGATAGCCGCAGAGATGAAGGAGTCCGTGCGCCATCACCCGGCGGAGCTCCCCGTCGAAAGGCTGGCTGTAGTCCCGGGCGTTGGCGCGTACGGTGTCGCAGCTGATAAAGATGTCCCCGGAAAGGCGGTTCCCGTCGCTGTAATCAAAGGTAAGGACGTCGGTAAAATAATCGTGCTGCAAATAGCGCCGGTTGAGGGCGAGGAGCTCTTCATCGGAACAGAAAATAATCGACACCTCCCCTACCCGCCTGTTTTCGGCTTCGGCCAGTGCGGTCAGCCATTTTTTTACACGCCGGCGGCGAAGGATGTGGGGCGGGGAGGAAAGGGAGTAGAAGGATAGCATGATTTCGGGATTTCGGGATGAATGGATGTCGGGATTCGGAGCGCTGTTTAATTTTTCACAAAGTTAGAAGTATTTTTTGTACTTTTGTACGTTTTTTAAGAAAACGTATTCGATTACCAAATTATTCATAACAGAAAAAGATATGTCAAAAATTACAATTGTAGGCGCCGGAAATGTCGGCGCGACGTGTGCAAACGTGATTGCACAAAAAGAACTGTCGTCCGAGCTGGTGCTGCTGGACGTGAAAGAAGGCGTCGCCGAAGGCAAGGCGATGGATATGATGCAAACCGCCGCAGTGTGCGAATTCGATACCCGCATTAAGGGGGTTACCAGCGATTATGCGGCTACCGCCAACTCGTCCGTAGTAGTAGTTACATCGGGCATCCCGCGCAAGCCCGGGATGACGCGCGAAGAGCTTATCGGCACCAACGCCGGGATAGTAAAAAGCGTAGTGGAAAATGCGCTGAAACATTCGCCCGGCGCCGTGTTCGTTATTATCAGCAACCCGATGGATACGATGACCTACCTCGCGCTGAAAGTTTCCGGGCTGCCGAAAAACCGTATTATCGGGATGGGCGGGATTTTGGACAGCAGCCGGTTCAAGTATTATTTAAGCCGGGCGCTGGGCGTTCCCGCCAGCGACATTGAGGGCTGCGTCATCGGCGGGCATGGCGATACGACGATGATTCCGGCGACGCGCTTTGCTACTTATAACGGTATCCCGGTAAGCAGCCTGTTAAGCCGGGAAGCGCTCGACAAAGCAGTTGCAGACACCATGGTCGGCGGCGCAACGCTGACGAAGCTGTTAGGCACTTCGGCCTGGTACGCCCCCGGGGCTGCCGGCGCCTTGCTGGTAGAAGCGATTGTCCGCGACCAGAAAAAAGTGTACCCCTGCTGCGTCGCGCTGGACGGCGAATACGGGCAGAAAGACATCTGTATCGGCGTCCCGGCGGTTATCGGCAGCACAGGCTGGGAAAAAATCATCGACCTTCACCTCAACGCCGAAGAACAGGCTGCGTTCAACAAAAGCGCCGACGCCGTGCGCAGCACTAACAGCGTATTGGGGAATTGAGCGCCAGGAATTGTATGGATAAAAAAAACCGCTGCGAATGTCGCAGCGGTTTTTTTATTGCGGTAAATGAACTGTTATTTTTTGGCGCCGGAAAAAATAGCCGTAAGAGGAATACCCATCGACAGGCCAATCGTCAGGTTGGCCTCCCCGCCGGCGGTAATTGTTCCGCTGAGGGTAACAGGCAGCCCGCCCGCTCCGGGAAGAGACACGCTGGTGGTTCCGCTAACCGTATAATCATCGCCGGATTTGGTAATGGTCGTTTCACAACTGACGTTTAACGGCAAATCGCCAACGTTCGGCAGCGAAGGGATCGTCATGTTCAAACTGAAGATAGCCGTATTGTTGTTTTTGACAGCCACAGTAATCGTTACATCAGGCACAACCAGCTGCAAAGCGGATAAGGAGACCGACCCTGCATAGGCGCCTTCAATGTCTTTAGCATAATTATCATCTTTCGAGCAGCCGGCGGCTACTAACAGCAGCCCCAGAGACAGGGAGATGAAATTTTTCAGAATTTTTTTCATTTGTTTATTTGTTTTATTTTGCGCAAAGGTAGGAATTTTTTTGGTATATTTGCCTATGTATAACATTTTTTTAATATGGAATTTTTTTGTACTTGCAGCCATCTTCCCATACACGTAAGCGACATGGGTAGCGAAAAACCGGCCGTAGTATTGCTGCACGGCTATCTCGAAACATTGTCCGTATGGGACGATTTTGTAAAATACCTTGAAAAGGATTACCGCATTATCCGCATCGACCTGCCCGGGCACGGATTGAGCGGCACGGCAGAGGTCAACAGCGTGGATTTTTCGGCGCAGGTGATTTATGAAGTATTGCAAAAACAGCAGGTCGGGGAATGCGTCATCGGCGGGCATTCCATGGGGGGCTATACGGCGCTGGCATTTGCCGCCAACTATCCCGACAGGACGCGCGGGTTGTGCCTCTTCCATTCCACGCCCAATCCCGACCCGCCGGAGAAGCAGGGAGGGCGCGACCGCGAAATCGCGCTCCTTCGCGAGGGGAAACTGTCTTCGGTTATCCGAAGGGGCGTCCCGCACATGTTTGCCGACGATAATGCAAGCCGCTTTGCCGAAAAAATAGCAGAGATTTCCGAAGTGGCCGAAATTCACGAACCGGAAGGCCTCATCGCCTGCCTCGAAGGGATGAAGCGGCGCCCCGACAGGAATGAATTTTTAGCGTCGTTCCATCAGCCGCTGCTGTTTATCTTCGGTGAAAAAGACCGGTACATTTCACTGGCAACCGCACAGGAGCTGGCCATCCGCTTTCCGCAGGCGCAAACCCTCTGGTTGAAAAATTCCGGGCACAACGGCTTCATCGAAGAGCCGCAAAGCACCGCAGAGGGCTTTTTGAAGTTTTTGGCGGGGGTGGAGTGGAGAAGATAAAGCGTATTATCAGCCATCAACTGTAAAACTTGACTTTTAATTGCAAATTTTATTTTCTATTCCCTAAACGGATAACGCCCGGCCTGTATTTCGGATACGATATGGAAAATGTCGGCGCGGAGTTTTTCGACGTTGATTTTTTCTTTTGCCGAAATAAAAATAGAAGGGCTGTGCGCTTTGTCCATCCACGTTTTTTGCAGTTCGCTTAACGATACCGGCGGTTTTTCTACCGGCAATACCTCAAACGGGTCCGGCTCGGCAAACGAATAAGCGTCCATTTTATTAAACACCATATAGGCGGGTTTATCCTTGGCGCCTATCTCCTGCAAGGTTTGGTTCACTACATTGATTTGCTCCTCAAAGTTCGGGTGCGAAATATCCACGACATGCATTAAGACGTCGGCTTCGCGCACCTCGTCGAGCGTGCTTTTGAACGATTCCACCAACTGGTGCGGCAATTTGCGGATGAAGCCCACCGTATCGCTCAAAAGGAACGGCGTATTCCCGACGACCACTTTGCGCACCGTTGTATCCAGCGTGGCAAACAGTTTGTTTTCGGCAAACACTTCGCTTTTCGACAATAAATTCATGATAGTGCTTTTGCCCACATTCGTGTAACCCACGAGCGAGAGGCGCACCAAATGCCCGCGGTTGCCGCGCTGCGAAGCCATCTGCCGGTCAATTTTCTTCAACTGTTCTTTCAGCAGGGCGATTTTTGTCAGCACAATCCGGCGGTCGGTTTCGATTTGCGTTTCGCCGGGGCCGCGCATGGTAACGCCGCCGCCCCGTTGCCGTTCCAGGTGCGTCCACATGCGCGTGAGGCGCGGCAAGAGGTACTGGTATTGCGCCAGCTCCACCTGCGTTTTGGCGTAAGCCGTTTTAGCGCGTTGGGCAAAAATAGTCAGGATAAGCGCCGTGCGGTCGAGGATGCTGCATTCCAGTTCCCGTTCAATATTGCGCAGCTGCGAGGGCGTTAATTCGTCGTCGAAAATGACGGTGCATATTTCCTGCGCCTGCAAGTATGCTTTTATTTCCTGCAATTTCCCGCTTCCGACATAGGTTTTGGGATGGGCATGCTCCAGCCGTTGGGTGAAACGTTTGCCGGCGACGATACCGGCGGTTTCTGCAAGGAACGCCAATTCTTCCAAATATTCTGCCGATTTCCGCTCATCCTGCTCCGGCGTAATAATGCCTGCCAGCACGGCTTTTTCGGGCGCGGCGTTTGCAATGGCGTATGTTTTTTTTTCAATCATTATGTACTGCGTAAAGTGCGACAGATTCCCTTTTCCCTAAAACAGAAAGCGCAAAGCAGATAATACACTTTACGCTTCACATTTTTCCTGTGGAGCATGTGAGAGTCGAACTCACGACCTCTTGCATGCCATGCAAGCGCTCTAGCCAACTGAGCTAATGCCCCGTTTTGGGAATGCAAAAGTAAGATAAAATTTGCAGATGAGCAAATGTAATTTTTTTGCAGATAGAAAAAAGTTGGTATCTTTGTTTTAAAAAATGACGATATTAAGACTCAATCCATTTTAATAATGACAACAAAAGATTTACATACTAAATTGGATGAATTAAGAAGACAGCCCGAAAATGAAATAGTAGAGTTTAAAGAAGCCAAAGATAATTTTGATTTTACAAAATTAGGAACCTATTTTTCTGCACTGAGCAATGAAGCGAATCTATCACGTAAATCCACGGCATGGTTAATTTTTGGAATAGAAAACAAAGAACGCCATATTGTCGGTACGAACTTTCGAAGGAAAAATTTAGCTGCTCTTAAAAAAAGAGATAGCCGACAAGACTACCGATAGAATAACTTTTATTGACATTTACGAAATAACTCACGCTGGTAAAAGAGTTGTCATGTTTCAAATTCCGCCGGCGCCAAAAGGAATACCGATTGCCTTTAACGGACATTACTATGGCCGTGACCATGAAAGTTTAGTACCTTTGAATATAGAGGAAATAGAAAGAATCCGTTTCCAAGTTAATATATTTGATTGGACACAGGAAATTATCCCAAATGTAACGATAAATGATTTGGATAAAGATGCTATCAACAAAGCCCGGATAGAATACATAAAAAGAAATCCTGTTTATGCAAACGAGATAAATAGTTGGGATGATGTTAAATTTTTAAACAAAGCAAAATTAACTATTAAAAGTAAAATCACTCGCACGGCATTTATTCTATTGGGTAAAGAAGAGGAAGAACATTTTCTGGATGCTGCGGTAAAAATCCGATGGAATTTAAAAACAATAGACAATGAGGATAAAGATTTTGAAATATTTTCCATCCCTTTTATCCTTGCTGTAGATAAAGTATATCAAAAAATCCGTAATCTTAAATATCGTTACTTGAAAGACTGTTCCCTGTTTCCTGAAGAAATATTGAGATACGACCCATACGTTATCAGAGAGTCCTTAAATAATGCTATTGCTCATCAGGATTATTCAAAAAAAGCACGAATAAATGTAGTAGAATTTGAAGATGATCATTTGGTTTTTTCCAACTACGGTATATTCCTGCCTAAGTCCATTGAAGAGGTTGTTTTAAACGACGCACCCGAAGAAATTTACCGAAATCCATTCTTGGTAGAAGCTATGAAAAACTTGGGAATGATAGAAACACAAGGCGGTGGTATCCGGAAGATATTTAATTATCAAAAGCAGCGATATTTTCCCATGCCGGAATATGATTTCAGCGACGGTAAAGTAAAATCGGTTATTACCGGAAAAATTATTAACGAAGATTTTGCAAAAATATTAAATAAAAATCCCACCCTTTTACTTGAAGATATTTTAATTTTAGATAAAGTACAAAAACATAAAAATATAACCGACGACGAATTTAAATATTTAAAAAAATATAAATTTATTGAAGGTCGAAAAGGCAATGCCTATCTTTCCTTCAACGTAATAAAACCGACAGAAAATGAAAATTTGCAAGTTCAATATATTGCCAACCGAAGTTTTGATGATACTTATTTTAAAAAAATGATTGTAGAATACATAAAAAAATTTGGAAAAGTTAAGCGCAACACCATTGATAACTTAATTATGCCCAAACTTTCTACCGCTCTTAATGAAATGCAAAAGAAAAATAAAGTAACCAATTATTTATCGGCTTTAAGAAGGGATAGGAGCATCAAAAGTACAGGATACGGAACTTGGGAATTATTTTAAATGCTTTTTAAACGAGTTTTAAATGCTTTTTAAACGAGTTTTAATATAAATTACTTATTTTCAAGAATAGAATAATTATGCATTTAAACGAGTTTTTGTATGGTTAAATGTTTTTTTCAATAATGAGTTTACTTCTAAAATAAATTTGCAATAAAACACAGGCCGTCGGCCTGCAGTTATGAAGATAAAGCCCTTTCAGGGCTAAAAGCCGTTGCAACAACGCCGCCCGCACTTTCGTGCGGGCGGCTTTACACCGGTTATCAGGACAGGTGTTGCACTGCCTGAACAAGGGGATGCTACCAACACCTTACGCATGCCCAGCCGGAAGCCGTACAATAGGACTGGGAGCTGTAGCAGGTACCATGTCTGTCTGACCATGGCGTACTCGACGAGCAACAGCCTTCTGTCCCTTCATCACACCACACTTTTCCATCGTCATGACAATTTTTTTTAGCGATGGATTCATAATCATCCTCACACGAAGAAAACGTAGCCGAGCTTAACAACAGCGTCGCAATTAAAATAACAGGAGAAATTTTCTTTTTCATATTTAGTAGTTTTTAATAAGTTTGTAAATAGTTTTTTTCAAATAAATAGCGCGTAAGGATAGTTCCCTGCACTACGTGCCGGACAGTGTCGCCGGCAATATACAGCATGGCAGGCACCACCTGCGTGAGGCGGGCTACCGTCTTTTCCTCCACTTCCCTTATTTCAAAATCGGGAAGAAAGTAATCGTTAAACACACCGGCGCTGTCTTTTCCGACCGACAGCACCACTAACCGGTCGGCAATGGCCGGGTCGTTGTAGCGTTTGACGTTCTCGAAATAATTCCAGCAGCCGTCGCAACGGTAGGAAAAAATAACGACCAGGTACGTAGAGTCCGGCGAAGTGTGCAGCAACTGCGGCAATACGGTTTCTTTTACCGACTGCTGATACAGGGGATGCGCCTTGCCCTGTCCCTTCCTGTGCGAAAAAGTATAACCGGTGAAGAACGTTACCAATAAAAGCGTCCCCAACGCAATGATATACTTTCTCCGCACCGCCGGCGTAGCGTGGTCTGAAAACCGCCACGATACGAACAGCAACAGCAGCAGCACGGCGTTGCGCACGAAAGTAGCCCATGGCGGCAGTTTCAGCAGGGCTGTTTTTCCGAAGCAACCGCAGTCCGTTATATCCCGGAAAAGGTAACCGTACAGGAATACCACCGAAAAAACGGCTATCATCCCTGCGGAGAATAACGACGCCTGTTTCGGGTAAATATTCAAAAGCAAACAAACGCCCGCCAGCGCCTCTATTATGACGATAGCAGGCGCCGCCCACACCACTGCCGGAAAGCCGTATTGCAACAATAAATTGACGAACGTTTCCAAATCGCCCGCTTTGGTAAAAGAAGATAACAAAAGCAGCAACCCTACGGCTGCCCGGCTAACCAGTGCGAGCTTCGTTTTATAGTTCCGCCCCTTTTCCATGATTGTACTTAATCCGCTTTAGCGAATGTCAATGTCATTTCAACATCGTTAATTCCCAATTCATAAAGTTCGTCCATGGACACCCCCATAAGGTCGATAGTAGTGCGGCTCCATATCAAATCCAGCGTTTTCCCGGATATGCGATACCCCATGGGAACGCTGAACGACCCGTCTTTGATGGTAATCTCATCGTCCGATACGCTGTATTTCGCGGATGCGGATTGTCCGCCAAAGCCCATGGTGAGTGTTCCGTTGTCTTCAAAGACAAAATAGGCCCCACGCAGGCTATTGTTGAGGCTGGATAAATCGAACCCTTCTTCTTTTGCATTATACCACTCTCCTTCGTAGAGAAATGTATAATTCCCCTGGCTATACACCCAGCGCCCGATTAAATCGTCGCCTTTTTCTTTGCTGCATGAAACGGTTGCAGCGGCAAATGCCGCTACCAGCAGCATGCCTGTCATGATTTTTTTAAATCTTTTCATAAGTACTTAATTTTTTGTTTTGGTTAAAGAAAATTATTCTGATAAACTATAATCCCTGTATATTCTGTGTATAGGCGTAATGGTTACTTTCCTTGTTTTATTATTGCTGTCCATTACTGTAAATACAGGCGGGTTTTTGTCATAGTTGGTTTCTTTGAATTTATCTCCCATAATACCTGTAGTAACCCAATAGCTCATGTATGTATTAACAAACGGGTAGCCCCTGAATTCGCCACCATATTCAAACGTGTAGTCCGTTTTCCGGGTAAGTTCAAATCTTCCATAATTAGAAAAGTAAAGACTCTTTTTGTCTGCTTTTGCGTAAAGAGCGCGGAGCGGTTTCTTAAATATTTGATTGTTCCCTGCCGAACACTTTTTAATCACATCCCCGGCTTTTATTCCGGCTTTGTCGGCCGGAGAACCGGGAATAACGCCTGCCACTTTGCCCGGGATGTCGGCGTCGAACAGCATACCGGTGAACCAATAGTGGCAATATTTTACCCACCCTACAGATTTAACAGGAAACCCCGCCAGCATGGCGCCGCCTATATCTTCGCCAAATTCCTTGTGATTGGCTTTTTCATGATACACTACCTCGTAATTGGCTTGCCATACGGTAAAATCGTTGTTCCCTGATTGCATTTTCTTAGCGTCCGCCATGGCTATTGACAGTTTCGACAAATAATCTACCCGCGTATAATCGCCTGTTTCGGTAGAACCGATGTATTGCCGGGTTTCAAAGTTTCCGGAAAGCCAGTTGAAACCTATGCCATAGCGGGTCTTCAACTGCTGGCCGGGCGGCACATACTGTTCGCGCTTGTCGGAATAATACTCGATAAAAACAAGCAAATCCGGGTTGTTGCGGTCGCGCACCAGCCCTTTCTCCGTCAGCATGGTTTCCAGTATTACGGCGATTTCTTTTTGCTGAAGGGTATTGTTTTCGGTAAACTCGAAATCAAAAGACGCATAACTGTACAAATCCGCCTCGGGGTCCGACAGGATTTCTACAGGCTCTATGTTGCGCGCTTTTCTGGTAACATACACGGCCGTAGTTCCCCAAAGGTCACACACTGCTAACGATGTTTCATCAAAACAATCATCATACAGGAGGGGAACAGCAGTAAGCGGGACATCGAATTTTTGATTCCCCAAACGGGTAATGCTGAATACTGCCTGCGGCTTCTTCTTGAGTATATTCAGATAGTCATCATTTACCGGCTCGCCGTCTATCGCCGTGATTAAGTCGAACACCTGTATGTTGGCCTTGTCTATGGGAGAAAAATTCGCTATACCCAGCACAACTATACAGTTTGTCTGTTTTCCGTCCAGCAGTACATTGCGGAATTGACTCCCAAAGCCGTAATAATAGCTTTCCTGCGCCCATGCGGATGCCGCCAGCGCACACATCAGAACGAATAGATAGATTTTTTTCATGATTGTTATTTTTTAGTTGTAAGTCATCAGTCGTAAGTTGGTTGGCGCCGGAGCTTCCGCAAGTCCGCCCGAGGGCTCGGGCAAGGTTGCGACTCCTGTCGCAAGTCTGTCCGAGGGCTCGGGCAAGGTTGCGACTCCTGTCGCAAGTCTGTCCGAGGGCTCGGGCAAGGTTGCGACTCCTGTCGC
>JAISLK010000019.1 GCA_031290935.1 Prevotellaceae bacterium | reverse complement strand
TGATTTCGATAAACACGCCGTTGAGCGTCCAGTAATAGACGCCGGCGCTATCGGCTACGGCGATGTGCGGGGTGGCGCCGGGCTGGCCGTCTTCGCCATCTTCACCGTCCTGCCCGGGTTCACCGGCGGCGCCGGGGGTGCCGTGCCAGATGGTGGCCTGCGGGCTTTTGGTAAAATGAATGTAGTGGCCGCCGGGAGAAGGGTTGCTAAATGTTTCCACTCTCGTTACATAGTCGTTATCCTGCAACGCCGCTACAATGTTTTGCAGGCCGCTGATGTTGTTGTTGACCGTTATTTGCCATGCCTCAAGGGCAGCCACGCGCGCGGCCAGCGCCTGCTCCTGGCGTTTGATTTCATCAATCTCGTTCCAGAGCTTTTTTTGGCAACCGGAGGCCAGCAGCAGTAGCAGGAAGCAGCAGGCGGTTTTGAATAAATGTTTCATAATTTAAAGATTTAATAATTTAAAGATTTAACCTTCCCGGGCGTCCCGGGAGGCTTGTCTGCGTGTTAGGCAACCTCCCAAGCGTCCTGGGAGACTTGCCTGCGTGTTAGGCAACCTTCCCGGGCGTCCCGGGAGACTTGCCTGCGTGTCAGGCAAGCGGGGCGAAAAATTTTTCGCCCGTACGGTACGCAGGTACGCAGGTCGCGGTACGGGAGAGGGTAATATGGGTAGCAGGTTGTGCATGATTGCGTGTAAATCGGCTACAAAGATAATAAAAAAGTGGAAAATGGAAAATAGGCCGGCGGCGGTGCAAAACCGGCAGTCCGGCAGGGGGATTTTTGTATCTACTAATTTTTTGTACCTTTGTAAGCGATGTTACATGGTAAATACTATATCATTTTTATCTTATCGTACTTGCTTCCCTCGTTGTCCATAGCGCAAAGCGATGTGCATCCGGAAGGTAAAACAGTGGTTGCCCGTTTCGGCGTCCCTTCCGGTTACCAGCGTACAGACTCGCTGCCGGCCTCTTTCGCTTTTTTTCTGCAACATTTGCCGCTCTTGCCGCCCAAAACGCCGGTGAAGTTTTATGACGGCGCCCCGAATGTTTCCTGCCGCCCGGCGGCTGTCATTGACATGGAAATCGGCGATAAGAATTTACAGCAAAATATACAAACGATGATACGCCTGTGGGCGGAGTATTTGTTCGAGCAGCAACGGTTTTCGGATATTTTTTTCCATATCAACAACGGGCAAGTTATTCCCTATGAACAATGGACGCAGGGCATGAAGCTGGTGATTAACCGCAAAACCTACTGGACAAAGACGCCCAGTAATCCCAAGCAGTACCAGACTTTCCGGCGTTACCTGAATTTTATTTTCACCAACAGCGATTTTCATACGCTGCTGCAGGATGTGCAGCTTAGCGCGGGTGTGCATATAACGCCCGGCGATATCCTGACGTTTGACAATGGTGCGGATACTTATGTGGTGATGGTGCTGGACGCCGCCGTTCACCGGGAAACCGGCGATATGCTTGTGTTGCTTGTATCCGGCGGCAATCCCGCCCAGTCCGTACAGGTGTTGCAAAATACCGATGAAGACAGTGCCACCGGCGTGTGGTTTCCGTTGAAAAACGGTGTTCTGACGGTTGGGGAAATGGCTTTCTCTGTGAAGCAGCGTTACCGTTTCCGGCCCTGACCGCGCGTCCTTTTCCCAAGATTGTTAACTTATGGTAGCGCCATTGTTCATCCGTTCTTCGGGGTGTATGATTTTCCATTTGCCGCCGGGCTGCTGGGCCATCAGAATCATTCCCTGGGACTGGATGCCTTTGATGACGCGGGGTTCCAGGTTGGCCAAGATACAAATTTGTTTGCCTATGAGTTCTTCGGGGGTGTAATGTTCGGCAATGCCGGATACGATGGTGCGGGTATCCATGCCGGTAGTTATTTTCAGTTTTAACAGTTTGTCGGTTTTCGGCACCCGCTCCGCTTCGAGGACGGTGGCGGTGCGTATGTCCATTTTAGAGAAGTCGTCGTAGTGGCAGGTGTTTTTTTGCGGCGTTACCGGTTCGCTGCTTTTTTCAGGGGTGTCGGGGTGTCGGGTAGCGTTTAGTTTGTCGAGCTGCCGCTGGATATCCGCGTCTTCGATTTTGTCGAACAGTAATTGCGGTTCATTGAGTTTGTGTCCTTCCTCCAGGGCGTCGATACGTGCCAGGCGTTCCCATTCGGCTTTGTTTTGTGCGAGGATGTATCGCAGTTTTCCTGCCGTGAAGGGCAGGAAGGGTTCAAAGGCTATTGCGCAGCTGGCGCAGATTTGGAGGGAGAGGTTTAAAATTGTTGCCATCCGGGGGCGGTCGGTTTTTTCGAGTTTCCAGGGTTCCGTATCGGTGAGGTATTTGTTGCCGAGGCGCGCCAGGTTCATCGCTTCTTTCAGGGCTTCGCGGAAATGGTATGTTTCGAGATGGTTTTCTATTGCCTGTCTGATGGCCGGCAGTTCTTTGCAGAGGGTTTCGTCGCAGGGGGCGAGGGGGCCGGCGGGGGGTACTTTGCCGTCAAAGTATTTATGGGTGAGTATAACGGCGCGGTTGACAAAGTTGCCGAAGACGGCTACCAGTTCGCTGTTGTTTCGGGTTTGGAAGTCTTTCCATGTAAATTCGCTGTCTTTTGTTTCGGGTGCATTGGCGCAAAGGACATATCGTAATACGTCTTCTTTTCCGGGGAAGTCATCGAGGTATTCGTGCAGCCAGACGGCCCAGTTTTTTGTGGTGGAAATTTTATCGTTTTGGAGGTTGAGGAATTCGTTGGCGGGTATGTTTTCGGGGAGGATAAATCCGCCGTGGGCTTTTAGCATTACGGGGAACATGATGCAGTGAAAAACGATGTTGTCTTTTCCGATAAAGTGCACCATTTTGGTGTCGGGGTCTTTCCACCATTTTTCCCAGTCGTCGGGGCGCAGTTCGATGGTGTTGGAGAGGTATCCGATGGGTGCGTCAAACCATACGTAGAGGACTTTTCCGTTGGCGTGTTCTACGGGTATGGGGATGCCCCAGTCAAGGTCCCGGCTGACGGCGCGGGGCTGGAGGCCTGCGTCGAGCCAGGATTTGCACTGGCCGTAAACATTGGTTTTCCATTCCCGGTGTTCTTCGAGGATCCATTGCCGGAGCCAGGTTTCATACTGGTCGAGGGGGAGGTACCAGTGCGATGTTTGGCGGAGTACGGGTTTGCTTCCGCTGATGGCGGAGTGGGGGTTGAGAAGTTCGTTCGGACTGAGGGTGGAGCCGCATTTTTCGCACTGGTCTCCGTAGGCGCTGTCATTGCCGCAGTTTGGGCAGCGGCCAACGATGTAGCGGTCGGCGAGGAATTGTCCGGCTTCTTCGTCGTAGTACTGTTCGGTTGTTTTTTCGATGAATTTTCCGTCGTCGTAGAGTTTTCTGAAGAAGCCGGCGGCGGTTTTGTGGTGGATGTGGGAGGTGGTGCGTGAGTAGATGTCAAAGGAGATGCCGAATCGTTCGAAGGAGTCTTTGATGAGGAGGTGGTATTTGTCGACGATGTGCTGTGGGGTGGTGTTTTCTTTGCGTGCTTTGATGGTGATGGGGACGCCGTGTTCGTCGGAGCCGCCGATGAAGAGGACGTCTCGTCCGCGGAGGCGGAGGTAGCGGGTGTAGATGTCAGCCGGGATGTATACGCCGGCGAGGTGCCCGATGTGTACGGGGCCATTGGCGTAGGGCAGTGCCGATGTAACGAGGTAGCGTTTGTACTGGTTGTTCATAGTAAAAGTTTGAGTAATTTGTGTGCAAAAGTACGAAAAATTCTTTTATTGTTTTTAATCTCCCTTGCTCCGTTTTTAATCTCCCTCGCGTGGTTTTTAATCTCTTTTTTGGGGTTTTTAGTCTTTTTTGCGTCGTTTTGTCCGTTTTGTGCGTAAGTTTGTCAGGCTGTAAGCGGGGAGGGGTGGCGGCGGGCGGTATTTTTTTTGTATCTTTGCAGGGTTTTGAGAGGCAGTTATGATTAGAAAAGAGTTGATAGCTCCGCGGAGTATAGTGGTTGTCGGGGGTTCCGGGGATGTGCGGAAGCCCGGGGGCAGGGTGTTGAGGAATTTGTTGGACGGGGGGTACAGGGGTGCGTTGTATGCGGTGAATCCAAAGGGGGTTGTTGTGGAGGGGGTTCGTTCGTTTTGTGGGGTGGAGGGGTTGCCGGCGGTGGATTTGGCGATACTGGCGATTCCGGCGGCGGCGTGCCCGGGGGCGGTGGAGGTTTTGGCGCGGGAGAAGGGTACGAGGGGGTTTATTGTTTTTTCGGCGGGTTTTCATGAGGAGGGGGCGGCCGGGGCGGCGCTGGAGGCGGCGCTGGTGAGGACGGTGAACGGTGTGGGGGGGAGTCTTGTCGGGCCGAACTGTATTGGGGTTTTAACGGGTCATTACAGGGGTATTTTTACGTCGCCAGTTCCGGGGGTTTCGCCGGGGGGGGTTGATTTTATAACGGGTTCGGGGGCTGTGGCGGTGTTTGTTTTTGATGCTGCGATGCAGACGGGTTTGCGTTTTTCGAGTGTTTTTTCGGTGGGTAACAGTGCGCAGACGGGTGTGGAGGAGGTGCTGGAGTATATGGACAGGAGTTATTGTCCGGGTGTGAGTGCGCGGGTGAAGATGGTTTATGTGGAGGATATTCGTTGTCCGGGGAAGTTTTTGGCGCATGCTTCGTCGCTGGCGGGCAAGGGGGCGCGTCTGGCGGCGATTAAGGCGGGGAGGAGCGAGGCGGGGAGGCGTGCGGCTTCGTCGCATACGGGTGCGCTGGCCAGTCCGGACGGGGCGGTGGATGCGCTTTTCCGGAAGGCGGGGATTGTCCGGTGTTACAGTCGCAGCGAGCTGGTGGCGGTGGCGGGGATATTGTGTGGGGAGCTGCCCCGGGGGAAGAGTATGGCTGTTATTACGCATGCGGGGGGGCCCGGGGTGATGCTGACTGATACGTTGTCGGAGAATGGGGTTGGTGTGCCGGCGATTGGGGGGGATAAGGCTTCGGCGTTGCTGGGGAAGCTGTATCCGGGTTCGTCGGTGTCGAATCCTATTGATTTTCTGGCTACGGGTACGGCCGGGCAGCTGTCGGAGATTATTGATGCCTGTAATAATGATTTTGCGGAGGTTGACGGAATGGCTGTTATTTTCGGGAGTCCTGGGCTGGGTGGTGTGTCCGAGGTGTATGATGTGATAAGCGAGAAGATGGGGGGGGGCGGGAAGCCTGTTTATCCGGTGATGCCGACGGTGATTAATTCGCGGGAGGAGATTGGGGCTTTTGTGGCGAAGGGGCATGTTATGTTTCCGGATGAGGTGGTTTTCGGTCATGCGCTGGCAAAGGTGTTGAACAGTTCTGTTTTTCTTCCGTGTGAGGGGCAGGGTGTTTCGGGGAGGGCGATTGATTACCGGGGGGTTCGGGAGGTTGTTGAGGGGGCTGTGGATGGTTATTTGCCGCCGCAAAGCGTGCAGCAGTTATTGGATGCGGCAGGTATAGCGCGCGTCGGGGAGGCGGTGGCGGAGTCGGCGGAGGGTGCGGCGGCGGCTGCGGAGCAGCTGGGTTTTCCGGTGGTGATGAAAGTGGTGGGGGTTGTTCATAAGTCTGATGTGGGCGGGGTGTCGCTGGATGTAAGGGATGGGGCGGCGGTACGTAAGGAGTATGAGCGGTTGATGGGGATTCCGGGGGCAACGGGTGTTCTTTTGCAGCCTTTGCTGGGGGGTGTGCAGCTTTTTGCCGGGGCCAGGCGCGAGGGGTCTTTCGGGCATGTGGTGGTATGCGGTTTGGGTGGTATTTTTGTGGAGGCGTTGCGGGATGTGAGTGTTTGTCTTTCGCCGGTTTCGCATTACGAAGCGGTGGATATGATACGGCGGCTGCGGGGTTATAAAGTCATTCAGGGGGTTCGCGGGCAGGCGCCGGTGAGTGAAGAGGTGTTTGCGGATATTGTGGTGCGTGTTTCGGGTTTGTGCGCGGCGGCGCCGGAAATAGCCGAGATGGATATAAATCCTTTGTTGGGTGCAGGGGAGCGCATCGTTGCTGTGGATGCGCGCATCCGGGTTGAGAAATAAAACGGGTATTGAGATGTTGGAAACGCAGGAGTATATATATGTCAAGGGAGCGCGGGTGCATAACCTCAAGAATATTGAGGTAAAAATTCCGCGCAACAAGTTAATTGTGGTAACCGGGCTGTCCGGTTCGGGGAAATCCACTTTGGCGTTCGATACTATTTTTGCAGAGGGGCAACGGCGTTATGTTGAAAGCCTGTCGGCCTATGCGCGGCAGTTCATGGGGCGTATCAGGAAGCCGGATGTGGATATTATCAGCGGTATTCCGCCGGCTATTGCTATTGAGCAGAAAGTAAATTCCCGCAGTTCGCGTTCTACGGTGGGCACGTCTACTGAAATAGATAATTACCTGCGGTTGCTTTATGCCCGCGTGGGTCATACGTTTTCGCCGGTTACGGGCAAAGAGGTGAAGCATGATACGGTAACGGATGTGGTGAATTTCATTGCCGGGCTTCCGGAGGGGACAAGGCTGTATATCCTCTCGCCGCTATTGTTGCCGGAAGGCATGGGGCTGGTGGAAAAATTAACCCTGCTGCAAAACGAAGGGTTTACGCGCATCGAAAGGGCAGGCAAGGTTATGCAGATTGAGGAGTGGCTGCCGGAAACAGGCGATTATGACGGGCAGCCCGTCCGCCTGCTGATTGACCGCATAACGGCGACGGACAATGCGGATACATTGAGCCGTATTGCGGACAGCGTGCAGACTGCTTTTGCCGAAGGCGACGGGAGGTGCTTTATTGAAGAGCCGGGGGGGAAGATAGCGCACACATTTTCGTCGCGTTTTGAGGCGGACGGCATCGCGTTTGAGGAGCTGAGCGAGCACCTGTTCAGTTTCAACAATCCGTTGGGTGCATGCCCCTGCTGCGAGGGTTTGGGAACGGCTGTCGGTGTTAACGAAAAGTTGGTGATTCCCGACCATTCTCTGTCAATATTCAACGACGCGGTGGCCTGCTGGCGCAGCGAAGCGACGAAGGAATACAAGGAAAAATTGATTTATCTTGCAAAAGTTTTCAGATTTCCTGTACACAGGCCTTATTCCGAATTAACGCCGGAACAGAAGGATTTGCTGTGGAACGGGAATGAATATTTTTGCGGTATCAGAGGGTTTTTCCGCATAATAGAAAACACGAAGAAGCACAAGATTCAATACCGCGTAATGTTGAGCCGCTTTATAGGCAAAACGACCTGCCCCGAATGCAAAGGTTCGCGCCTGCGCAAGGAAGCCGGCTATGTGTATGTGGGCGGGAAAAACATTTGCGACCTGATGCGGATGTCCGTGGAAGCGTTGCTTGTATTTTTCCGGGATTTAACGCTTACGGATTATGAACAGCAAATAGCCGGGCGCACTTTGCTGGAAATCCGCAACCGGCTGCAATTCCTGCTGGATGTCGGGCTGGGCTACCTGACGCTCCAGCGCCTTTCCGGCAGTTTGAGCGGCGGCGAGAGCCAGCGCATCAACCTGGCGACGTCGCTGGGGTGCGGGCTGGTGGGGTCGCTGTATATCCTCGACGAGCCTTCTATTGGCCTGCATCCGCGCGATACGCAACGGCTGATAAATGTATTGAAACAGCTGCGCGACATGGGGAACACGGTGATTGTTGTGGAACATGAAGAAGAAATTATCCGCGCGGCGGATGAGATTATCGACATCGGCCCGTTATCGGGAAGCCATGGGGGGGAAATTGTATTCCAGGGGGCGCTGCACAGCGGCGGCAAGGAGCCGGCAGCCGGCGTATCCCTTACGCTGGATTACCTGTCGGGGGCAGAGAAAATCAATATTCCCGCGCACCGCCGGCGGTTGAACAACTATGTCGAAATCATCGGCGCGCGGGAAAACAATTTAAAAAATATCCATGTACGTTTCCCTTTGTCGGGCATCGTGGCCGTTGCCGGCGTGAGCGGCAGCGGGAAATCGTCATTGGTCAGGAATATTTTGTATCCGGCGCTGGCGCAGCATACCGGGCAGTATAACGGCGAAAAAGCCGGGCAGCACGAAGGTTTGCGGGGTGATTTGCACTTTATCCGCGCGGTGGAAATGGTTGACCAAAGTTCGATAGGCCGCTCTTCGCGTTCCAACCCGATTACCTATATCAAAGCTTTTGATGAAATCAGGAAATTATTTTCCGAACAGCGGCAGGCAAAAATAAACGGTTACAGCGCCAGCCATTTTTCCTTCAATGCGGGCGAAGGGCGCTGCGAGGCCTGCCAGGGGGAAGGGGTCATTAAAGTGGAAATGCAGTTTATGGCGGATGTAACGCTGGTGTGCGAAGCCTGCGGCGGCAAGCGTTACCGGCCGGATATTCTGGACGTACGCTACCAGGGCTATAATATAGCGGATGTGTTGGAGATGACGGTGACGGAAGCTATTGATTTTTTCAGTGCGCAAAAAAATGCACTGGCTGCCCGCGTGGCCAGCCGCCTCTTTCCGTTGCAGCAGGTAGGGCTGGGGTATATCAAGCTGGGGCAGCCGGGGAGCACTTTAAGCGGCGGCGAGAGCCAGCGTGTCAAATTAGCTTCGTTCCTCGCCAAAGACGCCAGCCCCGACCCCCGGCTCTTTATCTTCGACGAACCTACTACCGGATTGCATTTCCATGACATCAAAAAACTCCTGGACGCTTTTCATTCGCTGGTATCGCACGGGCATTCCATCGTGGTGGTCGAACATAATATGGAGGTGATTAAGAATGCCGACTGGGTGATTGAACTGGGGCCCGAGAGCGGCGAGCAGGGAGGGCAAATCGTCTTTGAAGGCACGCCGGAAGCGCTGATAACCCGCCATGATTCGCATACCGGAAAAGCGTTAAGAAAGATGATGCTTTAAAAGATTCCGCATTTCAGGATTTCCCCGTTTCAAGATTGAAAAATGCCGCCGGGGCGCCGGCAGGAGCCGTTGAGGAGGATAAATTTCAGCCTGTTTTTTGTTTTTATGCTGCGGGCAGTTGCCCAAAGCATGTTTCCGTTTGTTTTCATGAAAAAGGCAACTGCCCAAAGCATGTTTCCGTTTGTTTTCATGAAAAAGGCAACTGCCCAAAGCATGTTTCCGTTTGTTTTCATGAAAAAGACAACTGCCCAAAGCATGTTTCCGTTTGTTTTTACGAAAAAGACAACTGCCCAAAGCATGTTTCCGTTTGTTTTTACGAAATTGCCGGAAGTATGCAGCATGTTTTAATGATAAATAATGGATTATAACCTGGCCGGCGCCGGCGGCAGCAGCATTGCGAGGGCAAAGTCATCACGCATCACTCATCATTCATCGTTCATAACTCTTTTTTGTATCTTTGCATATTATTTCTAAAAAGTTAGTGTCATGTTTTATAAAGAAATTATTACCGGATTGTGGCTGCTGCTGGCGGCTGCGGGGCTCGGAGCGCAGGATTTCACAGGGCAGGATATTTTTCCTGCATTGCAAACGCCGGTGAAATACCCGGCGCTGACGCCGGATGGAAAATATATGATTTTCCTGGCCGTTGACGGCGCTACGGTTAGCGCCTGCGAATCGCGCCTGGAAAACGGGGTATGGTCTGCACCCGCACCGATGGATTATATCAACCGGCTGATGGCTCAAACGGGGTACGAAGCAGGCGGTTTTTCCTTTAATCATGACGGGACGACGCTTTATTTCCATGCAAAAATAGAAACCGGTTATTTCGATATTTTTTCTGCCCGCAAAACACGGGAGGGCTGGGGAGCGCCCCAACGCCTGGGGAAACCTGTTTCTGCCGGGGCCGACCTGTTTTCTCCGACTGTTTCGTCGGATAATAAAACCCTGTTCGTCCTCCGGGCAAAGCCTTCCAATAAAAGGGAAGAGGCATGCAAAGAATTGCTGTTATTCGAAAAGAACAGAGACGGGGAGTGGGAAGGGCCGAAATACCTTCCCGGCGAATTTAATACCGGCTGCCAGGAAACGCCGTTTTTCTGCGCGGATAATACGATGCTTCTTTTTTCTTCGCGGCGGGAAGACGTCAATAAGGAAGGGAAGAAGGTTTCCGACGGGGATTATAATCTGTATTTCGCCCGGCGAATTGATGAAAATAACTGGTTCTACCCGGTATACGCAGAGGGCGTGAATACGGAGAGCGATGATTTGTCGCCCATGTTAAACAGCGCGGGCGATTATTTTTTATTTACTTCAAAGGCAAAGAAGTCGAAAAAATTGCCGCAGAAAATATATACCGCTCCCCTGCCCGCCGAAATAAAGCCTGCCAGAACCCTTGCCCTGTCGGGCGCAGTAACAGATTTGTATTCCAGGCAGCCGGTCGAAGCAAAAATCAACGTGCAGGACGCCGTTACGTCCGTAACAAAAGGCGCGTTTTTCACAACAGATGAAGGACGGTATGCAATTATTTTGACGAAGGGGGCGTTTTATAAAATTGATTTCTCCAAAGAAAACTATTCCCATACGTTTTATTACAAAGATTTGAGCGGCGCTGTAGAGCAATGGGAAGAAACATTTGACGCGGCGCTGTTTGCCGATGTAAACCTCGAACTGAATATCTACGACAATGAATTGTTTTATCCCGTATCGCCAACGGTTTTGCTGTTCGATTCACTCACGCTGCAGCCGCTGGAGCCGTCGCGTATTGTGAACGTATCGGCAGGAAAGTATCATTGCCGGCTCGACATCGGGCGGATTTATAAAATCCGCGTGGAAAGCGAGAACTTCAAACCGTATGAAACCTGTTTCGACCTGCGCACCGATGTTGTGTACAGCAATTTTGAGAAGAGCCTCGAATTGCAGGCAGCGCGGAAAACGCTTGCGCTGAATATTACGAATGCAGAGGGCGTTTCCATCCTTCCGGTAACTGTTGAAGTAACGAACCTGGACCGCGACGAGGGCAATGCCAGCCTGCTATCCTATGATGAAAACAGCCGCCCTGTGCTTTCCCTGCGTACCAACGATGCGTATGAATTAAATGTAACGAAAAAAGGATTTACGTATTTCAATACCGGGTTAAACTTCGATACCGCCCGTCCCGAAACGCTGGACGTCATTATGGATTCGCTGACTGCGCAAATAAAAATGGTCTTCGACAATATTACATTTGAAACCAATTCGGCAGAATTGAACGCAGAATCGTTTGCGGAGTTGAACCGCATCGTGAAATTTATGAACGACAATCCTGACATCCGGATTGAAATCGCCGCGCATACCGACGACGTCGGCTCGAATGAACATAATTTCCGGTTGTCGAACAAGCGTGCGGCGTCGGTAGTAAATTTCCTGACGGAAAATACCATTGCTCAGGAGCGCCTGCAATCAAAAGGATATGGCGAGTTGCAACCGGTGGCGCCGAATGATTCTGCGGAAAACCGCGCTAAAAACCGCCGCGTCGAAATACGAATTGTGGAATAAGGGTGGAAAAGGTGAAAAGGATGAAAGGGTGAAAGAAAATTAAAAACTAAAAGATATGGCACGGAAATTTATTCTTTATATGTTGCTCCAGGTTGCGGTTTTGTGCGCAACAGGGCAACCGAAATACAAGGATGTGTACGAATCCATCAAAACGATGAAGGATTACGAGGCGTTCCAGACATTGTTCAAATACCAGTCGGAAACGACGTCCAAAGATTTTGTCAACATCAATGGTTACTATCAAATGGGATTGATAGCCCAACGCATGATGCGCCGGTACGACCCCTTCCTGCAGTCGCAGAATACGGCGCAATGTATCGCCGACGCCACCACTTACCTGTCGCTTGCGCTGCACTATTTTGATGAAAAGGAAGCCCGGAAAAACGGCGCGTATTATCAGGGCGCATCCGGTGCGTTGACTTATGCCGGTATTAAAAAAGATATATCCGGCCGGCTGGCGGACGTGGCGGAATATAAAAAACAGTTCGAGCAGAACCTGTCCTGCCTGACCAACGGCATTCATAAGTATAATGCGTGTATTAAAACTTTTGGCAGCATCAACGAACAGAACAGCCGCCTGAATGATTTATATTTTCTGGCGGACGACGCCTTGACAAAAAACCTTGCCGAGTTACAAACCAATTTTGATTCTACACTATATTATATAGGTAAGTTGAAAACGTCGCTGGAAAATTATCCGATGGCAGGGTACCAAATCAGTTATGCGCTGTCGCCGATTTCAGAATACCGGCTGCACGGACTGACGGCGGCGAATTTCCTTGCAAAAGAAGTAAAATTATGGGATTTCCGGTCATGGGTGGATGCGTTCAACAAGGTACTGCATACGGACGTGGCCTTCCTCTACCGGAAAGTGGAAGAAACATACCGGAACAACGAAGGGGCCATTATCCGCTTGAACCGCTCGGATGATTCCGGCGCTGTGCCCGACGGTTATGAAATAGACCCGCTGGTGATAAATAAAATCTACCAGTACGACTACAACGCAGTGGTGGCGCCGCTGTTGAAATATCAGGAAGCAAAAATCAACCTGCTTTACCATAATGCCGGAAATATAGTGGATAACAGCCTGCCGGCCTTGTCCCGGTTTGCAAAATCGCCCGATTATTACTTCGATTTAATAGCCAAAAAGCAAGCGGCCGACAGCGCATTGCGACTGACAACGGAAAAAGCCACGCCGGAAGCCGTAAAGAAATACCGCGCTTTCTTTGAAACAAACTACAAAGGATACGACGGGTTCAAAAAATTTTTGCAAGACGAAGCGGCAAATAATGATTTGTTCCTGCACGGAGCGCTGGATGCGTATAAGGAGAATGTACTGGAAGCAATGAGCGCCGCAGCCGCAGACAAGGTGGAATATAAAAACGAACCTTTCTACACGATGCTCCTCCCGGCTGACAAAGCCGGCGCCACCGGTTACCTTATTCATGCGAAAACGGTATTGCCGGACAAAAAGGTATTTGTTACCGGCTCTTACGCCAAGCAGGCGGAACGCACCGCTTTCGTCGCCCTGCTGAACGACAACGCCGCCATCGAATGGGTCAAACTGCTCGATAAAAAAGGCGGAACAAACAGGGGGCTGTTAGCTGTGCAGGCAGATAACGGCTTTGCCGTTGTCGTAGCTGCCGGCAACGGAGATGAAACGGTAAATTACCTCTACCTGTTAGACCTTGACGGCGCAGTAAAAAAGAGCGCAAAACTTGCCGCCACAGCTGTTCCTCGCAAATTGATGTATGATGATATTAACGAAACCTTCCTGCTGGCATTCAAAGGTAATTCCTCCCTGCCCTGCGACAGCAGCAATGACGCCCTGCAAATGTACCGCCTGACACCCGACCTGTCTGTTGACTGGGAAACGGAGATTCCGTTTACCGGATATGTATCGAACATCATCAAAACAAACGACCGGCTGTACATCTACGGCGCTTTTAGCGAACTGTCGGGCATGGCAGGCAACAGCATAACTGCCGGCGACAAAAAGACCGCCGCCTTCGTAGCCGTGGTGGACGCCGACGGCCGGCGCCTGAGCGAAGAAACCTTTGACGCGCCATTTTCGTATTACCCATTGCATGTATCCAAAATCAGCAACGAGTATGTAGATATAATTGCGGTCAAAGACGTGCCGCCGGGCGACATCGCAGCGAAAAAAAGCGCTTCGTATTACCTGATTATTTCCGCCGACAATAAAACATATTATAACTTTTAACTCAAAAGTGTTTTCTATCGCACAGCTGCACGGACAAACGCAAAGGCAACTCCGCCCGCTCTATTCTAAAGAAGAAGCGCGGGCGTTGTCTTATGCGCTCTTGGAACATTTCGGGAAATTATCGCGGGCGCAACTGTTCGCTTTCCCCGAAACGGAACTTTCCCCCGAAACGGCGCGGCAAATACAAACAGCCATCGCCGGTTTGATTGCGCACAAACCCTTGCAGTACCTGACCGGCGAAACGTTGTTCTGCGGCTTGCCCATAGAAGTGTCCGGAGCCGTGTTAATCCCGCGCCCGGAAACGGAAGAGTTGACGCTATGGGCGGCGGGCAGCATCCAGAAAGGGGCGGTAGTGATAGACCTGTGCACCGGCAGCGGATGTATTGCCGTAGCGCTGAAAAAACGCATCCCTTCGGCGGAAGTGCATGCCTGCGACCTCTCGCCGGAAGCCCTGGAAACGGCGCAGCGCAACGCCGTGAAAAACGGTGCGGGAATTCATTTCTTCCGTTGCGACGTGCTTTCTACCGTGCCTTTCGACAAAAAAGCAGACTGCATCATCTGCAATCCCCCCTACGTGCGGCAAAGCGAAAAAGCGGCGATGCGCAAAAATGTATTGCTATACGAACCGCACCAGGCGCTGTTTGTTGACGACAGCGACCCGCTGGTATTCTACCGCGCCATTGCCCGATTTGCCCAACAACATTTGCAAAAAGACGGAACGGTTTTCGTAGAAATCAACGAATCGCTGGGAAACGAAACAAAAGCCCTGTTTACCGCATCCGGCTTCGCCCCCGTCGAACTGCGCAAAGACATCAACGGCAAAGACCGCATGATACGGTTTGCTGGAGTTTAAAGATTCAAAGATTGCAAAACTTACCACTTTTGTTATTTGAAAAAATCTTTCTACCTTTGTGCCCGCTAATCAATTTCTTTTGTTTACACCAACAATAAATATATAATTATGGAAAAAACCAAACGATTTCTCCTTAGCGAGAAAGAAATTCCGGATAAATGGTATAACATTGTCCCGGACATGAAGAACAAACCGATGCCTATCCTGCATCCCGGTACGAAACAGGCGTTGAAACCCGCCGACCTGTATCCGATTTTTGCGAAAGCGGTGGCCGACCAGGAACTGAACCAAACCGACCGCTGGATTGAAATCCCCGGCGAAGTGCGCGAACAGTACAAGCATTACCGCGCTACGCCGCTGGTGCGCGCTTACAGCCTGGAAAAAGCCCTGGACACGCCGGCGCACATTTATTTCAAGAATGAAAGCGTCAGCCCGGTGGGGTCGCACAAATTGAACTCGGCGTTGGCGCAGGCCTACTACTGCAAGCAGGAGGGTTTGACGCACATTACTACCGAAACCGGCGCAGGGCAATGGGGCACGGCGCTGTCATACGCCTCCAAAGCCTTCGGGTTGGAGCTGACGGTGTATATGGTGAAGATAAGCTACGGGCAAAAGCCTTACCGCCGTTCGCTGATGCAGACGTGGGGCGCCAGGGTCATCCCTTCGCCGAGCGACACTACGAAAGCGGGGCAAAAGACCCTGTCCGAAAATCCCGACTACCAGGGGAGCCTGGGAACCGCCATTTCGGAAGCTATTGAAGTGGCGATGCAAACGCCCAACTGCAAATATACGCTGGGCAGTGTGCTCAATCACGTAACCCTCCACCAGACCATCATCGGACTGGAAGCCGAAAAGCAAATGGCGCTGGCGGGCGAATATCCCGACATTGTGATTGGCTGCTTCGGCGGCGGCTCGAACTTCGGCGGGTTGTCCTTCCCGTTCCTGCGGCACACGCTCACGGAAGGGAAGCAAACGCGCTTCATCACTGCCGAGCCGGCTTCGTGCCCGAAGCTGACGCGCGGCGTGTTCCAGTATGATTTTGGCGACGAAGCGGGTTATACGCCTTTGTTGCCCATGTTCACGCTGGGGCATACTTTTTCGCCGGCCAATATTCATGCCGGCGGATTGCGCTACCACGGCGCCGGCGCCATTGTCAGCCAGCTGCTCAGAGACGGACTGATTGAAGCGGTGGATATTCGTCAGCTGGATTCGTTTACCGCCGGCGTGCTGTTTGCGCAAACCGAAGGCATCGTGCCCGCGCCGGAATCGGCGCACGCCATTGCGGCTGCCATCAACGAAGCGCTGAAAGCAAAGGAAGAGGGAAAAGTGAAAACCATCCTCTTCAACCTCTCGGGGCACGGGTTGATTGACATGTCGGCCTACGAACAGTACCTCTCGGGCAAATTGCAAAACTATGCCCTGTCCGATGAAGAAATTGCCGGGAATATATCCAAGCTGGAAAAAATCGTATAACCGGCACTTCCTATAGTTGAAAGTGGAAAGTGGAAAATTAGCTGGCGCCAGTTAATTTTCCACTTTCCACTTTCCACTTTCAACTTAGTACCTGTAGTGCTCCGGCTTGTAGGGGCCGTCCGCAGGGACGCCGATGTAGGCGGCTTGCGTGTCGGTGAGGCGCGTCAGTTTCACGCCTAACTGTTCCAGGTGCAAACGCGCGACTTCTTCATCCAATTTTTTCGGCAGGCGGTACACGCCGGTTTCGTAGTTATTTTGCCAGAGGTCGATTTGCGCCAGCGTCTGGTTGCTGAAAGAATTGCTCATCACAAACGAGGGATGCCCGGTAGCGCAGCCCAGGTTGACCAGCCGCCCTTCCGCCAGAAGGAAAATAGCATGCCCGTCGGGGAAAATGAATTTATCGACTTGCGGTTTGATGTTCACCTTTTGAATGCCTCTGTAAGCTTCGAGCGCGGCGACCTGTATTTCGTCGTCAAAATGCCCGATGTTGCAGACAATCGCCTGGTCTTTCATTGCCGCCATGTGCCCGATGGTAATAATGTCGCGGTTGCCGGTAGTGGTTACATAAATATTCCCTTCGGGCAGGACGTCTTCCAGGGTCTTCACTTCAAAGCCTTCCATCGCGGCCTGGAGGGCGCAAATCGGGTCTATTTCGGTAACAATCACGCGGGCGCCGTAAGCGCGCATACTGCGGGCGCAGCCTTTGCCCACATCGCCGTAGCCGCAGATGACCGCTACCTTTCCGGCAATCATCACGTCGGTGGCGCGCTTGATGCCGTCAGCCAGTGATTCGCGGCAGCCGTAGAGGTTGTCGAATTTCGATTTGGTTACCGAGTCGTTCACGTTGATAGCCGGGAAAAGCAGTTCGCCGCGTTCTTTCATCCGGTAGAGGCGGTGCACGCCGGTGGTGGTTTCTTCGCTCACCCCGCGTATGTCGGCGGCGATGCGCGTCCATTTGCCCAGCGAGTTTTTGACAGTATCCAGGATAATTTCTTCTTCCCTGCCGGCAGGCCGGCGGTTGAGGAATGCCGGGTTTTTCTCGGCCTGCACGCCCCGGTGCACAAGCAAGGTGGCGTCGCCGCCGTCGTCCACAATAAGTGTAGGGCCTTTGTCGCCGTCGAAAGTCAACGCCTGCACGGTGCACCACCAGTATTCTTCCAGCGTCTCGCCCTTCCATGCAAACACCGGGATGCCTGCAGCGGCAATGGCTGCCGCCGCATGATCCTGCGTCGAGAAGATATTGCACGACGCCCAGCGCACTTCTGCGCCCAAGGCTTTCAGGGTTTCTATCAGCACCGCCGTTTGGACAGTCATGTGCAGCGACCCTGTAATCCGTGCGCCTTTCAGCGGCTGCTGTGCCGTATATTTTTTCCTGATGGACATCAATCCCGGCATTTCCTTTTCGGCAATTTCAATTTCCTTGCGGCCGAATCCGGCCAAATCAATAGCTGCTACTTTGTACTTCATAGTTGTTTTTTTGCAAATGTACGAAAAAAAAGCTTTCCTGTTTAATTATGAGTTATGAGTTATGAGTTATGAGTTATGAACTGGCTGGCGCCGGCAACTCATAATTCATAACTCATAACTCATAATGCATAATTCATAACTCTTTTTTTGTATCTTTGCGCCTCACAATAGTAAACTATGGAGTATAATTTTGCCGAAATAGAGAAAAAATGGCAGGCCTGGTGGGCGGAGCATCAAACATTCCGCGTCAGGGCAGCTGCCGGGCGCCCGAAATTTTATGTGCTGGACATGTTCCCCTACCCTTCCGGCGCGGGGTTGCATGTAGGGCATCCGCTGGGATATATTGCGTCCGATATTTATTCGCGCTTCCGCCGGCTGCGCGGGTTCAATGTGCTGCATCCGATGGGCTATGACGCTTACGGGTTGCCGGCGGAGCAGTATGCTATCCAGACCGGGCAGCATCCCGAGGTAACGACCGCCGCGAATATCGCGCGTTACCGCCGGCAGCTGGATAAAATCGGCTTTTCGTTTGACTGGAGCCGCGAAGTTAAAACCTGCGACCCGGCGTATTACAGGTGGACGCAGTGGGCGTTCATCCGGATGTTCAACAGTTTTTACAGTTATGAACAAAACAGGGCGCTGCCGGTAAGCGAGCTGGTTCGGGCGTTTGAGACTTCCGGCACGGAGGGGCTGCGCGCGGCCTGCGGAAAAGAGCTGTCTTTTTCGGCAGCCGGCTGGCAGGCCATGAGCGAAAAGGACAGGCAGGAGACGCTGATGAATTACCGCCTCGCTTACCTGGGCGATACAATGGTCAACTGGTGCGCGGCGCTGGGGACGGTGCTGGCCAACGACGAAGTGGTGAACGGTGTGTCGTTGCGCGGCGGTTATCCGGTAGAGCAAAAAGTCATGCGCCAGTGGTGCCTGCGCGTGTCGGCCTATGCCGAACGGCTGTTGAGCGGCCTCGACGTTATTGACTGGCCGGCCTCGCTGAAAGAGACGCAGCGGAACTGGATCGGGAAGAGCGAAGGGGCGGAGATACGCCTCCCGCTTGCCCCCTCCTCTTCCGGAGGGGGGGGGGGTGAAGTTGTTGTCTTCACTACCCGCCCCGATACTGTTTTCGGGGTTACGTTTATGGTGCTGGCGCCCGAGTCGGCGTACGTGCCGGCGCTGGTAACGCCGGGGCAGCGGCCGGCGGTGGAGGCCTATTTGGCGTCCGTCAAGCGGCGGACAGAGCGCGAGCGCATGGCCGACAGGAAGGTTACCGGTGTTTTCAGCGGTTCGCATGTGCTGCACCCACTCACCCGCGAGCCGCTTCCTGTCTGGATTAGCGATTATGTGCTGGCCGGCTACGGCACGGGCGCCATCATGGCGGTGCCTGCGCACGACAGCCGCGATTATGCGTTCGCCAAGCAGTTTGAGACGGAGCTGCGCGCGCAGCTGGGCGGCAAGTGCCCGATTGTGCCGTTGATTGAGGGCTGCGATGTATCCGAAGAGAGTTTCGACGCGAAGGAAGGGAAGATGATTAACTCTCCGCAGGAGGGCTGTGTCTGCGGGCTCGTGCTGAACGGGCTGGAGGTGAAGGAAGCCATTGCGAAAACAAAGGCATATATCGAAGCAAATAATTTGGGGCGGGTGCAGGTAAATTACCGGCTGCGTGATGCGATTTTCAGCCGGCAGCGGTACTGGGGCGAGCCGTTCCCGGTTTATTACGACGCTGAGGGGATGCCGCAGATGCTGCCGGAGGAGGCCCTGCCGCTGGAACTGCCGGAGGTGGACAGGTTTCTGCCGGCCGGGACCGGCGAGCCGCCGCTCGGTCGCGCCGGGCGCTGGGCGTGGGACAGCGTCCGGAAGGAAGTCGTGGCCACGGCAAGGATAGACAATAAAACGGTGTTCCCTCTTGAGTTGAATACCATGCCCGGGTTTGCCGGCTCGTCGGCCTACTTCCTCCGGTATATGGACCCGCATAACGAAAAGGCGCTGGTGAGCAGGGAAGCCAATGAGTACTGGCGCAGCGTCGATTTGTACATCGGCGGTACGGAGCATGCCACGGGGCATTTGATTTATTCGCGGTTCTGGAACAAGTTTCTCTTTGATACGGGCGCTGTGTGCGAAGACGAGCCTTTCAGGAAGCTCATCAACCAGGGGATGATACAGGGGCGGAGCAGTTTTGTGTACCGTATTCAAAACAGCAATACGTTTGTTTCCCTGAACCTGAAAGACCGGTACGAGGTTACGCCGCTGCACGTGGATGTGAACATGGTTGAGAACGATGTGCTCGATACCGACAAGTTCCGGGCATGGCGCCCCGAGTTTGCCGGCGCCGGGTTTATTCTGGAAGACGGCAAGTATATTTGCGGCTGGGCGGTGGAGAAGATGTCAAAGTCGATGTACAATGTGGTGAACCCCGACGATATTGTGGAGAAGTACGGTGCAGACACTTTGCGGATGTACGAGATGTTTTTGGGCCCTCTCGAGCAGTCAAAGCCCTGGGATACCAACGGCATTGACGGGGTGCACCGTTTTCTGAGGAAGTACTGGCGGCTGTTCTTTGAGGGCGGGCGGCTGGCCGTGTCCGACGCGCCGGCCGGGGCTGCGGAGCTGAAGATTCTGCACCGGCTGATAAATAAGGTGCAGACGGATATTGAGCATTTTTCTTTCAACACGTCGGTCAGTGCGTTTATGACAGGCGTCAATGAGCTGACGGGTTTGGGGTGCCGCAAGCGCGCCGTGCTGGAGCCGCTGACGGTAATTCTTTCGCCGTTCTGCCCGCATGTTTGCGAAGAGCTGTGGTCGCTGCTCGGGCACGCGGGGAGCATTGCGGATGCGACGTATCCCGTTTACGAAGAGCGGTACACGGTGGAGGAGCGCTTTGCGTACCCCGTATCGTTCAACGGGAAGGTGCGGTTCAGGAAGACGCTGCCGCTGGGGCTTTCCCGGGAGGAGATAGCGTCGGCCGTGCTGGGCGACGGGCAGTCGGCAAAGTACCTGGAGGGGAGGAAGCCGGAGAAAGTCATTGTCGTACCGGGGAAAATCGTGAACGTGGTGGTATAGCGCCGCCGCTCCCGTAATATATATTCAAGAGTTATGGCTAAGACAAGAATCGCTTATTTTTGCCAGCGCTGCGGGTTTGAGGCGGCGAAATGGCTGGGGCGCTGCCCTTCGTGCGGCGAGTGGAATACGTTTGTGGAGGAGCCGGTGCACAGGGCGCCGGCAGCCGCGGCGGAGTATTCTTTTACGGCAGAGAGGCCGGTGGCGCAGCGGGTGGATGAGATCACCCCTGTGGAGCAGCCGCGGCTGAGTGTGGAGAACGGGGAGGTGAACCGGCTGCTGGGGGGCGGGCTGGTGCCCGGGTCGCTGGTGCTGATTGGCGGCGAGCCGGGCATCGGGAAGTCCACGCTGAGCCTTCAGCTGGCGCTGCATGCGCCGTCGCTGAAGACGCTTTATGTATCGGGTGAAGAGAGCGCGCAGCAAATCAAGCTGCGCGCCGACCGCCTTCGCGGCGACGGGAGCAACTGCCATATCCTTGGGGAAACCTGCCTGGAGCATATCTTTGAGCAGGCGCAGCAGCTGCGGCCGCAGTTTATCGTCGTCGATTCCATCCAGACGCTTTTTACGGGGCGGGTGGAATCGTCCGCCGGCAGCGTGTCGCAGGTACGCGAGTGCGCGGCGCAGCTGCTGCGGTTCGCCAAGCAAACGGGCATCGCCGTGTTCATCATCGGGCATATCACGAAAGACGGCAGCATCGCCGGGCCGAAAGTGCTGGAGCATATTGTGGACGTCGTGCTGCAGTTCGAGGGCGACGGGAATCATGCCTACCGTTTGCTTCGCAGCAGCAAGAACCGCTTCGGGTCCACCGCCGAGACGGGTATTTTCGAGATGCTCGGCAGCGGCCTGCGGGAGGTGAGCAATCCGTCGGAGCTGCTGATTACGCAGCACGACGGCGCCCTGAGCGGCGTAGCGGTGGCGGCGACGCTCGACGGCGCGCGTCCGCTGGTGATAGAGACGCAGGCGCTGGTGAGCAGCGCGGCGTATGGCACGCCGCAGCGTTCGGCCACCGGGTTTGACGTCCGCCGGATGAACATGCTGCTGGCGGTGCTGGAGAAGCGCGCGGGGTTCCGGCTGGCCGTGAAGGATGTTTTCCTGAACATGGCCGGCGGGCTGCGGGTTGTGGACCCGGCGGCAGACCTGGCGGTGGCAGCGGCCATCCTCTCGTCCGGGTTTGATTTGCCGGTGCCGCCGCGCTGCTGCTTTGCGGCGGAAATAGGGCTGACCGGCGAAATCCGCCCCGTCTCCCGCATCGACCAGCGTATCGCAGAAGCGGAAAAGCTGGGGTTCGATACCATATTCATCTCCCGGTACAACCAGAAGGGTTTGCCCGAAGCAAAAAAGATAGCCATCGCCGCCATTTCCAAGATGGACGGGTTGCTGCGGGCGGTGTTCCGGGACAGCCAGTCCTAACACCTGCCGGCGTCCCTGCCGGCGTCATCCACGAACGGATACGTCCGCATTCATTTCATTTATGCAGTGACACAGTTCATTTATGTAGCTACCTAATTCATTTATTGAGTTCCATATTTCATTTATTGAGCTCCATATTTCATTTATTGAGCTCAATATTTCATTTATTGAGCTCAATATTTCATTTATTGAGCTCCATATTTCATTTATTGAGCTCAATATTTCATTTATTGAGCTCAATATTTCATTTATTGAGCTCAATATTTCATTTATTGAGTTCCATATTTCATTTATTGAGCTCCATATTTCATTTATTGAGCTCCATATTT
>JAISLK010000018.1 GCA_031290935.1 Prevotellaceae bacterium | reverse complement strand
GCGCTAATCCCACCGCCGGGACAATCACCGTCACCGCCCCCGCCAATGACGGCAAACGTTACACCGCTACCGGCACCGCCACCCTGCTGGTGTCCGACGGCGCAGAGCGCACCATCACCGCGCCCCTCGCGCTCGCATGCCCTGCCTACGTCGCGCCGGAGGCGCTGGGGATTACCTTCGCGCAGCCTGCGCCATTCACGGAGGCAAACGTTCCCCAAAACATTGGTTTTACCACCACAGGCGGCGTGGCGTTCGTGAAAGCACTCGACGTGCCCGAAGGCTGGACGGTAGCGGTATCCCCGCTCTCGGGCAACGCGGGCACCTTCACCATTACCGTTACCACCCCTTCCGCCTGTGTGAACTGCGAAGCCCTAATCCTTGCCGCCGACGCCGAAGGGAAATCGGTGATACGCGCTCTTACCCTGCAGCATTTGCTAATCCCTCCCCATGCCGCCAGCACCCAGATGTGGACGTTCGGCGCCAGCACGCTGGTATGGAGCGACGCCATCCAAATTCCCGGATGTAACAAAAGCGATTTCGGGGAAAGCTCCGATTGGCCGCGGTGCCGCAGCTATACCGAAGGAGCAAACACGCGCTACTACTATAACTGGCCGTATGTGAACACCTATAAATCGACGCTGTGCCCCTCGCCGTGGCGGGTGCCCAGCCAAAGCGACTTTAATGCATTAGCCGGCGCTACTGATGTTGCTACCTTGGTAAGCGAATGGGGCTTGGGCGGCCGCATTAACGCCTCTTCTAACGGCATGGAGTTCGATAGCTACGGTTTCTACTGGTCAACTGTCCCGAACACTTATGCTCCCGCCTACGCATACAACCTGGAATTCAGTAGTAGTAGCATCAACCCAACTGCAGATTCCTCCAGGAAAAAAGGTATCCAGGTGCGGTGCGTGAAGTAATGGTTAATGGTTAATGGGGAACGGGGTGTCATCAGGTCACCCGGAGACCTCTCCAGGTCACCCGGAGACCTCTCCAGGTCACTTGGAGACCTCTCCAGGTCACCCGGAGACCTCTCCAGGTCACTCGGAGACCTCTCCAGAGCACCCGGAGACCTCTCCAGGTCACTCGGAGACCTCTCCGGAACACCCGGGAAGCCGGCGGCAGCCACTGCCGACTGATAACTGCCGATGGTTGTCCTGCGGACAAACGGGCGGGCGAACCCCGCTCCTACCTCATAATTCATAACTCATCATTCATCACTCATAATTATTTTGCTATCTTTGCAGCAGATTTTTCAGAAACCGGATGAGCGATACATTAGTTATTATCCCCATGTACAACGAGCGTGAAAATGCGGAGAAAATCCTGCGGAAGGTTTTTTCATTACCCGGCGGCTTTCATGTCCTTGTCATAGACGACCACTCCCCCGACGGCACGGCCGGCATAGTAAAGCGCCTGCAAGGGGAATTTCCGCAACAGTTACATTTGGTAGAACGCGCCGGCAAGCTCGGGCTGGGCACCGCTTATATCGCCGGGTTCCACTGGGCGCTGGAACGCGGGTACACCTATATCATTGAGATGGACGCCGATTTTTCGCATAACCCCGACGACCTGCCGCGCTTGCGGAAGGCTTGCGAGCAGGGGGCGGATGTGGTTATCGGGTCGCGGTATTCAAATGGCGTGAGCGTGGTGAACTGGCCGCTCGGCCGCGTGCTGATGTCGTATTTTGCTTCAAAATATGTACGGATGATTACGGGCATGCACATCCAGGATACCACCGCCGGGTTTGTATGCTACCGCCGTTGCGTGCTGCAACGCATCCCGCTGGCGCGTATCCGCATGAAAGGTTACGGCTTCCAGATAGAAATGAAATACCTCGCCTATAAATTCGGATTTATGATAAAAGAGATACCCATTATTTTTATCGACCGCAAGGAAGGCGCATCCAAAATGAGCGGCGGCATCTTCAACGAAGCCTTCACCGGCGTGCTGCAACTCCGGCTCCGCAAAATAAAATAACTTTCCACCCTTAACATGTCTTTATTTATACGCAACGCAACGATTATTAACGAAGGGCTGTCGATGGAAGGTAGCCTTTTTGTTAGCGGCGGCCTGATTCAAGGGATTTACCCTTCGGGAAACGCGCCCGAAATCCCCGCCGGCGCTACGGTGATTGACGCTGCCGGGCAGTGGCTGCTGCCCGGGGTGATAGATACGCACGTGCATTTCCGCGAACCCGGCGCTACGCATAAGGCCGATATCGCTTCGGAAACGCGTGCGGCGGCGGCCGGCGGCGTTACTTCGTTTATCGACATGCCCAACAACACGCCGGCGACTACCACACTGGAATTAGTGGAAGAAAAATGCCGCCGCGCCGCCGCCACATCGTTATTGAATTATTCGTTTTACCTGGGCGCGACCAACAGCAACCTCAGCGAAATCCGGCGCATCAACCCGGCGGAAGTGGGCGGCGTAAAACTGTTTTTAGGCTCGTCCACCGGCAATATGTTGGTGGATGACGAAAGCGCTATTGCGGCTATTTTCGCCGAATCGCCGGTATTAACGGCGGTGCATTGCGAAGATGATCGCCTCATCCGGCAAAATCTGGACGCCCTTGTAGCGCGCTACGGCGAAGCGTTGCCTGCCGATATGCACCCGCGCATCCGCACGGCGGAGGCTTGCCTGCGCAGCACCGAGCGGGTGATGCGCTTGGCGACGAGATACCGGGCGGCGGTGCATATATTGCATGTAAGCACTGTCCTGGAATGTACGCTGTTCTCGCGGGGCAGCGCTATCACTGCCGAAGCCTGCGTGCCGCACCTGTGGTTCGACGACACTGCCTGTGCGCGGCTGGCACATTTTGTGAAGTGTAATCCGGCTATCAAAGGCGCCCGCGAATACTTGCGCCTGGCGGTTGCCGACGGATGTATCGCGACCATCGCCACCGACCATGCGCCGCATACGCGCAGCGAAAAACAGCAACCCTACCTGCAAGCCCCGTCGGGCATGCCGTCGGTGCAATATGCGTTACCGCTGATGCTGGAACTGTGCCGCGACAACATATTTACGCCCGAAATAGTGGTAGAACGCATGTGCCACGCGCCCGCAAAGTTATTTAAAATCGCCCGCCGTGGCTTTATCCGCGAAGGCTATTATGCCGATTTAACCTTGGTGCATCCCCACAGGGAATGGCGCATCACGGACGCTACCGTGCTGTCGAAATGCGGCTGGACGCCTTACGCCGGAACGACCGTGCATACACAGGTTACACACACTTTTGTCAACGGCGAACCGGTGTTTGTAAACGGGCAAATCAACGCCGCCGCCAAAGGCCAGCGACTACGCTTTACCGTATGAAAAACCTGCTTACCTCTTACACGCCCGTTATCTGTACCATGCTGCTCTTTGGCCTGTCGTTCGTATGGTCGGAGCAGTTATTGACTTTCCGGCATTTCCCGCCGCAAAGTTTGATATTATTCCGGTTGTTCTTTTCCGCCCTGCTGCTGCTGGCGTTTTTGCTTGCCACCAAACGTTTCCAGCCGCCGAAGCGGCGCGATTTAAAATGGTTTCTCCTGCTGGCGCTGTTTGAACCGTTCCTGTATTTCCTCGGCGAAACCAACGGGCTGCGCATTACCCAGTCGCCGTCGCTGGGGTCTATTATTATTACCACCATCCCGCTATTTACCATGCTTTCCTGCTTTATTTTTTACGGGGAACGTTCTACCGCCGTCAATATTGCCGGCATGTTAATCACCCTGCCGGGCGTGGCGCTGGTGATGTTCAACAACGATTTCACCCTGCAGGCGCCGCTCTCCGGGGCTCTCTTGTTTTTTATGGCGGCGGCGTCTGCGGCCGGTTATGCGGTGGTGATACGAAAACTCGCGGATTATTCGCCGTTCACTGTCGTAACTTATCAGGGATTTATCGGCGCGCTTTACTTCCTCTGGCCGGCGCTGGGTTATGAACGGCAATCGCTGGCGGCTGTCCGGTGGGGCTTTGACACGCTTTACCCGCTTGCGATGCTGACGGTATTTGTGTCGGCGCTGGCATTTGTGCTATTCGTTTATTCCGTAAAGAAAATCGGTGTTACACGCTCCAACATGTTCACCGCATTCGTCCCGGTAACAGCTACTATCACGGTGGCCATTACCGGCCGCGAAGTTATTGCATGGCACCAGGCGGCCGGCATGGCGGTAGTTATTGCCGGCGTAATACTCTCCCAGTGGCGTACGGAAGGCGCTGCCCGCCCCTCCTCCTGACAGCCGACAGCCCGTTATTCCTCGTTTTCTTTCAAGCGTTCGGCATTTTCGGCCACTTGCAGCTGGTCGATGACTTCCTGGATGTCGCCATCCATAAATACAGGCAGGTTATACATGGTGTAATTGATTCGGTGGTCGGTTACGCGGCTTTGCGGGTAATTATACGTGCGGATTTTAGCCGAACGGTCGCCGGTAGAGACCATCGTTTTGCGCTTCTTTGAAATCTCATTCAGGTATTTTTCGTATTCCATATTATACAGGCGCGTGCGCAGTTCCACCAGCGCCTTGTCGAAGTTCTTCAATTGCGACTTTTCGTCCTGGCACTGCACAACAATGCCTGTCGGGACATGCGTTAAACGAATAGCGGAGTACGTAGTATTCACCGACTGCCCCCCGGGGCCGGACGAGCAAAAAGTATCTTTCCGGATATCGTTCATGTTTAATTCCACGTCGAACTCGTCGGCTTCGGGCAGCACCGCTACCGACGCGGCGGAAGTATGCACCCGCCCCTGTGTCTCGGTCTGCGGCACACGCTGCACACGGTGGACGCCGCTTTCATATTTCAGGATACCATATACGCCGTTGCCTTTCACTTCGCAGATAATTTCCTTGTAGCCGCCCACCGTGCCTTCGGAACTGCTGTTTACTTCAACTTTCCAACCTTTCTTTTCCGCAAATTTCATATACATGCGGAACAACTCGCCGGCGAAAATCGAAGCTTCGTCGCCACCCGTCCCTGCGCGGATTTCGAGGATGGCGCTCTTGCTGTCCTGCGGGTCGGCAGGAATCAGTAACAGTTTTATCTTCTCTTCCATTTGCGGAATAGCGGCATCCAGCGAATCCACCTCTTCTTTTGCCATTTCGCGCAGTTCCGCATCTTTTTCAGCAGCAAGAATATTTTTCGCGCTGGCCAGGTCGGTTAATGCTTTTTTATAAGTAGCGGTAATAGCCACAATCGGCTCCAACTCGCGGTATTCCTTGTTCAGCGACACATACCGTTTCATATCCGACAACGCGCCGGACTCGCCCAATTGCGTCCCGATAGTTTCAAATTTTTTGGTTAAACCTTCCAGTTTGGTTAAAATATTGTTTTCGCTCATATTTCAAATTTTGTGCAAAAGTACATAAAAAAGTTGAGTTGGAAACTAAAAGGACAAGGTCGCTGTAGCCTGGTGGTTATTCCTTGAAATGTTGTGGTAGCTTTGAACTGTTAAGAACTAAGAGTTAAGAACTGAACCGTCGAGCCTTGACGACGGGAATCGTCGAGCCTTGACGACGGGAACCGTCGAGCCTTGACGACGGCTTTTTAATTATGAGTTAAGAGTTAAGAGTTGCTGGCGCCAGCTAACTTTCAACTTTATGAGTTAAGAACTAAGAGTTCGCTTATTGACAGGAAGGCGATAGCGGAGGAGGTAGAAAGTGTTCAGAAGATGCTTACCGGAAAATTTGTGAATATGTAGAATGGTTTAATCCCTTAGCATACGAATTAATCAGTATCAACAAGGAGGTAAAACAAGAAATAGATAATCCCGGATTTGATTATTGTTACGCGACTAATGCTACCTATCGGGATTTTAAAATATATATACACAAGAAAAATAAGCGGTTTAATTCTGTTGCACAAAAAATAGCGTGTAATATGCCGCATCATTTTATTGATAAGTCATTATTTCAGATATAAAGAAAGCCCCGGAATTTTTGGTTTTTTTTATATAATAATTTTCGGGGTAAGGTTTATGGCTTGGTATTGCGGCTTTGCCGTTTCATCGGTAAGGGCGGTTTCAAAGGTTATCATATATTCATGCAGTCCGTCGCGGCGGCGGATGCGGGCGGTTATTTGGCGGATGAGGGGGCCGTAATGGTTGCCGCTAAATCCATGCAGGAGGCGGTAGGTTTCGCGTAGTAAGTCTAAAATGCGGGCGGCTTTTTCCCGCTGTTCTGCGGGCGCGCCGGCAGAGGTGCGGCTTAGGATTAAATCTACTATACGCACCTGCACGGTTATAATACCTATCTGCACGAGGTTTCCTTCGTTGCTGTATGTAGCGTTTTGCACATCGATGAGGGCGCAGGGGAATTTCACGGGCGGCATGCCGTCGTAGAAGTCTGCTTGTCCCCAGTCCAAGTCCACATAAGCGAATAGCTGGCTGTTGCCGGTATGCGTCGCGGTTGCGAGGCGGTTCTGAATGTCTGTCAATAGCTGTTTCATTTGATGATGTTTTTAAGTTTGCGGTCGAGTTCGGAGGTAATAAGTTTTTCCAGTTCTGCGCTGTCGCCGATAAACTGGCGTTTCGGCAGCTTGCCGGTGCCTTCATTGTGGTAGTGCGCATAGTGGACGTCGCTATATACGATTACGCGGCCTTTTTGCGGGTCGTAGTCAATACTGCGGCTCAGGTTGCGTGTTTTACCGAACAGGATACGCCGCCCGGCGGCGGTTTTTCCGCGTGGCGTATTGCGTGGGTTTGTCCGTCGTTTCACATCCGGCCAGGGTTGCAGGCCACGGTTCAGAAAACCCTGCCGGTCGAAATTCTGCGTAAAGAAGTCGGCGGCTGTTTTGCCGACGATTGTTGGTGCACCATTAGGGCCGGTATCTTCTATGAAGTTTTTCATTTCAACAGCCATCCGTGCAAGGCCTTTTGTAAATTGTTCCGGTGTCATTTTATTTCAATTTAAATGATATTTATTTGGTATTTAAAAATGTTTTTGTACCTTTGCAATAAGTTTGGAAGACAGATGCCGTTATTTGCGCGAGAGGACAGAATTTTTCAAACAAAGGCTATCCATAGGATAGCTTTTTTTATGGCCTTTTAAATAGCTGTATTACCGCATTATTTATAACTATTATTTCTGTTAAATTTTTGCGATTTTCTATACTCCACTGCCGCGCAACCACATCCCTAATATGCGTATCGGATATAAATTCCGTTGTTTTAATGATAGCTATATTAGATTTTCTTGCAGCCTTACCAATGTTAATACTTAGATTTACCCTATTGCTGTGCTTAAATTCTACAATTACACCATCTACTATTGCATCCGGGTTAGCATTGGAATGGGTATTAGTATAGTTATTGCCAAAATAACGTATCCTTAACGCCTTTTCATTGAAGTTGATTTGTGGCAGCAGCCTCACGTCCTTATACCCGTTATCTAGCAGCAGTGCGGCGATTTCTCTGTTTCCGGCGGCTTCATTTGCTTTATCTACTAACAGGTGTTCGCGGTATGTTTTGCCGGAGGGTGTTGTTTTTTCTTTATAAGCTACGTCATTGGGCAGTTGCAACAGGGCTTTATCTTCTACCCATTGCGGGGCGTGGTTATTTCTTGCGAAGTAGGGATGCCTGGCGGTAATCAGTTCACCTGTTTCGGCAGGGTTTCCTTCCAGTCCTTTGGCAGGCGGTATGTCTTCCGGCGCGGGGTCGATGGAGGCGGGCTGGTCGGTGGTTCGCCAGTCGCATTTGCAGTTGTATTCGTTGCCGGGCTGGTTGCGTTGCCAGAAGGGGTCATCCTGCGGCAATATCAGTCCGACAAATGCCAGGTGTTCCGGCCGCGGGTTGGCGCTGGCGGTTTGCAACCACTCAATGTTGGGGTATAGAAATTTTTCTTCACCAAAGCGTTGCCACTGTTTGGCCGTGCGGCTGCGGGCAATCATTGTATTATATTCCGTGCGCTGGTAGGCGTTGTACGCGCCTATGCGCGATTTTGCGAACTTTTTAAATTCGTCTTTTGTCATTCCGCTTTTTCGTGCGTCTTCCAGTTGCCGGCAGAGGTCGTATGTTTTATAGGTGCCAAAGCGACCGGCGTTAATGCGCAGTTGATTTTCCAGTTCCGGGTACTTCCTGCCTGCGCCGAAGACGTTGTTAACGGCCTTATCGAAGCCGCCGGCGTATCGGCTTAGCAGGGTATCGTTGACGCCGCCTGTACCGTTGTTGTACAGTTCCTCAATCAGCCGGTCATCGCGTTCGTCGAATACTGTGAATGCATCACCCTTGGCGGTTTCAATCAATTTTAAATCCACGCCTGCCAGAAAAAAGCCCCAGGTATTATTGCCGAAATTGGATAGCATGTTTTCCACTTTTACGCGCCGGCAACGTTACGTGTAATGCGGTATATAAAGATTTAAAAATTTCATTAAGTAGCCGTTCGGCGTTGTCGCCCTTACCATACAGCTATAGTCCGCGTATGCCGGCATAAATAGCCTGGTTATGCCGGCCTGAAATAATAATAAACAATGAAACAATGAAAAACGGTTGTCTTTCAGGAAGGCGTCGAAGAGGTCGGAGAGTTCCTGCGCTTTATTCAAGTCAAAGGAGCGTAGCCGGTCAAGCATTTTTTTGCTTACATTAAGGATGTCTATTGCGCCGGTTTCGCGTTCGAGTTTTTCAATAGTGGCGGCAATTTTATTCATCGCGTCGGCTTCTTTGGAATTGGGGTATCGTTTTCCTTTTTCGCGGACTTCAATGGTGGTGTTTTCCCCGCTGTTTGGAATTGAAGGTTTGCGCGCGGGTATTTATACGGAAATCTGGACAGGGGAGCAGATTAAGTCTTTCCGGACGGCTAACGCCCAGTTGCGTTACTACCTGCATATTCCCGACCCCGACAGCCTGAGCGATAGAGAATGGGCCATGCGTATTAAGGAACTGGAATGGTTAAGGCAACAAGAGGCAAAAAGAAATAAGTAACTTACGATTGACTAATTACTATTTATTTTGATTTTAATATCATATTTGTCCGGCTCAGGAGGATCAAAAACACCTTTGCATGGGGTTGTAAGGAATTTGTCGAAGGTAGAAAGTTTTCTGCCTTTTTCTGCTTTTTTATGGGCTTTTAATGTTTTGTTGCCCAGCCAGACAAAGAATAATATGGTAAGCAGTGCTGTCATTGTATCACAAAGATAATAAAAAAAATTAAAACTACAAAATGGCAAATAATATACTCACATATACAATTAACCTGAATGGTAATGTAACCAAAGGCGTACTTGATATTTCAGGAGCGGCGCAAAAGGCAACGGGCGCAATGGATAAATTGCATGCGAGGGCAAATAAGATAGCTAATATCGGTTTTGCATTTCAACATACCATGGCGGTGATAGGCAAGTTTACCGCTGCGATGGACAAATGTGTAAAGGCTTATGAGATGCAGTCGGTGGCGGAAAAGAAGCTGGAGACGTTGATGCGAAACAGTATGTCGGCCACAGGTGCACAGATACAAGGGATAAAGGATTTGACGGCAGCGCAGCAGAAATTAGGCGTTATCGGGGATGAGATACAGTTAGCCGGTGCGCAGGAACTGTCCACCTACTTGACAAAAACGGAAAGCCTCCGCCAGCTCATTCCCGCAATGAACGACATGCTGGCGCAACAATACGGGCTGAACGCTTCGCAGGAACAGGCGGTAACTATTGCCCAGATGATGGGTAAGGTACTGGACGGGCAGGTGGGCGCGTTGAGCCGTTACGGATACCGGTTCGACGAGGCGCAGGAAAAGGTGTTGCAATACGGGAATGAGCAACAAAGAGTAGCGATGCTGTCGGGTATATTAACCCAATATGTCGGTGGCGTAAATGCAGCATTATCAGCCACGCCGGAAGGCAAGTGGAAGCAACACCAAAATGCGATGGGTGATTTGCAGGAGCGGATTGGCGGGCTGATTGTTTCTGTTCGCGGGGCGCTAATGCCGGCTTTTGAAGCGGTGGGCAATTTTGTACAGCGATTGACCGCTTTTTTTGAAGCGCACAAGCAGTCCATAATGGGCGTGGCTGAAACAGTGGGGAATATTCTTTCCGGCGCGCTTAGTTTATTAGGCGGCGTTATTGCCTTTACGGTAGAACACTGGAAGGCGTTTACTGCGGCGATAGTGGCGTGGAAAGTGGTAGCCTTACTATCCATGTCGCATTTTGCCAAACTTCGACTATTGGCCATGGCGCATACAAAAGCGTTAAGCCTATGCACCGGAGCGACTAATTTATTCAGCCGCGCGACCAAAATGTTGAAATTGGCCTTTGATGCACTTTCACGGCATCCGTGGCTAATAGCTATCACGGCAGCCATAGGACTGACTATAGCGTTGGCAGGCGCGTTCAGGAAATTCAACCAGGCGCAACAGGCGGCCGAAAAGGCCGTGAATAATGTAGCGGCAAAAATAGGCGTGGAACAACAGGGATTAAACCGGTTGTTTGAGGCGATGAAAAAAACGAACCCGGAAAGCGAACGGCGGAAAACACTCATTGACCAGCTGAACGCCAAATACCCGGGATTGTTGAAAAATCAAGACCTGTTAAAGGGAAGCATTGAAGATATAGCAAAGGCGCAACAAGATGCTAATAAAGCGTTGGCGCAAAATATATTTTTGCAGGATTTTCAGGAAAAACATGCGGCGATTATTAGTAAAATTAACGCCGCACAAGAAGATGTATGGAAAAGTTATGGCACAGAGTATGAAGGGGCACTTAAAGAAGCTATGGATAAATTAGAGGCCTTTGTAAAGCCATTGGCGAGTGAAAATAAAAATCATTACTTAAACTATTACGATTTAATACCCGTTTTTAAAAACACCTCCTTTTATTCTGCGGAAAAGACAAGGCATATTGATACTAAGTGGTTGGATTTAGCCACTACGATGTATGATAATTACAAAATCGAAAACCAGTTAAGACGGTTCGGCATGGGGCGTTATGGGATAACCGAAGACATGATTAGCGGCGTCAATGCCGGGCTTGTACCGGGCGGTTCCGGCGGGACAAATCCGCTTGGCGGCACAACAGCGGCCATTGCCACCGGCGGGACACGGAATACGACGGTAAACATTCACTTGGGGAAGATGCAGGCGGCGGAACATATTCATTACAGTGGCGGCGTAGGGGAAAATACCGACAACGCGCTACGAACGATAGCCGAGCAGATGTATAAAGTATTGGGAGTGGCAGAAACAGCGGTGTAGGATAGATTTACAGATTTACGGATTGATGGCAATATATTTAAATAACGCATTGGGATTGGAGTTGCCGCCTTACTGGTTGCAGAATAAGGAGGTGGTGCGACGGGTAAAAGAGAATGAAATCCGCCGGCTTAATGATATTTGGGTGCCCGGTATTGAGAATAATGTTAATCCGAATGAATGGTTAGGCGTGTTGCATTTTGACAGCGTGCGTATAAAATTCAGCGACGAGCCTGACGACGCCTACTGGACATTACCGCTTGACCCCGTTATTTCGGTGAGCGGGAAAAATGCCATCGTCCGCCGGCAGGTGTTGAAGGTGGATAATACTGTCGAGAACCGGCGGGGAACAGTTAAGGAACTGTGGAGCCAGGATGATTATGAGGTGAACATCGCGGGCGTGTTGATTGGCGCCGGCGACTTGCCGGAAGATGAACTGCACAAGCTGCGCGCTTATATGGAGGCGCGAAAAGTATTGAGTATTGAGAGCCGGCTATTGGGAATATTCGGCATTACAAGGCTGGCAGTGGAGGATTATTCGTTGCCTTTTACCAAGGGGATGGAAAACCAAATGTACACGATAAAGGGCTACTCGGATGATATGTTTGATTTGCTAATAAAGGATGAGTGATGTACGCAATGGAATATAAAATAAAAGTAGGTAATTATACGTTGCAGTTATTGGACAGCGTAATGGTTATGAAGTCGGTAGAGAATTTAGCCGACACCGCCACTATTGTTATTCCGGGCACACATATAAATCGTGCATTAAACATCGAGGACAAGGTAAAGGAAGGCGACAGGGTAGAGATAGCGTTAGGCTATGACGGTAATCTTCCATTGGAATTTCAAGGGTATTTAAACAGCATTTCAACGGACGATGCGGCATTAAGCTGGAATGTATCGACGCACTGTATTTATTCAAGAAGCCGGTAGCGGATAAGGAATATGTCAATATTACATTGAAAGCCCTGTTAAATGAAGTAATAAAACAGGCCGGAGATAAGTTAAAAATCAGCTGTGATTATGAATTTACGTGGGAAAAATTTGTGTTTTTCAAAGCTACGGCGTTTGACGTGCTGAAAAAAGTGCAGGAGGAAACAAAAGCAAACATTTATTTCAAGGGAGACACGTTGCACATACATCCGCCATATAGCAAGATTTCTAACGAAAAGGTAGTGGTGTATGACTTTGCGCGGAATATTGAAAAAGCGGACTTGAAATATGTAAAAGCGGCGGACAAGAATATTGAGGTCGAAGTAAGGACATTTTTGCCGGACGGCACAGTTATTAAAAATACTTTCGGGCGGCCGGGCGGTACGAAAATCAGTAGAACCATTCACGCTGCCGATGAGGGCGGCTTGAAAAACGCCGCCGAAAGCGAGTATAATTTATGGATATTCGACGGTTACGAAGGCAGTTTTACCGGCTGGCTGATTCCCTACGTAGAGCCGGCATATAAGGTGTTGTTACGCGATGCAGAATACCCGTATAAAAATGGCGTATACTATGTAGCGGCCACCGAAATGAAATTTAGCGCCAATGGCGGGGAACGTAAAATTACATTAGGGAGGAAAATCGGATGAACCGGATAAATCAATACGGGCAGCCCGGCATATCGGTAACGATGCGGATGGTAAATAGCTCCATTTCGTCAACAAAACGTATAGAGAAATCTTCACCGGAAGTTACCCATTTCCATTCGCCGCATCCGGCGGGATGGGAAACGATTTTTATATACACGGAGGCTAACCCGGGAGCGGATATGAGTTTTACTCTAAAATCGGCATGTTCCTCCGGGTCGGTTATAATACGAACGTTGCCTCGTAGTCGAATCGTTTCGCTCACCAACCCGAAGTTTTTAGTAATTGCGCAGTCTTCAATGAACGGGTGCCGTTTTTGCGCCTGCGCCACCGATACTGCGGTTATGAATGACAAAATGAGTAACAGGCATTTCATAATACAAAGATAAGAAAAAATGGATATATATGGGAAAATAAAAGAGAAGATACAGGCTATTGCGGGCGCAGGTTCGCAACGGGTGGTTATTTTCCCGGCGCAGGTAAAGGAAATAACGGGCAATACGTGTTCAGTAGTGATAGATGAATTACTGATTACCGGCGTCCGGCTGCGGGCTGTTATTAATGATAATGCCGAACAATTACTGATAACGCCGAAGATTGGCAGCTATGTATTGGTAACAGATTTGTCCGGCGGGAACTATCGCAATTTGGCGGTTATTTCTTATTCGGAAGTAACGGCGGTAAATATTACGATTGGTTCCATGAAGGCAACCATCAACGCCGATGGCATAACATTCAATGACGGCACTCTTGGCGGGCTGGTAAAGCTGCAAGAACTCAAAGATAACCTGGATAGCCTCAAAGAATACGTGGAAGCCATACATAACGCCTTGCCGTCGGCGCTCAGCGCTATTGGCGTGGGTTCGGCTGCCAACGGTGGCACGGGGGCAACCAGCTACCAGGGCGCCATGGCCGGAAAAGCTATACAAATTAAGGATATGGAAAATGATAAAGTAAAGCAATGAAGGGCATCGGGATACAGTTGGACAGTAATTATGACTTGGTTATTCAAGTGCAACGCGACGCGCAGGGGAAGATAATTAGTGGCCTGTCGATAGGCCCCGTTACCTATCAAAATCAAGCGTTGCTGTTATTGGCGCACAAGGGCGAATTTAAAGAGCATCCAACCGTTGGCGTGGGTATTGGCGGTATGGTGAATGATGACGATTTTGCATTATGGAAGCGCGAAATAGCTAACCAAATAGAAGGCGACGGGCAACGGATAACACGGTTGTCGCTGGGCGAAAAAGGACTGGTATTAGAGGCAAATTATAACTAAGAGTTAAGAACTAAAAACTAAAAGTTAATGAAGACATCGCAGAGGGGTATTGAATTATTGAAGGTGCACGAGGGGTTGCGGCTGGTGGCGTATAAGTGTCCGGCGGGGGTGTGGACAATTGGGTACGGGCATACGGGGCCGGATGTTACGGTTGGTAAAACTATCACGCAGGCGGAGGCGGAACAGTTATTGCGCGCTGACGTGGCATGGGCGGAACGGGCGGTGAGCGCGGAGCTGCCGGGTGTGAATCAAAATCAATTCGACGCGCTGGTGCCGTTCACGTATAACGTGGGGGCGGGGGCATTCAAAGGCTCCACGCTGCTGCGGAAGGCAAAGGCAAATGCCGGCGACCCGGCGATTCGTGCGGAGTTTGTGAAGTGGCAAAAGAGCGGCGGGCAAGTGTTGCCGGGATTAGTGAAACGGCGGGCGGCGGAGTATGAGTTATGAGTGATGAATCAGTAGTGTTGCGTTGTTTTTATAAAATTGTTCTTTGACATTTTGGTAATCAGAAAATTGTAGGTTATATTTTTGTGCGCCGATTTGAAATGATATATTTGGGAACTAAAGTATATCTCCAATGAACCGGAACAAATATGTTTTTGCCCAACTTGTAGAATTTCTTAATTATGACAAATTCTTTCATATCGTCCAAAAGTATGACGGCGACAAGGGCAATCGATGTTTTACTTGCTGGAATCAACTGTTGATGATGCTCTTCGGACAACTCTCCAATCGTGAAAGCCTTATGGATTTGGTGACAATCGTTCAAGCACATAAGGCTAAAGCCTATCATATGGGCTTCGGCAGCGCAGTCAATGTATCCACAATGGCACGGGCGAATGCCTCGCGAAACTATAAGATCTTCGAGGAATTTGCCATGTACATGATCGCTTATGCCCGACGCGTCAGCGCGGATGCAGCCTTTGAAGTCAACACCGGGGGTAATATCTATGCGTTCGACTCCTCTATCATATCACTGTGCTTGTCGGTGTTCTGGTGGACCACCTACAAGCGTGATGCAGGCGCTGTAAAACTGCACACCCTGTTAGATGTAAAGACCCAGATTCCTTGTTTTATGCTTGTCACACCGGCTTCCGTTAATGATATAAAGGCTATGGCCTACAT
>JAISLK010000017.1 GCA_031290935.1 Prevotellaceae bacterium | reverse complement strand
TCGGTTGGCGGCTTTATTACCCTGCTCGCCGTTTAATCCTTCCTGCTTCCAGTTTAACCCTTCCTGCTTCCTTTTTGTCTTTTTCGCCGGGGAATCTGACGGGGTTTTCGGGAAAACGGTGCAAAGATAGTGTTTTTTTTAATTATGAATTATGAACTGAGAAAAGTTGAAAGTTGAAAGCTGGCTGGCGCCGGCCCTTCATCCATCTTCATCCATCTTCATCCCATCATCACATCACCACATCACCACATCATCACATCACCATCACATCAAAAAAAATTGTATCTTTGTACCTCAAAAAACTTTAACCGATGAAGAAAATACATTTATTCCTGCTTCTACTGGCGTCGGCAGCCTGCGGGCAGCTGCACGCCCAGCCGGATAAAAGGGCGCTGCGCGGCGTATGGATTGCTACCGTTGCCAATATCGACTGGCCGACCAAACCCGGATTGCCGGTGGAACAGCAACAGGCCGAAATGACCGGCTTGCTGGACAAGGTAAAAGCCTTTCACATGAATACCGTCGTTTTCCAGGTACGCCCTGCCGCCGACGCCTTCTACCGCTCCCCGTTAGAGCCGTCGAGCTACTGGCTGACCGGCGAACAGGGCGCGGAAATGGGCTACGACCCCCTGCAGTTCGTTATCGAAGAATGCCACAAGCGCGGGCTGTATATCCATGTCTGGCTCAACCCCTACCGCGTCAATAATGATACGGCTGTGTATAACAGGTACGCCCCCGGCCATGTTATCCGCGAACACCCGGAATGGGTGGTTACCTACGGCAAGGGGCAGTACTTTAACCCCGGGCTGGACGAAGTGCGGGCGTTCACCTGCCGGGTGGTAAAAGACCTGGTGAGCCGCTATGACATAGACGCGGTACACATGGACGATTATTTTTACCCCTATAAAATCGCGGGGCAGGAATTCCCCGACTCGCTCACCTTTGCGGAACATCCGCGCGGGTTCACCGATAAGGGCGACTGGCGGCGGGACAATGTCAACCGGATTATCCGGGAAATTAATGAGACCGTCAAATCCGTCAAGCCCTGGGTCGAATTCGGCATCTCGCCCTTTGCTATCTGGCGCAACAAAACGGAAGACCCCCGCGGCTCGGACACGCAGGGCGGCACGTCCAACTACGACGGGCTGTATGCCGATATACTGCTGTGGCAGGAGCAGGGCTGGATAGACTACGTATTGCCGCAGCTGTATTTTAACATCGGGTACCCGGTAGCCGACTATGCGACGCTCGCCGACTGGTGGTCGGAACACAACTGCGGGGCAACCGTCTATGCCGGGCTGGCGCCCTACAGGGTTTCAAAAAAAGCACAGCAAAAGGCATGGCGCAGCCAGCGGGAAATCCTCCGGCAAATCCGCCGGAACCGCGAAGACCCGAACCTCAGAGGAGAAATCTATTTCAGCGCAAAATCATTATTCCGCAACCCGAATGTGGATTTGGAAAAACGGCTGTCGAAAAAAGAATACCGAACGCTGAGCATCGCACCCGAAAATAACCGCATCGCCCGGATAGAACCGGCAGCCCCTTCGGACGCCGCCCTGCAGCCGCTTGACAACCGGACGGTACGCCTGCAATGGAAACGCGGCAAAAACGCCAAGCGGTTTGTGATATACCGGCTCCCGAAGAACCGCCCGGTGAACCTGGATAATCCGAAAACCATCGTAGCGGTTACGGGCGCCACGGAAGTTACACTCCCCTGCACCCCCCGCGACCTCAAAAGATACCGCTTCGCCATCACCTCCCTCAGCCCCTCGCACGCAGAAAGCGCGGTGGTGTTTTTTTAATTTTTAAATCTTTTAATCTTTAAACTTATGATAATAGGCATTGACCTGGGAGGAACAAAAATTACCGGCGCGGTTTTCAGCCCCTGGGGCACGGTGCGCTGCAAACAGTCCGCCCTGCTGGAACAGCGGCAGGGGACAGATGTCGGCAGGCTCGTACGGGCAGTCATTACCCAACTTATCGCCTCCTCCGAAGCCGACGGCGGACAGGTGGAAGCTATCGGCGCCTGCGTGCCCGGGATAACCAACAGCAAAACCGGCACGGTCTGGGCACCGAATATCCCCGGATGGGAAGACTACCCGCTGCAGCAGGAACTGGAAGCGGCATTCCGCCCGGCGCAGGTACATATAGCCAGCGACCGCACCTGCTGTATCCTCGGCGAATCCTGGAAAGGCGCGGCGCAGGGCTGCAACAATGCGCTGTTCCTCGCCGTAGGCACCGGCATCGGGCTGGGCATCCTCGCCGACGGCAGGATACTCCACGGGCACGGGGACATCGCGGGCGCCACCGGCTGGATGGCGCTGGGAGCACCGTACAGGGAAACATATAAAACCTGCGGCTGCTTTGAAACCTACGCCTCGGGCAACGGCATCGCCCGGCAGGCACAGCTACGCCTCAAAGATGGACGGTACACGAAAACCCTGCTGCGTAAAAAAGCGCCCGAAACCATTACGGCGGAAGACGTCTTTTGCGTGTACAACCGCAATAATAAAGACGCGCTGGCGGGGCAGGTGATGGACAAAGCCATTGCGATGTGGGGCATGGCCGCGGCAAACTTAGTCAGCCTGTTCAATCCCGAAAAAATCATCTGGGGCGGGGGCGTATTTGGCCCCGCCACACAATACCTCCAGCGCATCTACGAAGAAGCCGCCCGGTGGGCGCAGCCCGTCGCCATCCGGCAGGTGCGCTTTGAACCCTCCCGGCTCGGCGGCGACGCCGGGCTATATGGCGCCGGCAATCTGGCGCTAATGAATAAAATATAAAACAGGATAAATATGCATAACGAATACAATAAAACGCTGGTGTTTATAGCCGGTTGCGCAGGGCTGGCCTTTTTCGGGATTACGATGCTGGCCCTGGGACCTGTGCTTTCCCACCTGAGCGAAGGCGCCAACGCCCTGCCGGCAACCCTCTCTGTCGGGATTATTGCCGGCACGGTTATCTTTGGCCCGGTAGTGGACAAATCCGGTTATAAAGGATTGTTGATTACCGGCGCAGCCCTCGCGTTATGCGGCATCCAGGGGCTGGCGCACTTGACGGCGATGCCGCTGCTCCACCTCTCCATGCTCATGCTGGGCGTCGGCGGCGGCATCCTCAACGGCGAAACCAATGCGCTCGTAGCGGATATTTACGACGACAAAACACGCGGCGGGCGGTTGAGCGCGCTCGGCGCTTTCTACTGCATCGGCGCACTGCTGTGGACGCTGCTGAATTATTTTATGGAAGGCAACTACACTTTGCCGCTCAATACCGTCTCGGCAATAATGGTCGTCTTTATCCTTTTTTTTGCAGGAATACGGTTCCCGAAACCGAAACCGTACAATAACATATCCGTCTCAAAAATGGCAGGCCTGTTAAAATCGCCGGCCTTGCTCCTCTTTGCTTTCCTGCTGTTTTTCCAAAGCGGGTTTGAAGGCATTAGCGGCAACTTTACCATACGGTTTTTGGAAAACACGCAGGGTATGGCTGCCGGCGCCGCCACGCTTTCCCTCACCTGGTTCACCATCGGGATGCTCGCCGGACGCTTGCCGATGGGTTTCCTGATGAAAAAATTAAGCGGCGTCGCCATGCTTTACCTGTACCTGTCCGTAGCCTTTGCCGGCGTCGCACTCCTGTATTTTTCCGCTTCGGCAGGAAGCGTGTATGCGGCTACCGCGCTAATCGGCCTGGGCGTAGGCGCTACCTACCCCGTCGTATTTAATTTCCTCGGCGGCACATTCAAAGAACTGTCGGGAACAGTATTTTCCATCGCAATTTTTATCGGACTGTGTGGACAGTTCTCGTTCAATAAAATCATCGGCGTGCTGTTCGATAAGGCGCAGTTCGGCTATTTCCCCTTCGCGCTGGCTTTCGCCATAGCGATGATATTAATCTTATTGCCGGCGGCAAAAAGCAAACTCAAAAACAAAACAATTTATACTAATTAAAAAAAACACTATGTTAGCATTAGAATGGTTAGCAAATGCCCGGGGCATTATGCAGAAAATTGAAAACACCCAGCTGGAAAACATCAAAAAAGCGGCGCTGCTCATGGCCGACAGCATCGAATCCAACCACTGGGTACACACGTTTGGCTGCGGCCATGCCACCATCCCCGTAGAAGAAATGTATCCCCGCATCGGCGGCTTCGTGGGCTTTCACCCGATGGTAGAACTGCCGATGACCTTCTTTACCGGTATCACCGGACAGATGGGCATCCACCAGTTCCTCTTCCTTGAACGCGCCGAAGGATACGGTAACGCCATTATGAAATCCTATAACTTTAGCGACAAGGATTGCATCTGGATTTTCTCGCACACCGGCATCAACAACGTGAACATTGACGTTGCCCTGAAAGCAAAAGAACTGGGGCTGAAAGTCATCGTTTACGGCTCCGCCGCCGAAGCAAAAGGCAAAACCACCCGCCACCCGAGCGGCAAGACCCTCTTTGAACTGGCCGACATCGTGGTAGATTCGTGCGTCCCGGTAGTAGATGCCTCCGTGCCGCTGAAGAATCACCAGGATAAGGTAGGGCCGGTATCCACCCTCGCTTTTGTTACGCTGGTATGGATGACGATTACCACCGTAGCGGAAATTCTGGCGGACAGGGGCGCGAAACTCTACATTCACCCGTCGCACAACGTGCCGGGCGACACTACCGCCCACGAACGCCTGGACGCCTGCCTGGCCGAATACAAAAGGCGCGTATCCACGATTTAAAGTACACACTAATGAACGACAAACAATATACCGATTTGTCGGTGGCCACGTATGGCCGGGTCAAAAGCCGGCCATACACGTTTGCCGTATTGCCCTGGGGCGCCACCGAACCGCATAATTACCACCTGCCCTACCTGACGGATACGCTTTTGGCGCATGCCATAGCGGTAGATGTGGTGAACGAGGCGTGGGCGCGGTATGGCGTGCAGGGCATGGCGCTGCCGGCAATTCCACTGGGGGCGCAGAACCCGGGGCAGCGCGAACAGCCCTTTTGCCTGCATGCCCGCTATGAAACGCAGAAAGCCATATTGAACGACATTGTGGCGGCATTGCACGGGCAGGGTATCGGCATACTTGTTATTATGAACGGCCACGGCGGCAACAGCTTCAAGCCGATGATTCGCGACCTGGCGATAGATTATCCGCAAATGCTTATTGCCCTTTGCGACTGGTTTGCCGTAGAGCCGCAAGAGAGCTACTTTGAGCACAAGGACGACCATGCCGGCGAAATGGAAACCTCCGTGATGATGCATTACTATCCGGAGCTGGTAGCCTTAGACACCGCCGGTAACGGGGAAAGCCGGCCATTCCGCATTGCATCGCTGAATAAAAAAGTAGCCTGGGTGCCCCGCAACTGGGCTAAAACTACTGTGGACACGGGCGTCGGCAATCCGTCCAAAGCCTCGGCCGCCAAAGGCAAACGCTTCGTAGAAGCCGTTACCGCCAAAATTGCAGCATTGTTCAATGAATTGGTGAACCAGCCGATTTATTAAGGGGAAGGGAATTTCTTATATCCGGTCATATTCGTTTTCGCCATTAAACGCAAACTGCCCACTCTTGCTGCCCACGTCGAACACGGGCAGTTTTTGGATTTTCTTTTTTCTGCGCAGAACGTTTTTCTTTTAGTTCTTTAAAATAGGCTGTGAAAAAAGCCATGTCTTCTTCCGGTTTCTTGAACTGTCCGCCAACAAACCCTATATCATCCAAATCATAAATTGACGCCATATCCTCAATGGGAGTACAAAAAAAAGCCGCCCTTCCGGACGGCTTCTTTCCTTGTAAAATCCAATTTTATTTATAATCATCTGTTGGGAAATCCCACCAAACGGGAGCGGAAAGAATAGTTCTTTTGTTCGCTTCGGGGTGCGAGGCCAGCCAGTTGGTTTCATTGTAGTTGATTTCATGGGAACATTGCTGTACCCTGCGGGGCCAGTAGCGAAGGTCATTCGGGTTCGTGCTCGGATAACATTCCTGCGCGGCGGCGTCAAATTCAAACGGCCGGCCGAAATCGGGATACACAACCCCAAACTGCGGGTCGGGCGTAGAATAATTGAACCGCCGCATATCTGTCCAGTTTTGCACCGTGAGCGACATGGAAATTTGTTTCTGCTGCATGATTTTCGCCATGGTTAATTCGCCGGCTGTTTGCGCAACGGCGGCGCTGGCAAGGAAAGCATCAATGTCGGCTGCGGGGATAACTTGTTTGCCCAATATCTGGGGGTATTCCTGCAGTTTTTCGTTCATCGCTTCCATGTGCGCCCGGATGCCGGCTTTGTAAGCGGTCAATGCGCCGCCCTTGTCGCCCTTACGGAAGAGGGCTTCCGCTTTGATGAAGCACATTTCATGGTAGCAAACTAAGTGTGCAGGCGCGTCGGCGCGAATATAGAAACTGCCCGTAGAGGTGATATTGATTACCTCATTGTTGAAATTCGGATTGGCTTCGGTAATACCGTTATAACGGCTGGCAATATACCGGTCATCCGTATTGTCCGGGAAATCCAGTATCCAGTCCAACCGGTCGGAATAGCAGGAGATATAGATGGAGTCGCCTTGCCGCGCCACATTTGTGTTTGTTGAGCGCCACCGGTTAGTAAAAGTCGAGTCAGACTTTTGTGCCGTTGTTGCTGTGGCTAATTTGGATGGATGCGAATTGCTCGGGTCGGGTCTTGTCGCCCGGATTTCAAATGCAGCAGGGCCATTGCCGTTGGTGCGGATGTTGGTATTGATAATATCCGCGCCTTTTGACATCACCCATCTCTTCAGGCCGGTTACCGGATTATAAAATTCGCCGCTGGGGATTATCCGCGTAGCGCGGGGGTCCAGGACGCCCGAGCCGCCGGTAAATTCATTGGTCAAAAGGTCGGTGTACCATTTGGTCAAACGGGTAGCCGTAGCGCCGACATTGGCATGTTGAAGCGAGACTACCATGCCAGCCCTGTCGGTTAATGGCGAATTGATGAAGCGCATAACGGTGTTATCACTCACCGACTGGGGCGCCTTGTTGAGGGCTTCCAGTACGGCGTCGGGGTCGTAAAACGATTTTTTGGTAAGGTTGTTCAGCCAGCGGGCTTTCAAACCGTATGCCAGTTTAATCCATTTCTGGACGTCGCCGCCGTTCCATAGATCGCCATCCGACAAGGGGGTTGCCGTTGCCGGTTGGGATTTGGACAGGTTGGCGATGGCTTCTTCCAGTTTGGCCATACAGCCGTAGAATATCGTTTTTCCGTCGTCATACGCAGGGCTTAAAGTAGCGCTCAGGGCTTCCGTGTAGGGCATTTCGCCGTACAGGTCGGCCATCAGCATAAAGCCCCATGCGTGGATGAGCTGGGCTGCGCCCACGTAATGCCATGCTTCTTCTTCCGTCGCTTTATCTATCAACGGTTGAAGGTTGGGGGCGCAATATACAAACCACGCCTGGTAAGGCCAGGTGGTGGAAGCAAGCGGGAAATTCCAGCGCTGGATAAGGTCATTATTATTATTCGTATTTGTTTTTGATACATTCTGTGTAATCCACGAAGCCCTCGTGCCCGATGATTCGTAGGCGTCTGAAAATTGCAACTGAATAGACCTTAGCCGGAGATCGGGAGTAGGTACGGTATTGCTTGCGCTGCTGGGGTTGTCATTTATATCCAACCATTTTTCGCAAGCCGAAAAAACAGTTAATAATAAAATGCCTGTTACAATATAAATTATTTTTTTCATACTCATTATTTTTTTAGAAAGTTAAATTAAGTCCGAATGAAACGCCTGCCAGTGCAGGTATGCCGCAGTAGTCAATGCCGACGGAGCTTGAGCCAACGGCTCCCGAGCCGGCGGCGGATGTTTCGGGGTCCATGCCTTTATAGTTCGTCCACAATAAAAGATTGGTGCCGGTAACGGTCGCCGTCAGGTTTTTCACTACTTTCAGTTTGCGCAGGACGCTTTCCGGCAAGCTGTAGCTGAGGGATACGCTGCGCAGGCGCAGCCAGTTGGTATTCGTCATATAGTTGGCCGATTCAAGCGCATAGGCGCCTTGCCAGTAATAATTTTGGATAATGTATTCCCCTTTCATTTGTTGCGAGCCTACGGTGTACATTTTCCCTGCTTCATAAGTAAAGGTTTGGGGTGCCGTATAAACAGGATTCCCGTCGGCGTCTTTCGTGCCGGTGTCCACCACGCCGGTGATGGATAATGATTCCCGGTTGGCGGAGCGGGTGCTCATACCGTTATCGGTCAGGTAATGTTCGGTGCCGTTATAGACGTCGCCGCCAATCCGGTAATCCAGCAGGAAGGATAAGTTCCAGTTTTTGTATTGCAGGCTGTTGTTGATACCGCCGAACAACTTCGGTTCCCTGTTGCCTATTTCGTGCGTGGTTAAACCGTCGGACGTGGGCATACCGGAATCTTTATTTAATACCAGGTACCCGTCCGGGCTTTTCAGCCATTTGGAGCCGGAAATGGCCATGAAGTTGCCGCCATTGAACGAGGCTGCTTTGGCATTGCCTACCTGTACGTCGGTTACGTAGAGGATTTCCAGGCCTTGCAGGAGGTCGTTCACCTTGCCCCTGTTTCCCGAAGCGTTGACGCTCAATTCCCATGTAAAGTCTTTGGTTTGTACCGGCACCGTGTTCAGGGTTACTTCCATACCATTATTTGTGATTTCGCCGGCGTTGGTCATCAGGAGGATGTAGCCGGTGGTTTGGCTCATGCGGGGTTGGAGCAGCTGGTTGATACTTTTATTTTGGTAATAGGCGTAATCCAGGCCGATACGCCCGCCGAGGAATTGCAGTTCAAACCCGTATTCCTGCGACTGGGTTATTTCGGGCACCAGATACGGATTGCCGCGCGTCCATTCATCGCGTATCCCCATGCCATTACCATTGTCGTAGGTGGTAAATTCGGGGGGATTCACGTAGGTATTCGTAACGTACGCATCGGCGTCTTTACCTACCCGTGCCCAGGAAGCCCTTATTTTACCGAAGGAAAGTATATCGTTCTTCGGCAGGAGTTCGGTAAATACGAAACTGCCCGATACCGAAGGATAGAAATACGAACGGTCTTTAATGGGCAGTGTGGACGTCCAGTCATTACGTCCGGTTACCGTCAGGTAAGCCCAGTTTTTATAGGAAGCGCGAAACTCGCCATATACGCCCACCAGGCGTTTCTGGTTTTTCGATTGCGATATGGCAAGGTCGGTATTGGCGACATTGGTTACTACATAAAATTCGGGAATAATAAAATTCCATGCTTTCCTGCCGTTATAGTTAATCAGCCGGTCTTCCATGGCCGTACCGAGCAAGAGGTTGAAATCAAAATCGCCGAATTGTTTATGGAAGCTGGTCATAAAGTTGGACGAAAGGTATTCGTAGGTACGTTCATTTTCCGTCAGCAAGCCTTTCTGGTAAACCAGGGAAATACCGGAGCCGGGTTCCGAAAAACGGTTGGTATTGGTCGTATAGCGGTCGGTGCCCAATACATAATTGACGCTCCACCAATCGGTAATATTCAGGTCTATATTGATATTTGCCGTCAGGCGTTTGGTTTTGTCGGTACGCGGCATTTTATTCAATATCCAGTAGGGGTTGTCATAATCGTTCTGCACCAGTTCCCAGTCGAATAAACGGTATTTAGTGCCGTCTTCGTTTAACCAGTGTTTCATATCCAGGTCGCGCGGCCAGAGGTAGGCGGCCTGTACCGCTCCTTCGCCGTTGGAGCCGTACAGCCCGCCGGAGGTCAGCGAGCTGAGCTGGTCGGCGATGGAATAGGCCACGTTGGCGCCTACTTTAAGGATGCCGTATTTTTGCTCGCCGTTGAAGCGGAAAGTGGTTTTGTCGTACGACGAATTGGGGATAATGCCGGTTTGCGAATAGTTGGAAGCGGAGAAATAAAAGCTGCCGTTTTTCGTCCCGCCGGACAGGCTGACCGTGTTATCCCACGTATTGGCCTGCTCGAAGAAGTTGCCGAGGTTGTCATATTTTTTTTCTCCCGTGCCGAACGGAGCGCCCCAGGAACCCATAGTAGTCGTAGCATCTCCTTCAAGGAGGTCGCCGTTCTGGGCATACGCGCCGCGTTTGTACTTGCTTTGCTGCTCCGGCAAGCGGTTGGCCCAGTTCGTTTGGAATTTTGAACTGACGTTGACTTTCACCGTTCCTTCTTCCCCCTTTTTGGTCGTAATCACGATGACGCCGGCAGCCGCCCGCGAACCGTACAGCGCCGCAGCCGCAGGGCCTTTCAGTACCGACATGGATTCAATGTCGTCGGGGTTGATGTCCATCACGCGGTTGCTGTAGGTAGAATTGGTTGACTGCGCGCCGTCAAACAAGCTGTTACCGTTGATGCTGGTAGAGTTGTCATAAATAATACCGTCCACCACAAACAGCGGCTGGTTATCGCGTTCCAGTGAAGTGCCGCCGCGCAGGATAATGTTAGCGCCGGCCCCGGCGCCCCCGCTGGTTTGCGTTACGTTTACGCCGGCAATCTTGCCGCTCATGGAATTGAGGAGGTTCGCGGTTTTGTTTTTCATAATCTCATCCGCTTTCAATTCCTGGACTGCATACCCTAAGGCTTTCCGTTCTTTTTTAATACCCATGGCGGTAATCACCACTTCGTCCATCAGCAGGGCGTCTTCTTCCAGGGTAATGCGGATAACGCTTTGCGCCGTGCCTGCCGTAACCGGCTTGTAGCCGATGTAGGAAAACCGCAGGGTCTGGTTATCGCTTTGCACCGGAATGGCGTATTGCCCGTTCACGTCGGTCAGGGTAACCACGGAGGTGCCCTGCAACGATACGGTAACGCCGGCCAGAGGAGTCCCCTGTTTGTCCACCACCGTGCCGGTAACGGTTTTACTTTGCTGTTGCGCATTCACGGGGACAACGCCCAGCATGGCCAGCAGGCATACGCCTGCGAGGAGGATAATCCCTGTTCTCAGGGACTTCCATCCGTTTTTTTGATTTTTTAATTCCATAGATAAAACTAATTTGTTGGTGAGTAAATAAATTGGTTAAATAAATTAAGTAACTGAATTACTATGACTTGGTATTATGTAAAATTTTAATATTGTAGGTTAAAATTGTTATTAAAAATTTGAGAATGCAAATGTAAAAAATGTAATTGGTTTTGCAATAAAAAATTAATTTAAATTATCAACAAAAATTATTAGTGTATTGTTATTCAGTGTTATATTTTTTAATAATTTCGACATTTTTTATTTAAACCTTCTACTTAAAACTAATAATCAATGATTTTTTAATTGACGGTACAAATATAGGCAATTAAAATAAAACGGCAATAAAAAATAATTTAAAAATTTATTAATACGTTATAACCCAATACAATATTTTTTTTGCGCCGGATAAAAAATATTTTTCTTACCGTTTTTCATACCTCGCAATTAATTTTATAATCTATTATGAATCAGTGTATTATATCACATTAAAATTCGCCTTTTCATACCTTTTCATGCCCAAATTCGTCCCCCCTGCCCGTAATGCCCTGTAAACCAAAATCAATTTTAATCTACAATTTTAAAATTTTAAACAGCTAAAAAATTTGTTTAAAAAAACACCTTCAAAATTGATAAAAAAATGACAACCCTGCCATTTATGTTTAGCCAAAAATATCTTCCCCTTCTGCGGAAAACGGTACCGTTTTGCCCGATAACGGCACCGCTTTCATCGAAAACGGTACCGCTTTTACCGATAACGGCGCCGCTTTTACCGATAACGGCACCGCTTTTCACGATAACGGCACCGCTTTTCACGATAACGGCACCGTTTTTACCGATAACGGCACCGCTTTCCCCGATAACGGCACCGCTTTTACCGAAATTTCATCATAAATTCAAACAATAATAAACTAAAAATTAAAAAATTATGCCACACTCACAAGGTTCCTTCCGCAAGCCTGACGCAGAATTTCTGTCATGGGCAGCAACTATTAACACCTCCTGTCACGAACATCCCGAATGGGGGATTGACATCTCGAGGGTCTATAATTTTGACTATTTACTGTCAAACGCCAAATCCACCTACGAAGCCAACAGCAACAGGGCTACCCGCAACTCGACGACGGCGCAGTACAAAAATGCCGCCTTTGGCGAGTTGAAACACTTCCTGGGCCTCTTTATCAATACCCTGGAAGGAGACACCAACGTACCCGATGCAGCATTAGCCTTTATGGGCCTGCGGCCGCGTACGCACAAGGGCTATCAGCCCCTGGATGTACCGAAAGAAACGCCGGGCATGAAGCTCGAACGGGTGCATGACGAACTCACCGTGTACGTATCCCAGCCGGCAAAAGACCACCAAAAGGAAACCGTTGCCCCGATACGCTACCACGGCTTTGCCCTCCGCTACAAAAAAGAGGACGACCCCGCGTACCAGACCATCATATCCACACGGCTGCACCACACCCTGTTTTTTAGCCAGGAAGACGAAAAAAAGCGCATCTTCCTTTCGGCGGCCTGGGTAAACCCCCGCCTCCAAACGGGGCCCTGGTGCGAAGAAGTTTCGGTAGTTATGAGTTAACACCGTGATCAATACAATTTATTTATTTACTCACCAACAAATTAGTTTTATCTATGGAATTAAAAAAATCAAAAAACGGATGGCGCTCCTTAAGAACAGGGACTGTCCTCCTCGCAGGCGTATGCCTGCTGGCCATGCTGGGCGTTGTCCCCGTGAATGCGCAACAGCAAAGTAAAACCGTTACCGGCACGGTGGTGGACAAACAGGGAGAACCCCTGGCCGGCGTTACCGTATCGTTGCAGGGCACCTCCGTGGTTACCCTGACCGACGTGAACGGGCAATATTCCATTCCGGTGCAAAGCGATAACCAGACCCTGCGGTTTTCCTACATCGGCTACAAGCCGGTTACGGCAGGCACGGCGCAAAGCGTTATCCGCATCACCCTGGAAGAAGACGCCCTGCTCATCGACGAAGTGGTGGTTACCGCCATGGGCATTAAAAAAGAACGGAAAGCGCTGGGGTATGCAGTGCAGGACATCAAAAGTGAAGAACTTTTGAAAAATAAAACAGCGAACCCGATTAACTCGCTGAGCGGGAAAATCGCCGGCGTGAATGTAACACAGAGTTCCGGCGCCGCCGGCTCAGGCGCGCAGATTATATTGCGGGGCGGCACGTCGCTAGATGAATCCCGCGATAACCAGCCGCTGTTTGTGGTGGACGGTATGATTTACGACAACTCGACTTCTGTGGTCGGTAGTTCCGGATTCGATGGAATGACGGGTACTGCCACGACCAACAGCAACCGCGTAATGGACATCAACTCCGAAGACATCGAAAACATGTCTATCTTAAAAGGGCCTGCGGCTTCTGCCTTGTACGGCTCCCGCGCTGCCAACGGGGTAATCATCATCACCACCAAGAAAGGCTCCGAAGGAAGTATATCGGTAGATTTCAGTACCAAATTCAGTACGGCATGGGCTAACCGCCTGCCGGAACAGCAGTCCACCTATGGGCGCGGGTCTTATCTAACAGACGGCACATTAGAACAGACTAAGTATGTGGCTTCTTCGTGGGGAGAAAAACTCAGTAGCAGTGCAAAAAGGTATAATAATGTGGAAGATTTTTTCCAAAACTCTACCATATTTGACAACACGCTGAGCGTGTCAGGCGGAAACAAAAACGGCTCGTTCTATTTTTCGGCTTCCAATTTCGACCAAAAAGGTATTGTTCCCAATACAGGTTACGTTAAAAATACTTTCCGTTTCAACGGTGAACAAAAATACGGCAAATTCACGTTGAATGTAGGCGCCGCCTATTCGCAAGCCAATACGGAAAAAACATTAACCAGCGCCGGACTCTGGGGTTCGGGCGGAACAGGAGCCATGAACTCGGTTTACCGCTGGGCAAGAAATGAAGATATGACTAAATGGTTGAACGCCGACGGTACAAAATATGTCTTCCCGCAGTATTTGGATGCCGATGGCAAACGCGATTTGAACCAATATGCGTTAGGAAAGTTTGTGGAAAACCCGTACTGGCTGATCAACAAAAATGAGATGACCGACCAGACCAACCGTTTTACGGGAAATGCGACACTTGATTTCAAAGTTTTTGACTGGTGGAATGTAACCTATCGCGCCGGCATTGACCGGTACACTACGGGCAACAAGAATATTATTGCGCCCGGTGGGGAATTTACAAAAACAGACTATACCGATGGTATGCTGAGCGAAAACCAGTTGGATTTTCAATATCTATCGTACAACCTCATGAGCAATATGGACAAGACTTTCGGCGATTTCAATGTGGGCTTACTCTTGGGTTTAAGCGAAGAAGAAACCAAAACCGAACGGAACTACCGCATGGCTATTCATCCAAAGGAGGCGGATTTTCCGAGTTTTAGCGTCAGTACGGATGAAAATAAAAAATTCTCCCAGTCGCAAACAAAAACACGTATGCGCAGTTTCTACGGCGAATTTCGCGCGTCGTATAAAAATTTGGTTTACCTGACGGTTACTGGACGTAGCGACAAAAACTCTACGCTCTATTCCCCTGTTACGGGCGATGCTAACGCTGCCTATTTCTATCCTTCGGTAAGCGGCAGTTTTGTATTTTCGGAACTGTTGCCCGAAAGTTTGAATGATATTATTTCTTTCGGAAAGGTACGTGCTTCATGGGCAAAAGTAGGTAAAGGCACCGACCCGTATGCCACCAGCACGACATTATGGCCTTTTACAACTTTTATTGGAGACCTTACAGGAACGGCTAACTACTGGTATCGCGGCAATCCTTACCTGAAACCGGAAATGACGACATCCATTGAATTGGGGTTGGAAATGCGTTTCCTGAACGGGCGGGTAGGTTTTGATTATACTTATTATTCCAATACTTCAAACGACCTGATTCTTAATCCGCGCACCTCCCAAACAACCGGCTATATTTTCAATTATACCAATATCGGAGAAGTTTTTAACAAGGGGATGGAACTTTCCATCACCGGGCAGCCGCTCAGAACAAAAGACTGGACATGGAATATGGCGCTCAATATTGCCGGCAACAGGGGTACGGTAGGCACTATCCATCCGGGCCTCCCGATTTTATATGTAACCAGTGTACAAGTAGGATTTGCTAAAGCGGCATCCTATCAAAATGGCGTCTTTATGGGTATTTCCGGCTCCAAATGGTACCGTACGGAAGATGGTAAACCTATCTTACGGGCAGATGGTATGCCGACATACGACACAGGCACAAGCACCCGCGATACTTATTACATAGGTAACCGTGAACCTAAATTTACCGGCGGTTTCGATAACAGCATTCAATACAAAGGGTGGAATCTTTCTTTTCTGTTAGAGTTCCGCGTAGGCGGCAATGTGTACAACGGTACAGAACTTTGGCTGACCGAAAATGGTATGTCGAAACAGACAGAGAACAGGGAATCGCTGACTGTTACAGGCGTGGTAAATACCGGTACTACCGCTGCCCCTGTGTATGAAGACAGGGAATTTACTTTCCACGCAGACCAAATGTACACCATGACTGGAGGCTTGCAAAGCGGCAAATACATTATTCAGCAATATTGGGCAAACGAATATTTGATGGAATCGGCTAATTTTATGACCGAAACAAACTGGTTGCGCTTGCGTTCGCTGTCCCTGTCTTATAGTTTGCCGACAGAACTTTTGGCAAAAATTAAATTTATCAAAGGTTGCACGATTTCGGCTACCGGCACCAACCTGTTCCTGCTGACCAATTATAAAGGATTAGACCCGGAAGCAGCGGCTGCCGGTTCGGGCGTCGGCGGTTCGAGTTCGGTAGGTATTGAGTATTGCAATGTACCGGCTACTACCGGTATGTCTTTCGGCATCAGTCTTAAATTTTAAATAACAAACAAGAATTATTATGAAAAAAATAAATAAATTAGGAACAGTATTATTGATGACATTGATGTTCACCTCCTGTATGGATTTAGACATCAATACAGACCCCAGCAACCTTGCCAGTTCGTCAGGAAGTATTGCTTTTCGTTTACCGCGTATGCAATACTGGGTGGGGCATACGCATCAAACAACAGGCTTTTTTGCATCCTTGCTAAATCAGCAAATCACCTTGCCCACACGCGGCGGCAGGTACGGCTCTTTGGCTGAATGGACGGCTGCCAACAATACAGCAAGTACCTATCCCTATCAGGCTTTCTTTGTAGGCGCTGCCGGTACATTTGATGATGTATATAGAATGGCAGAAGAAGAAGGCGCCTATCACTACATGGGCGTAATCAAACTGTTCCGTGCCATGGGCTTTATGGTGATGGGCGACGTATATGGCGAAATGCCCTATACCAAGGCATTAGGAGACGAACTCAATCCAACTTACGATGATGGGAAAACACTTTTCAACGGCGCTTTAGCCGAATTAGAGGAAGCCATAGCATTATTTAAGAAACCACAGGAAACCGGCGCCACAACATTGAAAGAAGGCGATTCATGGAACGGCGGTGATGTGAATAAATGGATTAAATTGTGCTACGGCTTAAAAGCACGTTACCTCAACAACCTGTCGAAGAAAACCGACGGTTCGTATAAGCCGGCAGATATTCTATCCGCATTGGAAAATGCGCCGCAAAGCAACGGCGAAAGCACCATTATTCACCACGAATATGCCACTGCAGCGGTCGGCGATAATTTGTGGGGTGATGATATTAGAAGCAATTACTTGTATATTTGGTTGGATAACTGGGGTAACTATTTTTATGTTACCAAATGGTATGTGGATTTACTGACCGACTTTGACGGAAAAGGAGTTGTAGACCCGCGTGCCGACAAACTTGTGCCCTCAGCGCGAATCAAAGGTAATACAGAATGGTTCCGTACGCCCGGCGTAGATATGCAATCCGACATTCGTGTAGGTACGAATTGGAAAGGACCCGGGGCATATGATGCAACAACAAAAAAATGGACGGTTACCGCAACAACCGACTCTACGGTTATATCCTTACAAACAAAGGGCGTTTTTCACCCAAATTATTTAGATGTGGCATCAGATGGCACTATTCTTAATACGGGAACATTCTATGTACGTTCGGATGCACCGACGCATTTGTTGTGCTATCCTGAAATGTGCTTCATTAAAGCGGAAGTATTGTTCCGGCAAGGGCAAACGGGGCCGGCGTTTGATGCTTACAAAGAAGGCATCAAGGCGCATATTGACTTGCTGAATGAAAAATTGACCGCAGGAGATAATAATATTGCTAAAAAAGCAATAACAGCTGCCGAAAGGGACGACTATCTCAATTCTGCTGCTGTAGGCACTGCCGCCGATTTAACCTTGGGTAAAATAATGATGCAAAAATTCATTGCCCTATCATTCTCAAATCAAAATTGGAACGATATGCGTAGAATGGACTACAGCCCTAATGTTTATCGCGGCTGGGCAGAACCTTATGAACGCACAAGCGGCAGCAATGACAAAAAATGGATTCCGGCAGGAAAACAATATCGCCGTTTAGGTTATGTTTCGCACGAATTTAATTATAATAATGCCAATCTTGCTGCATCGCATCCTCATGCATTGTTGGATGATATTCGTTCGTTCCCCGTTTGGTGGGATTACCCGACAGATGATTATAAACAATAAAATGTTTTCATAGTAAGAAAAGCCGCCCTTTCGGGCGGTTTTTTTTGTGCATACCATTTGGCGCTGATAAAAAAAGATGCTACCTTTGCCCTAAAATTAAGGAATAACCATTATGGCAACAACTACAAAAAAAACAACGAAAAAAGTTGAAAAGAACAAAACGGAAGAAACCCCGGTGAAACTGTCAAAAGCAGGATTATGGCTTTTGAAACACCCGCATGGGATAGGTAAAATACTTGATTTGGAAGCGGTACTTAAATAAATAATATGCGATATTTAATAGGCACAAATATAGTAGTGTTCTCTATGATTGAAAGCGACGCAAACCGGGGTTCATTTTCAATGAAAAATAGTAAAAGAAAAATGGTATCTTTGCAAAGTGAAATTAGCCGAATGAATATATGACCTATCTATTAGAATTAGAGATAACCAACAAACCAGCTTCTTTTGTGGAAGACTTCTTCAAATCTGTTGCTTTTGTAAAAACAGTGAGAATGGTTCCCAATCCTGCAACAAAGCGTGCGCATCCCCGTCAACATTGGGCGGAAGCGGCAAAACAAATGCACCTGTCGAACCAAGATACCTTACTGCTGCCCGATGCATTTAACGACGAAAAATTGGATTGGTGGACATGGGAAGAATAAAGCAATTTGATATTTTTTGGATTGGTTTAGACCCTACGGCAGGCAGCGAAATGGCTAAAACACGCCCTTGTGTAGTAGTTAGCCCCAATGAATTGAATGATCACTTACGAACGGTTATCATCCTGCCTGTAACATCAACAATCAAAGACTACCCTTTTCGAGTGCCCTGTTCTATTTCCGGAAAAAATGGCGAAATAGCCGTTGACCAGATACGAACGGTAGACAAAGCGCGTATAAATACATCCAAACCCTTAGGGCATTTATCGGTTGTAGAAATTGCGACGTTGCAGGATGCGTTGAATATAATGTTTTGCCAATAGAAAGAAGCCGCCCGGAAGGAATGCAGATTTTTTTCGATTTAGCATGTGGAACTAATGCGTAAAAATTTTTGTATATTTGCACGATTTTTCAAGACAATAACTAATTTTACAAAATATTATGAAATACATTACAAAAAGTTTGGTAGAAGAATATTTCCGCTCCCTGGATGTCTATCACGAAGACAGCACAGAACTGCGCAAAGTGCCCACAATTACGGTGGACAATTATATTGTCCTCGGGCAACTGACGGCCTTGCGCTTCCTCGAATGGGTATGCCTCAATCCGGGCGGCGTGGTGGCGTTGCCTACCGGCAAGACGCCTGAATTTTTTATCAAGTGGATGCAGTACTACCTCTCCAACTGGGACAAAGAAACGCAAGGCGGTATGCTGGAAAAAGTAGGGTTAAAAGGCGCAAAGCCCGATTTCCGTTCGCTTTACTTCTTCCAGTTGGATGAATTTTTCCCGATTAATCCCGAACATGAACGTTCGTTCCTGCATTTCGTCAAGAAATTTTACATTGACAACTTCGGGTTCGACCCCGCTAAAACACGGTTGATAAATACCAATTATTTAAACGGCGAACAAAAGCGCCTGCTGGGAAATGTGCAATCGCTGGAAGAACTTTTTGCCGACGGCATCGACCTTTCGTTGCGCATCCAAAAACCGACAGCCGAAAAAGAAATCTACCGCCAGCGGGCTATCCGGATGTTCGATGAATTTTGCCAGTCCTACGAAGCAGATATAAGAAACCTCGGCGGAATAGGGTTCTTTTTAGGCGGCATCGGTCCCGACGGGCATATTGCATTCAATGTCGCCGGTTCCAGTCACTATTCGCACACCCGGCTCACCGGCATCAATTACGAAACGCAAGCTACCGCTGCCACCGATTTGGGCGGCATTGAACTGGTACGCAAAAAAGCGGTCATCACAATGGGGTTGGAAACCATTACTTACAATCCCGATACGGTAGCGGTTATCATGGCTGCCGGGCAATCCAAATCGCAAGTAACGGCCAATGCCATCCAGCAGCCGGCGCAGTTGCTTTACCCGGCAACCGTACTGCAAAAATTGCCGCATGCGCGTTTCTTCATTACCAAGAGCGCGACTACCGAATTGAAATTATCGTCCAAAGCTATTGAAACGCTCTACAAAAAAGAAATTATAGCGCCGGAATATCCGCAGAAATTAGTGGTGGACGCCTGCCTGGAACATCATATCGAATTAAAAAATGTCCCGGCAACCATACAGGCAAAAAATGAAAAACTGCAACTGGCCAAAACCATCAGCGGAACGCCGGTAGATAAATTATTGTCCGACACGTTTACCGCTATTGACGCGAAAATTGCAAAAGGGCTGGAAAGTTTCAAAAACCAACGTTTCCTGCATACGGGGCCGCACCACGACGATATCGAACTGGCGTATTTCCCGCTGCTACACCACCTGGTTCGCTCCAAAGAGAATGAAAACCATTTTGTGTATTGCACCAGCGGCTTCACATCGGTAACCAACGATTACCTGCGCTCCTGCTTTGAAACATTGGGGAACAACATCGACAGCGGCCGGCTGGATTATTTCATCGGCTATAAACACCTGTTCCTCGCCGACAGTGCACAGGACGACATTACCGGCTACCTGCAAGGCATCGCCCAACAGAACAAGGATACGCAATCGCTGTTTGTCAGTGCGCGGCTGGCACGCAATATCGCCGTCCACCTCGCTACGGGGAATGTGGAAACAGTACGTAATTTTATCCATGAGAATATCGTCCTCATCAATCAGCTGCAGGCCGGGCGGAAGGAGCCGGAAATGATTCAGGCGTTCAAAGGCTGGCTGCGCGAATTTGAAGCCGAACTGGTATGGGCGCATTTCGGTATCGGTAAAGACAAGGTGCACCACCTGCGGTTGCCGTTCTACACGGCAGATATTTTCCCGCAATATCCCGACCAGACGAAAGACGTCGTGCCTATCCTCCAGCTGCTGCAAACGATACGCCCTACCGTGATAACACTGGCGCTGGACCCGGAAGGCAGCGGCCCCGATACGCACTTTAAAACGCTTATTGCATTGAGCGAAGCTATTGACAAATATGCCGCCGAACACCCCGAAATCCCGCTGCAGATATGGGGTTACCGCAATGTATGGTCGCGGTTCAAGGTTCACGAAGTAAATATGATTGTGCCGATTTCGCTTAACTCGTTTGCGGTGCTGCACAATATGTTTAATGCGTGCTTCCTGAGCCAGCGGTCGGCATCATTCCCCAGCTACGAATACGACGGCAGTTTCAGCGAACTGGCGCAACGGGTATGGGTAGAACAGTATGAACACCTCACGCGGTTGATGGGACAGGAGTATTTCTACGAATCCGAGAACCCGATGAAACGGCGGTCATACGGCGCTATCTATCTAAAAACAATGAGCTATAAAGAATTTGCGGATTACATGAAACCCGTCCGCAGGTTGCTGACCATGAAAGATACGCTCACGCAGTAGGCAGTAGACAGTGGGCGATAGATACCGTTTGTTTAATAAAATAATTCGTGTAAAATATGAAAAAATTAGTAGCAGGTATTGACATTGGCGGTACGAACTCGGTATTCGGGTTAGTGGACGACAAAGGGAAAATTTATGCCGAAGGCGCTATTGCCACGCGCAAGTATTCCGATTTTGACCTGTATTTACAAGCCCTGCACGACGCTATTAAAAACTTTTCCGAAACGGTGGACGAACCGTTTGAACTGGCAGGCATCGGCATCGGGGCGCCCAACGGGAATTACTACACCGGTTGTGTAGAATTTGCCGCCAATTTATTGTGGAAAGGCGTGCTGCCGTTTACCGACAAGCTGTCGGCGCTGTTCCCCCACATACCCATCAAACTCACTAACGACGCTAACGCGGCGGCTATCGGCGAGATGATTTACGGCGACGCCAAAGGTATGAAACATTTTGCGGTTATTACACTTGGTACCGGCTTGGGAAGCGGGATTGTAGTGGACGGAGAGTTGCTCTACGGGCACGACGGGTTTGCCGGCGAGCTGGGGCATATTATTGTAACCGTCAATGGGCGCGAATGCGGTTGCGGCCGTTGCGGCTGTTTGGAAACCTACGCTTCTGCGACAGGCATAAAACGTACGGTGTACAAATTGCTTGCCGACCAGGTAGCGGACAGCGAACTGAAAAATATCAGCTTTAACGAACTCTCTGCAGAAATGATTTGCACGGCGGCTATCAACGGCGACCCGGTAGCTATCGAAGCCTTTGCCCATACGGGCGAACATCTCGGGCGCGCACTGGCCAACCTCGTGGCGATTACTGCGCCCGAAGCGATTTTCCTCTTCGGCGGGCTGGCAAAAGCAGGGAAGTACATTTTTGAACCGACGAAAAAGTCGATGGAAGAAAATATGCTGAAATTCTGGCAGGGGAAAGTAGCCCTGCTGCCCTCGGGCATCAACGATAAGAATGCAGCCGTACTGGGCGCCGCCGCATTGGTTTGGAAAATCATTAAGGAAAAATAATATGCCGAAACGTTATTTTATCCGCGCAATAAAAGGCATTGCCTATTTCTTTGTCCTGCTCATTTTAATGCTGGCGATTATTTATTTTATTACACCGGCGCAGGAGCGGCAAGTACAAAGTTTCACAGAATTTCTACAGCGTAGCAGCCTGCTGAAAATGGCGCTGTTCCTCGCCGTATTCGGGTTGATATATCCCGCGATGGGATATGTTACGCAGAAAGCGCCGCGTTCGCGCCCGTTCTCGGAAAGCGATAAGGAAGCGGTGGTGAAAATTTTCACCAATGCACGCTTTGTGCTGGTAAACGACGACGGCGCTACCTTAACTTTCCGCCCTGCCAACCCGATAGCGCGTATCACGCGCGTGTTTGAAGACGCCATCACGGTGGATTACGCTTCCAACCCCCTCGCCGTAGAAGGCCTGCGGCGCGACGCAACCCGCCTTTCCAAAGCCGTCGAACGCTACTTGCGGGAAACGGACGAAAATGTAACAACGGTTTGACAATTTAAAGATTTCATGATTTAAAGATTTAAATCATGGGATTATAAATTGCCCGGGGAGGAACAATCGGAAAAGATTTCCGTAACGTCCCCGGATGTTCCGGGGACAATCCAAAATGTTCCGGGGACATCCAAAATGTTCCGGGGACAATCCAAAATGTTTCAGGGGCAATCCAAAATGTTTCAGGGGCAATCCGAAAAATTAAAAGCCGTACCTTCATTCATATTTTTCCGGCGCCATTTGCCGGTGGGCGCTGCGCATCAGGCCGTGCAGGTAGTGCATCATTTCTTTGGTGGATGTGGCGGCTACTGTTTCTTCGGGAATTTCCGGCAGTATGTTTATCCGGAAAGTTTGCCTGCGCCGCAGGAGCCGGCTGTTTTTTTGGATTACGTCGAACGTGCCGTCAATGAGGACGGGCAGGATGGCTGTTTTTGTTGTTTTCGCCAACAGGAACCCGCCTTCCTTAAAGCTGTGCACCTGCCCGTCTCCGGTGCGCGTGCCTTCGGGGAAGAGGGTGATGCTCAGGTTCCGGCGCAGGTATTCCCGGGCTTCTTTCAGCATTTTTTTCAGCCCGGCGCGGTCGCGGGAAATCAGCACATCATGGTGCAGCCAGAGCGCCCATCCGACAAAAGGCATCCGCTGTACTTCCTTTTTTGAAATCCATTTGAATATTTTGGGGATTTTGTACAGCAGACAAATGTCAAGCAGCGACTGGTGGTTGGCCATGATGATATATTTTTTCTTCGGCTGGACATTTTCCAGACCGTTCACGCGGATGTGCCACCAGGGCGCCGCCCAGACATATTGCAGCCCCCAAAAGCAGGAATAGATATGCAGGGCTTTCCTGTTGCGGTCGAAAGGCCAGGTCAGCAGCAGCACGGTTAAGCCGAGGAAGAAAACGACGGGCGATACGATGATAAAATAGAGGTAATAGCAAAAGGTGTAAATAATGTCCCCGGCGGGTTGCCCGGTTGCCGGGCTGCGCCGGTTCGGGATGCCGGCAAGGCAGGGAATTGTTTTTTTATAGAGCAGGAATACGAGGCCGCCGAGCGCTATCCCGAGCAGCGCGCCGCCCAGGAGGTCTAACGGGTAATGCTTGCCTACGTAGATACGGCTGTAAGCGACCAGCGCCGCCCATGCGTAAATACCGAGGGTATAATATTTTTTACGGAAAATCAAAGCGGAAACCGTTGCAGAGCCGAATATATTGGCCGCATGATTGGATACGAAGCTGGCGAAGCGCCCGCCGCAGGCTTCCAGCGAATAGAGTATTCCTTCAAATTCGACACACGGGCGGGGGCGTTGCACGGCATGTTTGATAAGGCCGCCTAACTGGTCGGTCAAGGCAAAAGTAACCGCCACGGCCAGCAATGCCGCGACGCCGGCTTTCCATGAACGTTTCCAAAAGAAGAAGAAAAGTATGCCGGCATACAGCAACGTCCATGAATACTTGCCTGAAATAAATACCATCACCGGGTCCAGCCATGGGCAGTGCAGGCTGTTGAGGAATAAAAATAATTGCCGGTCGATTGTTACAATAAAGTCAAACATGAATAAGTTTTTTTATACAAAGATAAAAAATTATTCGTAACAATAAATCCGTTTCACGCGCCGCGAAATGTTTGTGAATACTTCGTAGGGAATTGTTTCAAGAATTTTTGCCACTTCGGTAACCGGCCGCCGGTTGTCGAAAATAATTACTTCGTCGTTTTCCCGCGCCGGAATGCCGGTGAGGTCAATCATGCACATGTCCATACAGACATTTCCAATTACCGGCGCCTGTTTGTCATTTACCCAGACACTCCCCCTGCCGTTGCCAAACCTGCGCGGCAGTCCGTCGGCATAGCCAATGGGAATAACGCCGGTGCGCATATCGCGGGTAACCTTATGGGAGCGGTTGTAGCCGACGGTTTCGCCGATAGAGAGTTGCCTTATTTGTGCAATCACCGTTTTCAGGGTACTGATGTTTTTCAGGCGTTGCTGCTCCGTTTCATTCACGCCGATGCCATACAGCCCGATGCCCAGGCGCACCATGTCAAACTGCGCTTCGGGGAAACGCGAAATGCCCGCCGAATTTAAGATGTGGCGGCATACAGGATAGCCGCAGGCCGCCTGCACTTGCTGGCTCATGCGTTTGAACATAACTATTTGCCGGTGGGTGAACCGGTCTAATTGCGGATTGTCGCTTGCTGCCAGGTGGGAGAACACAGAGGCAATGCGGACAGCCGGTTGCCCGCCGTTTTCCTGTGTAATTTTTTTCAGTTCCTGCAGTAAGAGCGGCAAGTCTTTTTCTTCAAACCCCAACCGGTGCATGCCGGTGTCCAGCTTGATATGCACAGCAAAGGGCGATGGCGCAGGCGACGGCCGGCGGCTGGTACATTCGAGCAGGGCGTGCCATGTCCGCAGGTTATATATTTCGGGTTCCAAATGATATTCCATCATCTTGCCGAAGTATTGTTCTTCGGGGTTTATTACCATCACAGGCGTCCTGATGCCGGCTTTGCGCAATTCCACGCCTTCGTCGATACTGGCGACGCCGAGGTAATCCACATTACGGGATTGCAATAAATTGGCAATTTCAAAACTTCCACTGCCGTACGAAAAGGCTTTGACCATGGCCATCAATCGCACGCCGGAGGTCAGTTTCGAGCGAAAATAGTCCAGGTTATGCGCTATGGCGTCCAGGTTGATTGTTAATTTTGTCTTGTAGGTTTTCCGTTGCAGGGCGTTGTTGATTTTTTCGAATGCCAGCGCCTGTAGCCCTTTTAAGAGTATGGTTTCATCGTGAAAACCGGAAAGCGGGAAGTGGCACAGGAAAGATTCGGCGTCGGGAAAGAAATTTTTTTCTATCGTAAACTTGTCGGCATGTTGTGAAACGGCCTGCCCGACGCCGATTATGCGGGAAACATTGTTTGCCGCCAGCAACCGGGCAATGGCATCGTACCATTCGTTTTCGTCGCGCCCGGCAACAGGCGGGAAGTCGAGCAGGATAACCGTCTTTTTCGCGTGCTGCCGCTGCTGTTTCAAAAAATCTACCGCCATTTGCAAGGAGTGGAAATCGGACGGATAGCCGTCGCTAATCAGCGAACAGTTGTTGACAGCTTCTTTTAATTCCATTCGCATGCCAATCGCAGGCAGGGCTTGCATGCGTTCTGCAATCACGTTGTGCGGATATTTCATCAGCAGCAGGAACGCCCAGCAGTGCATGGCATTTTCTATAGCGGCTTTATCGGTAAATGGGATGGTGATGGACAGCTGTTCTTTCTGGTATGTGGCCGTGAGCGTAGCGCTGCCGTTTTCCAGGACGGTATTCTGCCGGCGCAGTGTGCTTCCTCTCGCCGTTCCCCATGTAAATGCCGGTACATCTTTCAGCGCAGGATGCTTGGTTATTTGTAACCGGACGTCGGCATGGTCGGCGCAGTAGACGAGTTGCTGCACGCCGGTGAAGAGTTGCAATGCCTCTTCGATTTTCTGTTCAACGGTAGTAAAATGTTCGTCAACCGCCGCATCAATGCCGGTAAGGACACCTATCGTTGGTTGTATCGCCGCTTGGTTGTGCGCCATGTCGCCGGGTTGCGAAAGCCCCGCTTCAAAAACAGCGATGTCGTCGCCGGGCTGTATTTCCCAAACAGAAAGCAGCACGCCCACCGGCGTGTGATAGCTTTTCGGGCTTTTTACTACTTTCCGGTCTGCCGCCAGCAGACAGGCCAGCCATTCTTTGACGGTGGTTTTCCCGTTATCTCCGGTAACGGCTGCTACCGGAATTGTGAAACGTTTCCGGTGCGCCGCCGCCAGTTGCCGCAACGCCTCCAGCGGATTTGCCACCAGCAGGAAGTCAGCGTCCGCCCTGCTTTGCATTTTCTCCGGAAGGCTTTGCACTACAAAGTGCCTAACGCCTTTTTCGTACAGTTCTTCGATACATTTATAGCCATCATTTCGCTTGTTGTCCAAGGCAAAAAATAAGCAACCCTCCGGCGCCCGCAAATAGCGGCTGTCAGCCAGCAGGCAGGAAATATCAGCGTCGCCGGTACGTTCCGAAATACGCTGCGCATTTAAAATGGAAATAATTTCAGATATAAACATGTTTTTTGGTGTGTTTGTTAATGTCGTGGCAGGTTGATACGGTTTGCACGCCTGACGCCTTTGTCTTCGCGTTTTATTTTTTCGGTTTGAAGTTCTCGGATTCGCATAGTTTTTCCAATATTTTTTGTTCTTCTTTGGTGAATTTTTTAGGTATCCATACATTCACCTGTACCAGCATATCGCCAGAACCGTAACCGTTGAGGCTTGGCAAGCCTTTTCCACGCAGACGCAATATCCGTCCCGATTGCGTGCCCGGTTCTATTTTTATTTTGGCTTTCCCATCAACCAGCGGAATCTCCAGCGTCGCGCCAATGGTAGCCTGCGCAATGGACACAGGCAAGTGGTAAATCAAATCGTTTGCATCGCGTTGAAATTCTTCGTGCGGCTCTTCTTCAATTACTACCAGCAGATTTCCGTTTACGCCGCCACGCCGCGCTGCATTGCCTTTTCCTGAAACCGTCAATTGCATTCCTTCTTCCACGCCGGCGGGGATTTTGAAAGCGATTTCTTCTTCGCCGCGCATGGTGCCTTCGCCGTGGCACTTCGGGCAGGGCGAGGTAATTATTTTCCCGTCGCCATGGCAAGTGGGGCAAGTTGTTGTCTGCTGCATCGTGCCGAGTATAGTCTGTGTAATGTGCATTACCACGCCGGAGCCTTTACAGGTCGTGCAGGTAGAAAAAGCATTGCTGTCTTTCGTACCTTTACCGTGGCACTCGTCGCAAGGCACCAGTTTTTGCAACTTTACCTTTTTCTCTACGCCGTGTGCAATTTCTTTCAGCGACAGTTTGACGCGTATGCGTATATCCGACCCGCGCGAAACCGCTTGTTGGCGGCGTCCGCCAAAAGGAGTGCCGCGGAAGTTTCCGCCGATGCCGAACGATTCGAACAAATCGCCGAAATGTGCGAAAATATCTTCCATTGACGAAAACCCGCCGCCGGGGCCGCCGCTGCTTGCACCGCCTACACCTGCATGACCGAACTGGTCGTAGCGGGCGCGTTTATTCGGGTCGCTCAGCACGTCGTAGGCTTCGGCAGCTTCTTTGAAGCGTTCTTCCGCCTCTTTGTTGCCCGGGTTTTTATCGGGATGATATTGTATAGCCTTTTTCCGGTAGGCTTTCTTGATTTCCTCTGCCGTGGCAGTCTTGGCCACTTCTAATATTTCATAATAATCGCGCATAATTTTTCAACGTCAGCCAATTCCTAATTCTTAATTTCTAATTCTTAATTTTAAATTATCAACTTCCCACGACAACTTTAGCGTAGCGGATAATTTTCCCGTTCAGTGTGTAACCATGTTGCACTTCGTCGATGACTTTGCCTTTTTGCTCGGGCGTGGGCGCAGGCACGTTTGCCACTGCTTCGTGACAGTCGGTATCCATCGTGGCGCCGAGGGCGTCAATCTGTTGCAATCCCTTGCTTTGAAGATAAGCGTACAGTTTGTCGTAAATCAGTTTTATCCCTTCTGTTTCAGGCGAGGCCATCGGTTGCAAGGCATTCAACGCACGCTCAAAGTCATCGAGCACGGGCAGCAAGCCGGATATAACGTCGCTACCGGCGGTAATCAACAATTCCAGCCGTTCTTTTGCCATGCGTTTACGGTAATTATCAAATTCTGCCGCCAGCCGCAAATAATTGTCTTCGGCTTCTGCCAATTTTTCCTCTATTGCCGGTTCGGCAACGGCAGTTTTGGCATCTTTTTCTAAAGATACGGCTGCATCCTGCGCTTCTTCTGCGAGATTTGTTTCTTTTTGAATGTCTTTAAATGATGATTGCTCTTCGTTTTTATTCCGTTCTTGTTTATTGTTCATAAATGCTCATTTTTTCATAACACCTGACGTCAAAAACAAAAATCCTGCCATGTATAAATATAGACAGAGTGGCAGGAATATTGACAGATTGAAAATGTGAAAACCACCCGCAACCTTAGTATGCTCCGCCTTTTCCAACAGCGCGAGCGTGTTCGGAAAGGCTGGTTTCCGAAGAGGCATAGGAAATAAGAAAGCGCCAGCTGCATTACATGACATGAGTAACGTACAATGCAAAATGCCCTGCAATA
>JAISLK010000016.1 GCA_031290935.1 Prevotellaceae bacterium | reverse complement strand
ACGTTTCCCAAAATATTGGCTTCACCACGCAGGGCGCCGTGGCGTTCGTGAAAGCGCTCAACGTACCCGCCGGCTGGACGGTAACGGTATCCCCGCTCTCGGGCAACGCAGGAACCTTTACCGTGACCGCGCCTAATGTTACTGCGCCCGGCGGAGAGGCTTTGGTGCTTGCCGCCGACGCGGGCGGGAAGTCGGTCATGCGTACGCTCAGCCTGCAGCCGCTTATTCCCCCATCCGCCGCCGCCAGCACGCAAACGTGGACATTCGGCGCCAGCACGCTGGTATGGAGCGACGCCATCCAAATGCCCGACTGTAACAAAGGGGATTTCTATGGCGGAAATGATGAAGTGCCCTGGTCCGACGGACGGAGCTATACCGAAGATGGCTACACGTGGTACTATTACAGCTGGGCGTATGTGGACAACCATAAATCGACGATGTGCCCCTCGCCGTGGCGCGTGCCCGCTAAAGCAGACTTCGAGGAACTCCTGGATAACGCCGGCGCTGATGCTTTAACGGCGGCTTGGGGACTCCCCGGCTACGCCAGCGGCAGTAATATGGCCGATGTGGGCTTGATGGCCTTCTATTGGTCTTCAACGGTGCGCGATGCCTACTACGCGTACCATATGCGCTTCGATCCGAGCGATGCGGTCACTGGCTACAGCAGAAAGTACTTCGGGCTCCAGGTTAGGTGCGTGCAGTAGCGGCAATTTCAAGATTTAAAGATGTGCGACACCCACACAGCCTGCTGTGCGACACCCACACAGCCTGCTGTGCGACGACCACACAGCCTGCTGTGTGACGGTTGCCCGTGAGGACAAAGAAAAGTTGGCAGTTGGCTGGCGCCAGCCAACTCATAATTCATAACTCATAATTCATAATTATTTCGTACTTTTGCAAAAAATAAACCGTCCTTTTTCATGCAAAATCATTCCATTAAAAAAGTGCTGCTGTTAGGCTCCGGCGCGTTGAAAATCGGCGAAGCGGGCGAGTTTGACTATTCCGGTTCGCAAGCCTTAAAAGCCCTGCGGGAGGAGGGCATTGAAACCATTCTTATCAATCCGAACATTGCCACCGTGCAAACTTCGGAAGGCGTTGCCGACAAGATTTATTTTTTGCCCGTAACGCCTTTTTTTGTGGAAAAAATTATCCGCAAAGAGCGTCCCGGCGGCATCCTGCTTGCCTTCGGCGGGCAAACCGCCTTGAACTGCGGCGTGCAGTTATACCGGTCGGGCGCATTGGAGAAATATAATGTGCAGGTGCTGGGAACGCCGGTACAGGCCATTATCGACACGGAAGACCGCGAACTGTTCGTGAAAAAATTAGACGAAATAAACGTAAAAACCATTCGCAGCGTAGCGGTGGAAAACTTGAAGGATGCGCAGGCAGCCGCACAATCATTGGGCTATCCGGTGATTATCCGTGCGGCATACGCCCTGGGCGGGCTGGGCAGCGGCTTTTGCGATAACGAGGAAGAGCTGAAGAAACTCGCCGAAAAAGCGTTTTCCTATTCGCCGCAAATCCTTGTAGAGAAATCCCTGAAAGGATGGAAAGAGATAGAATACGAAGTGGTGCGCGACCGCTACGACAATTGCATTACGGTATGCAATATGGAAAACTTCGACCCCCTGGGCATCCATACCGGCGAGAGCATTGTTGTTGCGCCTTCGCAAACGCTTAACAACAGCGAATACCAGAAGCTGCGCGAACTGGCTATCCGCATCATCCGGCATATCGGGATTGTGGGCGAATGTAACGTACAGTATGCTTTAGACCCTCATTCGGAAGACTACGCGGTGATAGAAGTGAATGCGCGGCTGAGCCGTTCGTCGGCCTTGGCGTCAAAGGCTACCGGCTATCCGCTGGCATTTGTGGCGGCGAAGCTGGCGCTGGGTTACGGCCTGTTTGACCTGAAAAATACGGTAACCAAATCAACCGCCGCCCTGTTTGAACCGGCGCTGGATTATATTGTATGCAAAATTCCGCGTTGGGATTTGTCGAAATTCCACGGCGTATCGCGCGAAATAGGCAGCAGCATGAAAAGCGTCGGCGAGGTGATGGCCATCGGCCGCTCGTTTGAGGAGGCCATACAAAAGGGATTGCGCATGATTGGACAGGGAGCGCACGGTTTTGTCGCCAACAGGGAAATACAGGTGGACGACATCGACAAGTCCCTGCATGCGCCTACCGACAACCGGATTTTCGTTATTTCAAAGGCGTTTCAAAAGGGTTATACCGTTGACCAGATTCACGGCCTGACGAAAATCGACAAATGGTTTTTATATAAGCTGAAAAAGATTATCGACACGGCTGCCGAGCTGGGGCAGGCGCCGGCATTGCACGCATTGCCCGAAGAGCTGCTGCGGCGGGCGAAGCAGCAGGGTTTTTCCGATTTCCAGATTGCGCGGCTGGCGCTGAAAGACAAGGAAGACGCGGATACCGCCGTGGACGCTGTCCGTACGTTACGCAAAGAAAAGAACATCGTGCCGGTTGTAAAGCAAATAGACACGCTGGCGGCAGAGTACCCGGCGCAAACCAATTATTTATACCTGACCTATAACGGCACGGAAAACGACGTGCGCTATTCGGGCGGAAAACGCTCCGTGATTGTATTAGGCTCCGGCGCTTACCGCATCGGCAGTTCGGTAGAATTTGACTGGTGCAGCGTGAATGCCTTGCAGACCATCCGCAAGGAAGGCCGGCGCGGCGTAATGATTAACTACAACCCCGAAACCGTCAGCACCGACTACGATATGTGCGACCGCCTCTATTTCGACGAACTGACCTATGAGCGCGTAATGGACATTATTGAGCTGGAGAATGGCGAGCGGGAAACGGCCCAACCGCCCACTGCCCACTGCCTCCTCGAGGGCGTCGTGGTATCGGTAGGCGGGCAGATACCGAACAATCTGGCGTTGCGTCTGGCGGCAGCCGGCGTGCCAGTGCTGGGCACATCGGCAAAAAGCATCGACAATGCCGAAGACCGGCATAAATTCTCTTCGATGCTCGACCGTTTGGGCATCGACCAGCCGCGCTGGAAAGAATTGAGCAGCATGCGGGAAATAGAAAAATTTGTAGAAGAAGTCGGGTTCCCGGCGCTGGTGCGGCCTTCCTATGTGCTGTCGGGCGCGGCAATGAACGTCTGCTCGAACAAAACGGAGCTGGAACAGTTTTTAAAATTAGCGGCCAATGTTTCCAAGAAACACCCCGTCGTTGTCAGCGCATTCATCGAAAACGCAAAGGAAATAGAGCTGGATGCGGTGGCAGACAGGGGCGAGGTGATTGCCTACGCGATTTCCGAGCACATTGAATTTGCCGGCGTACACTCGGGCGACGCGACCATTCAGTTTCCGCCGCAAAAACTGTACGTGGAAACAGCCCGCCGCATCAAAAAGATTGCGCGCCAGATAGCGCAGGAACTGCAGATTTCCGGGCCTTTCAATATCCAGTTCCTCGCAAGGGAAAACGACATCAAGGTCATTGAATGCAACCTCCGGGCGTCGCGGAGTTTCCCGTTTGTATCAAAAGTATTAAAGATAAATTTTATCGACATCGCCACGAAAATCATGCTGGGCGCGCCGGTGGAAAAGCCGCGCAAAAACGCTTTCGACCTTGATTATGTCGGCATCAAGGCGTCGCAGTTTTCCTTCACCCGCCTGCAAAAAGCCGACCCCGTGCTGGGTGTGGACATGGCCTCCACCGGCGAAGTCGGCTGCCTCGGCGCCGGCAGTACGGAAGCGGTGCTTACGGCCATGCTTTCGGTGGGCTACAAAATCCCGAAATCAACGATACTGCTCTCCACCGGCGACGCGAAGCAAAAAGCCGCCATGCTGGAAAGCGCGAAAATGCTGCACGGGAAAGGCTATACGCTGTATGCTACCACCGGTACGCAAAAATACCTGGAAGAAAACGGCGTTCCCACCCTGCTGGCGCACTGGCCTGACGAAGAAGGGCAGCCGCAGGCTATCGAACTGCTCCGCAACAAGGCCATCGACTTTGTTGTAAACATTCCCAAAAACCTTTCGCAACGCGAGCTGACCAAAGGCTACCAGGTGCGCCGCGCCGCCATTGACTTCAACATCCCGCTTATCACCAACGCCCGCCTCGCGGCGGCATTCATCAACGCCTTCTGCGAACTGAGGGAAGATGCTATTTCCATTAAGCGGTGGGATGAGTACAGGTAGGTACCTTTTTGGATATCCCATACTTTATTGGGGGATGATATATGCGTTTTGCGGCGGTTGTCCGTAACGAGGTTCAACCTCGCCCGAACGTGGGTCCTATACCGGACAGCTATCCAAATACAGTGTATCAGGACAAATAGATGCTTCATTTGCCCATTCAACGCTCAGTCCGTCCGGCTTGGCGGAATTGAACAATGAAACATCTTTCAGCTCTTGAAAAATACCTGTGTCCAGGTAAGGCTTTACATCAAAACGCCGTATTTCACCGTTTGTAAAACACAAACGAAGCATGTAGTCTTTTTCGGGCTGTACGTTGACAATTCTTGGATTCATTTGTCTTTATTTTAAAGGGTCTATTTTAAATATTTTTTGCCCACTTATTGCTAAATCCCAATCGGCCTGCAATTCTTCGGCATGTATCTCTACCCATGCCTGTAATAGTTTTATTTTATTGGGCTTCAGCGTTCCTTCCAATAACTCGCCATCAGGAATAGAGAATACCGCATTTTCGTCTTGATACTTTACGTGGATATGTGGAAGATGGTGGCGCTTGTTATCTTCAAAAAACAAGTAAACGATAATGCCGTAGAACATAGATATAACTGCCATAACAAATTTTTTTCTCACAAATGTACGCAAAATATTTAATTCCGACCCGCAGGCCAACCAACCGCCGCCTGTTTGCCGTTCGATTAATGGCAGGGCGTTGATATAAACTGCTTCCGTTAAGGATATTCCTGATAGAGAAGCTGTTATCTTATGCAGGTTTAAGAGCCGTTCTTAAGCAGGTTTAAGAGCCGTTCTTAAGCAGGGTTAAGAGCCGTTCTTAAGCAGGGTTAAGAGCCGTTCTTAAGCAGGGTTAAGAACCGTTCTTAAGCAGGGTTAAGAGCCGTTCTTAAGCAGGGTTAAGAGCCGTTCTTAAGCAGGCCTTCACTTGCAGCCTGTTACAGCTAATCAGTGCTGTTTCCGCTTCGCAGGTATCGCCGAGGCATTCCAGGCGGCCGGCGATGGCCAGTTGGGTGGCGGTGCGGCGGAAAAGCATGGCGGCATAGCGGCGCAGGAAATCCATGTTGCCGGTTTCGGAGAGGAAGAAAGCGGTTTCGCCCTGTATTTTTTCTCTGATGCAGATTTCCCCCAGCACAATGTTGGGCAGGGTATATACAAAGACGGCGGGGCTGGGGAAATAATTGCCCCCGTCGCAAATGGACAGCTGGTGGTCAATGTCCGTATCCAGCGATGCGGCGGCGTTGCTGAAGAGCAGGGCGATGTTTTTGCCGTCGTACTGCGGCGGGATGTTATGGCGCTGCAGGAGGTATGCCGTAGCGACATATCCGAGTTTGCAGAGGTTGTCCATTTTGTAGAATTTCATGTTGGGCGCGTGCAGGTTTTTGAAAGCCGCCTTGAGGAAGGCCGCCGGCGTATCCGCGTCCGGCGCTTCGAATACCAGTGTGTCCCCCACCCATATTTTATGCCCGCTTATCCGGCAGGGAGGGGAACACCGGATGCCGGCGGCGGCTTTTGGCGGCGGCGGTTCCGTGTATTTATCGGATACCACGATGGCGCTGTTGAAGCCGCCGAAGCCGGAAGCCGTTTTCAGGAAAGTATGCAGTTCTCCGGGCGTGTTTTCGGTAATGATGTTCATGGGCGCCGGCACGCCCAATGTCGCAAATCCTTTGGTTGCTATCAGGCGGTTTTGCTTCAGCGAGGCCATGCAGGCAATAATCTCCATCACGCCCGATGCGCCGAGCGTATGCCCGAGGTAGCCTTTGAGGCTGTTCGCCGGGACATCCGAGAGCGCCGAGAGCGCCAGCGCTTTTGACTCCATCTCGTCGTTGAAAATGGTGGCGGTGCCGTGCAGGTTGATGAAGTCAAGCGCGCTTTTCGGGACGTTGGCCCGGGCGAGGGCGTTTTCTATGGCATAATGCAGCCCGTCGCCGGTGCGGGAAGGCGCCGAAATATGGTTGGCATCGTTGGCCGTAGCCCCGCCCAGGATGTATATTTTCCGTCCGGCGGGCGCATAGTCTTCCCGGCGGGTGAGCGCCAGCGTGCCGGCGCCTTCGCCTGTCGACAGCCCGTCTCTGCGGCGGTCGTAGGGCCTGCATGGCTCCGGGCTGACGGATTTAAATGCCTGGAAGCCGGATACGGTGAAGGCGGTGATTTCGTCCGCGCCGGTAATAATCGCCGTTTCGTACAGCCCTTCGCGCAGCAGCCGCGCACCGAGCTCCACCGCCGCCACGCCCGATACGCAGGCGCTGGATACAACGAGCGGCGTGTTTTTCATTCCGAAATAACCGGCTACCCGCTGCGCCGACCGCCAGAGCATCGCTTCCTGCAGCGATTCGGGGCGTTTGCGCGCCAGTTCCGCAGGGCTGCACGTGTGCAAATAACCGATATTTCCCTTGGTGGAAGACAGGATGAATAGCATCTTCTCGTCCGCCGGGTTCAGGGCGGTTCCCCGCAATGCTTCCCGAATCGACAGGATAACCAGCGCTTCAAACGGCGCATACGGCAGCAGCCCGTATTGCCCGCATAGTTCCCGGAAGCGTTGCCGGTCGATGTATCCGGCGTGAAAAGGCGCGGGGTAAACGGCGGCGTCATACATCCGTTTAATACCCGTTTCGCCGCGCCACACCGCGTTCATGGTTTCCTCCGTGGAAAACCCCAGCGCGCTGATGATATTATCCGCCGCGACGAATACTTTATGGCCCGTCAGGGCAGGCGCAGGTATTCCCATATCAATCCTTTCCTGTTTCTTTTTGTCCGGAACCGTTCTACCTCTTCGTTCCGCAGGTCGTCGGCAAATATCCAGGCCTTGCCGGTAGCTTTGGCGCGTTCTTTCAGGGTAGCGGGCTGGATGTGTTTAGAGATGTAATACGCGGGTTCCAGGAGGGTGTCTTTTTCCGAAATAACCCCTTCGCGAATCGCGTGCCGCTGCAAGACAGTACCCGGGTAAATCCGCATGCCTACAAAGGGGAACATCACGGTGTAGCGCAGTTTCCTTGCGTTTTCAAATGTTTCCTCCAGCGTCTGTTCGGTTTCGCCGTAGCCGCCCAGGATTAAAAAATGCGCGTAAAACACGTTGTGCTTTAACGCCAGCTCCGACGTCTTCCGGACCGTGTCAAACGTAAACGACTTGCCGTAATTCACCAGTTGCGTATCGGAAAACGATTCCGTCCCGAACTCAATATGCGATAACCCCGAACGCTTATACAGCGCCATTTCCTCATCGGTAATATTCGACGGTGAAAAGTAAGCCGCCCAGCGGACAGGAAGGTTTTTACGGATTATCTTTTCCGCCAGCGCCACGTTGTAGTCGTTTTTGATGTTGAATATGGAATCCGTAAAAAACACGTAATTGATGCCTTTTTCTTTCGACAGTTTTTCGAGGTTCTCTACAATCTCATCGCTGTCGAGGCAGCGCACGCACGTGCCTTCAATCAGCGGATAGGAGCAGTAAATACATTTATAGTAACACCCGCGCTTGGTTTGGATATTCAACATCCCGCTGCGTTCCCAGTAATAGCCTATCAAGCCGTCGTCGAAGTCCACACTCAGTTTCCGCGCAAACTTTTTGCGGTCGTTGAGCGCTACGGCGCCCTGTTTATCCCTGTAAAGCAAGCCTTCGATATCTTCATAACCGGTGTGCCCGTCCAGTGCGGAGATAAGCTCCACGAGGGCTTTTTCGCCTTCGCCCTTGACGGCAAAATCCGGCTGCAGCAGGTCAAACAACGTATGCGCATACACCGAAAACCCCGCCCCGCCAAGGATAAGCGGACAGCGGCTGTGCCGGCGTATCTGTTTCGTGATTTGTTCATAGTCCGGCACAAAGCCGGTTCTGTCAAACGAATTTGCGCCGTCAATATTCCGCAGGGATAGCCCGATGTAGCCGGGCTGCTGCGCATCAATCAATGCGCCCAACTCCTCCAGCGTGCCGAAGTTCATATCAAACGTCAATACTTCATACCCGCCCAGCGCTTTTTTCAGGTAGGTGGACAAATAGGATACGCCTATCGGGTACACCGGATAGGGGGCGCGGTGCCGGTTGGCCGATATGAGGAGTATTTTTTTATTCATTCCAGAATTTGTAATAGTTGAACCACTGTTCGGGATATTGCCGAAGCACCGATTCCAGCGTCCGGATGTATTGCCGCAGGAGGGCTTCTTCGGGCCTGGCTGCCCGGCCGGGCAACGCATCACCGGCAATGAAAAACTTGAACCGGTATTTCATGCCTTTTTCCCGCATGGAGAAATAAAAGACAACCGGCGTCTTAAACTTCACCGCCAAATAAAACGGCCCTTTGGGGAAAGTAGCCGGCTTCCCCAGGAAATCAAACGTGCAGGACATTTTATCCGACACCTTCCGGTCGCCCTGGAAGCATACGTATTCCTTATTGTCCAGCGCCTCCTTTATTTTATAGATATGCTCAAAATGCTGTTCCGACAAGGGAATAATTTTATACTCGAAATGCCCGAGATTTTCCTCCAGCGCCTGCTTTATTTTCCGGACTTCGGCGTCCAGCATCACGATATTTATTTTCTTTGCATATTCGCCGAAAAACGAACCGCCGATTTCCCAGTTCCCCACATGTGCGCCTATCATAATCACGCCGGTGTTGCCGTTCAACAGTTTCAGGAATGCATCGTAGTTTTCAAATTCATATTGATAACAGCTCTGCTTGCCCATACGCACCGCCATTTTATCAATAAGCACCTGCCCGAAACGGTAATAATTCAAGTAAAGCATACCGATGGTTTTCAGCATACCGTAACGCTGTATTTTCCGGTAGTAATACCAGTTCCAGCGCGTGGCCAGCGGGGCGAAGGGAATAAAATGAATGACCACAAACAGCAAAAAGAAATAGGCAAATCTGATACCTGCATGCGTAATCAAAAATATAAAAAAGCGGTACCCAAAAACGCCGCCCCTTGATTTTCCTTGCCACAAGCGCATAGTTACGGGGTTTTTGCTGCTATTGTTTTTAATCTATCGTACAAACAGTCGTAAAAACTCTGGAAGGTGGTGATATTCGCAAAATCTTTACCGGTAAACTTATAGCCAAAATATTTTTCTATGAGCACTACCAAATCCAACCGGTCAAGGCTATCGAGGTGGAGGGTTTGCATAAGTGATTTTTCCGGCGCAATTAAACGCTCTTCTATCTCAAATTCCTCTGCCAGCAGCGCGTTAATTTTTACGATAAGTTCGTTCTTTTCTACCATACCAGGTTCTAAGGTTTATTTTGCAAAAGTAGTAAAAAAATGCCAAATCAAAAGGGACGTCTTTGTGAGATTGACGGATTGGGCTGGCGCCAGCGCCCTTCACCACATCACCACATCACCACATCATCACATCATCACATCACCACATCAATATTTTTTCGTATCTTTGTCCATAATATAACGCATATCACATGGATACTAATTACACAAATACCGGAAATAAAGACACTCGCGCAGGTTTTGGCGCCGGGCTGCTGGAAGCGGGAAAGCAAAATCAGGACATTGTAGCGCTTTGCGCCGATTTGAAAGAATCGGTCAAGATGGATGTCTTTGCGGCGGCTTTCCCCGAACGTTTTATTCAATGCGGCATCGCTGAAGCCAATATGATTAACACGGCCGCCGGGCTGGCGTTAAGCGGGAAAATCCCGTTTGCCGGGACCTTTGCGGCTTTTGCTTCCGGGCGGGTGTACGACCAAATCCGGCAGTCGGTGGCGTATTCGAATACGAATGTGAAAATCGCCGCTTCGCATGCCGGCATTACCCTGGGCGAAGACGGCGCTACGCACCAGATTATGGAAGACCTCGGGTTGATGAAAATGTTGCCGCACCTGGTTGTTATCAATCCGTGCGATTACAATCAAACCAAAGCCGCCACGCTGGCTGCCGCCGCCTATAAAGGGCCGGTATATTTGCGTTTCGGCCGCCCGCCGGTGCCGAATTTTACGCCCGAAAACCAGCCGCTGGAAATAGGCAAAGCCATTACCATGCGCAAAGGTACGGACGTAACGATTTTCGCAACCGGCCATTTGGTCTGGGAAGCGCTGGTAGCTACGCAACAGTTACAGGAAAAAGGCATTTCGGCGGAGCTGATAAATATTCATACGATAAAACCGCTGGACGAAGCGACGGCGCTGCAGTCGGTAGCGAAAACCCGCGCCGTTGTTACGGCAGAAGAGCACCTGTGTAACGGCGGCCTGGGCGACAGCATCGCCCAGTTGCTGGCGCGCCGCCTGCCTGCGCCCATAGAATATATCGCCGTTGACGACCGGTTCGGGCAGAGCGGGAAACCGGCAGAAATGCTGAAAGCATATGATTTGGACAGTGTACACATTGTAGCAGCCGCAGAGAAAGTAATAAAAAGAAAACAGGCATGATATTCGTTCCTCCCGCATTGACAGCCGTTGCGGGGGTAATGAAACAGCCGTGCTTAAAATCGTAATTAAACCGTGACAGATAAAGAACTGATACAATTATTCCTTGAAAGCGATAACCCCGATTATGCGTTTAATCTCATTGTTAACAAATATCGGGAACGGCTCTATTGGCATATCCGCAAAATGATTATTTCACATGATGACACCGACGATGTATTGCAGAATACTTTTATTAAAGCATGGCACGCTTTGCCGGAATTTCGCGGCGAGTCGCAATTGTTTACGTGGCTGTACCGGATTGCCACCAATGAATCGCTGACCTTTTTAAAGAAGAAACGCACTAAATTTTTCTTGCCCCTGGTAGATGTGGAGCGGCAACTGAGTAATTCTATCGAGGGCGACCCGCACTTCAACGGGGACGCCATCCAGAAGAAATTGCAGAAAGCGATTTTAAAGTTACCCGAAAAACAGCGGGTGGTTTTTAATATGCGCTATTTTGACGAAATGAAATACGAAGACATGTCAGCCATTTTGGACACTTCGGTGGGTGCACTGAAAGCGTCTTATCACCATGCCGTACAAAAAATTGAAAAATTTATGGAAGAATAAATATTAAACCTTTACTAAAAAAAGTAGTCAAATTCGACAGTTATGGAACACAGGGTTACACTCAACGGCGAATTACAACACAACCCCTTTGTTGTACCTGAAAATTATTTCGGGACGTTCTCCATACGCAAAAGCGTTGTACTCAACAGCGCATTAAAACAAAATGTATTTGCCGCTCCCAAAGGTTATTTCGATACATTACAGGCGCACATTGTAGAAGCCGTTGCCAATGCCAAACGGTCGTCATCGGTATTACGTTGGCAGCCGTTACGCGCCCAATTAGCTTTTGCCGCCAGTTTTGCGCTGTTAATAGCCCTCGGGTATGGTGTTTTCTCTTTCCTTCGCCCTGCTGCCACTGCTACGGAAAAAAATTATGCCGGTTCTTTTCCGAGTTACCTGTCCCAAATTATTGACGAGCCGGTATTGATTCACGCCGTAGCCAATGATTCGGAACATGCAATCACCCGGTTGCATCCGGCAGTAGCCGCCATGGACAATGACGCCATTATCCGCTACCTTGCCGACGCCGATGTAAGTTTAAACGACATTGCTGCTACTTACTAAAAAGGCGAATACTATGACAAAAAAATATATCACACTTCTTTGTTTAGTTTCCGGTTTTTCGGCAGCTAATCCGTTATTGGCACAGTCGTACCGCATAGATACGACCCGTTCTATTATCCGCGACCAGCAAGGCAATGTCATTGGTTCCAGTTTCGGGTTGGAGTTCCGGCTGGAAGGCAATTCGTATGAAACGAGGATGCAGCAACTCCAAAGTTATAAAGTAGCGTTTTTCACCAATACAGTAGGCCTCACGCCGACAGAAGCCGCACAGTTCTGGCCGTTGTATAACGAATACTTCAAAAAAAGGGAAAGTATCATTGACCGGAAAAATAAATTACTATACCAGCTTTCTTCGCCGCAGACCTTGGAATCTATTTCCGATGGGGAATTAAAAGCTTTATTAGATACTTATATATTGTGTATAGAACAGGACGCCACTTTGCAAAAGGATTACTATAAAAAGTTTTCTCTTATTCTGCCTTCCCAAAAGATAGCGCGTTATTACCAGGCCGACCAGGCATTTAAGGAAATACTCCTGCAAATCCTTAGCCGGAACAGGTACTAAAATAAGAATGAGGAATCAGGCTGGCTTTGTACAGCGTGCTTTTTGCTTCTAAAAGAAGCGTCCGCGCCAGTCTTGCACGTTCGCCGATTTTTCCAATACATCATAAAATTCTTGATACCGCTGCATCAAGGTCGTCTGGTCGTATTGTTCCATATATTGTTCGCGTGATTTTTCTTCTTCTACCGTATATGCCGCGCCGATATAACGGCGGGTAACCGTAAATATGTAAGCGCCCAATGATCCTTTCACCGGCCCGGTTAGCGTATTTTCCGGTGCGCCGGCTACGCTGCCTTGCAGTTTCGGTTCCAGTCCGGCGCCGCTGATAAAACTGCTGCCGGCAAAAGAAATATCGGTGGCGGTATTGACTGTAAGATGGGTTTTTTCCGCTACCTCGTCAATGGTTGTTGCGCCGGCAGCCGCTTCTTTCATTTGTTGCGCCAGCCGTTCGATTTTTTGTTCTTTCTGCAGGATATTTTCTATATCCGGCCGGACCTGTTCAAAGGGCAGCGTTCCCTGGTTCCGTACCGCTGTTAGCGACGCTACTACAAAATAATTGCCTACGGTCAATACCGGCGATACATCGCCTATTTCTGCGTCATACGTCCACTGTACGAGGTCGCGTACGTTGACGTTGGGCAGCGCCGCCAGATTTTTTTGTCCTTCATTTAATGAATAGGCCGGTACTACTGTTAGGTTTTTCCCGGCGGCAGCTTCTCTGAATTGTTCGTGTCCATGGCTTTCGGAGGCGAGGGCATTTGCTTCGGAAAAAATCGTCTGGTAGGTTATTTTTCCGGGGTGTGCGGTTTTTTCTATCATCGCCAGTTGGACCATGGGTTCTTCGGGGCTGCGGTCGGTTACTTCGACGATGTGTATGCCTAAATTGGTTTCTATTTTCACCGGTTTATTTTTGGGGATTACAAAGCAGGTGTCGTTGAATGCTTTTATCATTACGCCTTGTGTGAACCATCCCAAGTCGCCTTCGTTACGGTTGGCTGTCTGGTCGGCGGAGTATTGTTGTGCAATGTAGCCGAAGTTTGCGCCGCGGTTTAATACGTTTATTAAACTGTCGGCTAGCCGGCTGCTGGCTTCTTTAGTGGTTTCCTGGATGAGGATGTGCCGGGCTTTTACCGAATCGGGCATCATGCGGGAAAGGATGATGCGTGCTGTATAGAAGGTGTTGTTTTCGCGGTAAACCGGAAGGATGTCTTTCGCGGTGGCGTGAAAGGCAAAGCTGTCCAGCGTCGCCGGGAGTGCGTTCTTTTTATAGTACTTGCCGGAGAAGGGGACATCGGAGTTGCGTGATACGAAGCCGCCCAAGTCGCCTGTTTTCACGGTAATGAATTCGTCATGGATTTTTGTCATTGTTTCTTCCGTCCGGCGGATGTCTTCGTCGGAGGGTTCTACCTGAAAGGCGACGAGTTCGATGTCGCGTTCGTTGGCGGGCTGGGCAAACTGTTTTATGTGTTTTTTATAGTATTTCCGTATTTCCGTGTCGTTGATTTTGATGGAAGAGTCGCCGGCGGCGTTTATGGTTTGCGTTACGTAGCTGATGTCGATGGTTGTATTCCGGTCGGCTACTTTGCGTTTTAATTCCAGTGAGTTGCTGTAATGGCTTTGTGTCAGTAAGGACATGTATTTTTCCAGCAGCTGGGCGTTGCGCATGCGGTCTTCGCAGTATTTCCAGTAGAGGGCGCGCATGCCGGTGGGGTCGCTGTTGATGCTTCCGATGAAGTTGAGGACATTTGCCCGGCTGAACGCGCCTTCTTCGCCCCAGAATACGGGGTCGCGTTGTAATACCGGTGAAATGTAGCGTCCCTGGGTCAGGTCTACCAGTTCTTTGGCTGATATTTCGATGCCGCTTTTTTCGTATTGCGGGTTGAGGACTTCTTCCCGGAAGAAGTCCTGCCATACCTGGTCGTTTATTTGTTCCTGTAATTCTTCGTCTACGGAGCCGCCGCCCGTAAACAGGGTGTTTATTTGGGCATAGTATTCCTGCCGTTTGGCAAAGTCCTGGTAGGAGACGGTTTTGCCGTTAATTTTTCCGACGTCGTTTTGTGAGGAGAATACGGAGATAATGGAGCTCAACGTATCTGCGTCCACAATGAACGATATCAATGCCAGGCCGATGATTACCGAAATAAACACGCCCATGCGTACTCTGATTTTTTCTAAAACTGCCATTGGTATATGTGTTTTAATTTTTTATTGGAGCGCAAAAATAGTAATTTTTTTTGGATTGCCGAATTTTTTGTTTGAAGCGGGGTGAAAAATGGGGTTCATGCTGTTTTGTTTTTAATCTCCTTTGCATGGTTTTTAATCTCCTTTGCTCGGTTTTTAATCTCTTTTTGGTGGTTTATTGGTCTTCCCGCCGTTAATTATGGGTGATGGTGGGGTGGAGGTGGATGAACATTGATGGGGGTGGATGAACATTGATGAAGGTAGATGAACATTGATGAAGGGCTGGCGCCAGCTCCATCATCACATCACCACATCACCACATCATCACATCTTTTTCGTATCTTTGCGGGGAAGTATGGAAATAATTGTATCAGGAGTGGGGATAGTGTCGGGCATTGGCTTCGGCGCGGCGGAGACTTTGGCGGCCATGGCCGGGAGAAGGGCGGGGCTGGGAGGGTTGACGCTTTTTGATTCGGTGTACCGGGATGTTTTTCCTGTGGCGGAGGTGAAGGCGGGTAACAGGGTGTTGAAGCAGCGGCTGGGGCTGCCGGAGGGGAAGACTTTTTCGCGTACGGCGTTGCTGGGGCTGCTGGCCGCTGTGGAGGCGGTTGATGATGCGCGGCTGCCTTTGCGGAAGGGGCTGCGGGTGGGGTTTGTGTCCGGTACTACTGTCGGGGGGATGGACAGGAGTGAGGGTTTTTACGGGTCTTTTTTGCTTCATCCGGGCGGGGGGCGGCTGCGGGATGTGGCTGTGCATGACTGTGCCGACAGTACGGAGGAGATGGCTGTCCGTATCGGGGCAACCGGTTATATGGCTACTGTTAGTACGGCCTGTTCGTCGGGGGCGAATGCGATTATTCTGGGCGCCCGGTTGATCAGGCATAATGTGGTGGATTGTGTGGTGGCCGGCGGGGTGGATGCGCTGTGTAAATTTACGCTTAACGGTTTTGCGTCGTTAAAGATTCTGGACGACGCTCCTTGCCGCCCGCTTGATGAAAGTCGTGCGGGGCTGAATCTTGGCGAGGGCGCCGGTTATGTGGTGCTGGAGCGGAAATCGGCGGACAGTCCGGGGGCTTATTGCCGGCTGGCGGGGTATGCCAACGTGTGCGAGGCTTTTCATCAGACGGCTTCGTCGCCGGAGGGGCACGGTCCGTATGAGGCGATGCGGCAGGCGCTGGCATCCGCCGGCATGGTTGCGGAGGCGGTGGATTATATTAATTTTCACGGTACGGGAACGCGTAATAATGATCTTGCGGAGGGGAACGCGGTGAAGCGGCTTTTTGCTAAAAGGGTACCTTTTTTGAGTTCTACCAAGGCTTTTACGGGGCATACGCTGGGTGCGGCCGGGGGTATTGAGGCGGTGTTGTCTGCGCTGGCGATTAAGTACGGTTTGCTGTATCCCAATCTGAATTATACGCGGCCTGTGGCGGAGCACGGGTTGCCTCCGGTTACCGGCTTCCGGCAGGGTGTGGAAATAAATACGGTGCTGTCCAATTCCTTTGGTTTTGGCGGCAATGATTCTTCTTTACTGTTTTCAAAGGTATGAGTGTGTATATTCTTGCTTCTGCTTCCATCAATCCCGTAACGGAGTTGCGGGATACCCTGCTGCCGGCGGCGGCTGCCCGGCCGGAGGGGAGGCGTTGTGCAGCCCGGGAGCCGGATTATAAAATGTATATTGCCGATGCAAATGTCCGGCGGCGGATGAGTCGGGTGATGAAAATGGGCGTGGCGGCGGCGGTGCAATGTCTGTCGCAAACCGGCCGGCAGCCGGATGCTATTATTACGGCTACCGGCTGGGGCTGTCTGAGTGATACGGAAAAGTTTTTGAGAAACGTTCTGGAGAATGGCGAATGCCTGCTCAATCCTACGCCGTTTACCCAATCCACTTTTAATACGGTTGGTGCGCAGACGGCCATTGTGTTGAAAAATACGAATTATAATACCACTTATGTGCATCGTGGATTTTCTTTTGAAAACGCCCTACTGGACGCCATGATGAGAATACGGGAGGGCGAGGCGGTGCAGGCGCTGGTGGAAAGTTATGATGAACATACCGGCGCTTCGTTTAAAATTATGGAGCGGATGGGCTTTTGGCGGCAGGGCGCTGTGTGCGGCGAAGGCGTGCAGTGCTTTGTGCTTTCCGCGCAGCCCGGCGCCGGCGGGAGAGTGCGTCTGCGGGATGTGCTGTGCGTCTTCGGCGGCGAACTGCAGCCGTTGAGAGAAAAGCTGGCGCTGTTTCTCCAAAAACACCGCCTGCGTCCTGAAGACGTGGACATGCTGCTTTCGGGAAGCGCCGGGAAAGACAGCGGCTGTCCTTACTGCCGGATGGTGGAGGGGGTTTTCAAAACCGTACCGGTGGCGAGGTACAAGCCGTTTTTCGGCGATTACCCGACCGTATCGTCGCTGGCGCTGTGGCTGGCCGGGCGGCTGATAGCGCAACAGCAGGCGCCGCGCTGGCTGTTGGACGCGCCGCCGGAGCAAATCAACCGGATTGTCATTTACAATCATTATAAAACGAAGAACCATTCTTTCCTGTTAGTGGAAAGAGAGCAGTAATTATGTATTGGTCTGTTATCACCGGTATCCTTTGCGGAATTTTACTTTTCCTGGTTTATGCCTCTGCGGCTATCCGCTCCGGCGTGTACCTGAAAGCCGTGTGCCGGCTTAAAACAGCGGAAAAGACGCTTGCGCTGACTTTCGACGACGGGCCCGACAGCGTTACTACGCCGAAAGTATTGGATACTCTGTCGCACTACGGCGTTCCCGCCGTGTTTTTCTGTATCGGGCATAAAACGGAAGGGCAGGAGCGCCTGCTCCGGCGCATGGTGGAGGAAGGGCACCAGCTCGGTAACCACACGTACAGTCATTCCGTCCTGTTCCCCCTCTGGCCGCTTGCGAAGATGAAAAAGGACATGCAAGAATGCGAAGAGCGGATACGGCATTTTATGGATAGCCGCCCGCTCTTCCGCCCGCCGTTCGGCGTTACCAACCCTGCGGTAGCGAAAGCGGCCGCACAGTTGGGCTACCATGCGATGGGATGGAATGTGCGTTCGTTCGACACTACGGCAAAAAATTACCGGAACGCGGTAAAACGGATAAATAAAAAACTGCGACCCGGGAATATTATTTTATTGCATGATACAACGCCGGACATGCCGGAGCTATTAAAAGACATTATTAATTATGCGCGGCAACAGGGTTACCGCTTTGTCCGCGCCGATAAATACCCGGGAGAGGCAACATGAAATTTACAGTTTCTTTTTTCTGCATGCTGTTATGCGCAGGGGCTGCCGTTGCGCAAACGGATTTTACGCCGGTAGCCGATACCGCGCCATTAACCGCCGCCCTGGCAAAGGCATCGAACGAAGTGGAGGCGCTCGAAAGCGATTTTGTACAGGCCAAGTACATGGAAATGCTGTCCGAAAACATTATATCCGGTGGAAAATTTTACTACAAAAAAACCGGTAAAATGGTGTTGGATTATACCAGCCCGGTACATTATTTAATAGCGCTGAACGGGCAGCGGATAAAAATAGTTTCCGACGGGAAAAAAAACATATACGAATTGCGTACAAACAAAATGATGTCGCAAACAAGCACGCTGCTTTCGGCATGTATGGCCGGTAACCTGTCGCTGCTTTCGGCGGATTACCGTCTGGAATATATGGAAAACGACAGGCAATACCGCATCAGGATACTACCGCTGGACAGGATGAAATCCTATTTAAAAGAAATCGACATATTCCTGAACAAACAGGATTTTTCGGTGGACCGGCTGCGAATGACGGAACCAACGATGGATTATACAGAATATGTTTTTACCAATAAAAAGAAAAATACGCTGCTGCCCGATGAAATATTTCGTATTGATTAAAATCAGCATCGCCCTTTTGGGGCTAAGCGCCTGCGCGCCGGCAATTACCAAAGGATTCCGCAAGGCGGGCGAAACAACAGTGGCGGCGCAAGACCTGTATCCCTTCTGGGCGCCGCAGCAAACGCATTTGTTTGCCATGAAAATTGATTTCCGGCAGCATCATTTCAGCGGGCTGCTGCTGGCCAAGCAGGCCGGCGAAGGATATTTCCGGATAGTTTTCAATACCCATTTCGGGATGGGCGTTTTTGATTTTGAATTCCGCCGCGATACCTTCCTCATACATTCCTGTATGGAAGAACTGCGCCACCGGAAAATATTAAAATTGCTCGAAAAAGATTTCCGCACCCTGTTCTTCCTGGACATGAAACCCCGTAACAATAAAGCCGCCGTCTATTACTCGCCCCGCGACGCCTCCCTCGAAATAAACCGGATTAACGGCAGGTATTACCTGAAAAATAATACACAAAAAACGCTCCTGAAAACGGAAACCTCACAGGGCGCCCATACCGGATACTACGATTTTACTGACTACCATAACCGTTTCCCGGAGACGATAACCATAAAGCACAGCGGCATCCATTTGCAAATAGTACTGGAAAAAATTCATAATCCCCCCGGCAAGTAATGACAGCATGGCAAAAATAGTTGTTTTTTATTACACACAAACCGGGCAGACATTGCAGATAGCGCAGTCGGTTTGCAGGCCTTTGGTGGAAGCCGGGCATACGGTAATTTACAAAGAAATCATTCCCGAACAGCCGTTGCCCTACCCCTGCAACGGGAAAAGTTTTTTCAACGTTTTTCCGGAATCGCGCGAAGCCATTCCCTGCCCTGTAAAACCGGTAGATTTAAACGATGCCGCCGGCGCCGGGCTGGTGATTATCGCTTACCAGGTATGGTTTTTATCGCCTTCTACGCCTTTTCATGCATTCTTTCAAAACCCTGCGATACAACAATACTTAAACGGGAAAAACTGCATTACCCTGACCGGTTGCCGCAACATGTGGGTCATGGCGCATGAAAAAATATGCAGCTACCTCCGGAACGCCGCCGGAAAACCGGCAGGAAATATTGTATTACAAGACCGCCATCCCAATTTAATCAGTGTAATGACCATTATCCGGTGGCTCTTTTATGGGAAAAAAGAGCGAACCGGGCTGCTTCCCGCCGCCGGCATTTCGGCTGGCGACCTCGCGCATGCCGCCCTGTTCGGGAAAATTATCGGCGGCGCATTACGTTCGGGACAATGGAGCGACTTACAGGAACAACTCCGTGCCGCAGGAGCCGCGCGCTGCAAACCGTCCATTGTATTTATGGAAAAAACCGGTTACCGAATATTCGGCCTCTGGGCTAAATTTATCCTCCGGAAAAGCAAAAACAATGCTGCCCGGCGGAATTTTTTATTAAAACTGTTTAAATATTATCTTTTCGTCGTTTTATACCTCATCGCGCCGGTTGGGCTTATTTTCTTTTACCTTGCCTATCCGTTCCTCCCGGGGAAATTAAGAAGCAGGAATTAAAAACAGTTGCAGGATGGCTTTAAAATGAATTGGGGAAACGTTTACGCACCGTACAGGCGGTATTTTCCAGTATCCCTTTCTCACCGGGAACCCGGCGGTTTTCCATCAGGATACGTCCGTCGCACACGACGGTGTCCACGCAACTGCCGTGCGAAGCGGCATACAGGAGGTTGGACGCAAAATGAAAATTCGGCGTAAAAGCCGGCGACTGCAAATCAATCAGGCAAAGATCGGCCAAAGCGCCCGAAGCGATTTTCCCGGCATTCACCTGCAATATCCCGGCGCCGTTTTGAGTAATACATTCCAGCGCTTCGTCGGCACGCATAACCGTCGGGTCGCGTCGCCAGCCTTTTTGCAGCAACGCGGCGGTCTTGGCCGCTTCCAGCAGGTCTAAATTATTAGACGACCCGCAGCCGTCGGTTCCAATGCCGACAGTAATACCGGCCGCTTTCATCTCGCAATATTTGAACGCATGCCCCGACCCCATTTTCAGGTTGGAATTGGGATTATGTACCACTTTCACGCCATGCCCGGCGAGGAGCTGGATTTCTTCGTCGTCCACATACAGGCAATGGGCGAGTATCAGGCGCGGCGAAAGCAGTTTCAGTTTATGCAGGTAGCGCACGGGGCTTAGCCCGAAATCTTTTACCGCATTCCGGTATTCCGTTTGCGTTTCTGCCAGGTGCAGGTGGATAAGCAGCCCGTTTGCTTCGGCAAAATCGCGCACCCATTGCAGCGTATCGCCCGACACAGTATAAATCGCATGCGGCGCCAGGGCGAATGAAATCTGTCCACTACGCGGGATAGCGAAGTTTTTTTCCACCTCGCGCCGGTATTGCGCGGCAACTTCGGGTTGGAAATAGTCGAAAATCGTCGCTCCCAATGTAGCTCGCAGCCCCATCTCCTCTACCGCCCGCAGCACGGGAGGGTATTTCATGTACATATCGTTAAAGCAGGTGGTGCCGGTTTTAATCATTTCGAGGCACGCGAGCCGGGTACCGTGATAAACGTCTTCTTCGGTAAGTTTTTTTTCGTATGGCCAGATTTTTTCATGCAGCCATTGTTCCAGCGGCATATCGTCGCCAAAACCGCGGAAAAGCGTCATCGCCGCATGGGTATGCGTATTGATAAATCCTGGCATCACGGCTTTGCCCGTGCCGTCAATCACCCTGTCGGCATTGTCGCGCAATCCCGCGCCGGTTGTTTTAATAAACCGTCCGTCAATAAAAATATCCGTCAATTCCTGTCCGAGTTGTACATTTTTAATAAGTATCGTCATGGCGCAAAACAGTAAGCCGTAAATTGGTTTTTTCCAAAGGTACGAAAATTTAATGTGATAATGTGGTGATGTGATAAGTCGTAAATCGGCAAGCGTTAGCCAATTTTTGGCTTTAAAGATGAAATTGCGGCGGAATGCCCAATTAAGAAATTTTGCCGTGTTTAGCCATTTTCTGGAAATTGCAGCATTGACTAACGGCGAAATTATCTCGTAATAGTCATCGTTAGCGGGCGGCGTACCATTCGTACACTTTCCGGATACCGGTTTCGAGGGGAGTTTGGTGTTTCCAGCCGAGTTGGCGGAGGTGGGTTACGTCAAGCAGTTTGCGCGGCGTGCCGTCGGGCTTGGAGAGGTCGTGTTCGATAGCGCCACCGTAGCCGGTGATACGCTTTATCAGAAGCGCCAGTTCGCCGATTTCCAAATCTTCGCTTGTGCCGATGTTAATGTGGCTTTCGTCGTTGTAATACTGCATCAGGAACACGCAGGCGTCGGCAAGGTCATCCACATAAAGGAACTCGCGTTTGGGCTTGCCGCTGCCCCACAGGACAACGCTTGCGGCAGATTGCTGTTTGGCTTCATGAAACTTGCGAATCAGCGCCGGCAGCACATGCGACGTGTTTAAATCGAAGTTGTCGTTTATCCCGTAAAGGTTGGTAGGCATTGCCGAGATGAAGTTGCTGCCATACTCGCGGCGGTAGAACTTGCACAGTTCAATGCCGGCGATTTTGGCAATAGCATAGGCCTCGTTGGTCGGCTCCAGCAGGCCGGTGAGAAGGTGTTCTTCCTTTATCGGTTGCGGCGCGAGCTTCGGGTAAATGCACGAACTGCCGAGAAACAGCAGCTTTTTCACATGGTGCAGGTGCGCGGCATGAATGATATTGGCCTCTATCATCAGGTTGTCGTAGATGAATTGCGCGGGGTAAGTATTGTTGGCCAAAATCCCGCCAACCTTCGCCGCCGCAAGGAAGACAAAGTCGGGTTTTTCTTTAGTGAAAAAGTTGTTTACCGCCGTTTGGCAGCGTAAATCCAGTTCGGTGGAACTGCGCGTTACGATGTTCGTAAAGCCCTTTTCCTGCAGGTTGCGTACAATGGCCGAGCCTACCATGCCGTTATGCCCGGCGACGTAAATTTTGTGAAGCGTATTCATTTTCTGTGTATTTTTTCTACATATTCATAATCGAACCGCGCCATTTTCCGGACTAATTCCGTAAACGGCGTTTGGGTAGGGTTCCATCCCAGCAGGTTCTTTGCCTTTGCCGGATTGCCCTGCAGTTGCTCTACCTCCGTCGGGCGGAAATAGGCCGGGTCAACCTCCACCAGCGTAGCGCCGGTTCTCGTGTCAATGCCTTTTTCGTCCACGCCTTTACCCTTCCATTCCAACTCAATGCCCATTTCCCGGAAGGCCAGCGTGCAGAACTCGCGGACGGTGTGCATTTCGCCGGTGGCAATGACGAAGTCTTCCGGCGTATCGTGTTGCAGGATGAGCCACATGCACTCCACATAATCCTTCGCATAGCCCCAGTCGCGGCGGGCGTCGAGGTTGCCCAAGTAGAGTTTCTTCTGATACCCGCGGGCAAT
>JAISLK010000015.1 GCA_031290935.1 Prevotellaceae bacterium | reverse complement strand
TGAATTTACCCTGCGCATCCGTCGTTACTTTCTGGGCTTGTTTGGTAACCGCGTCGGTAACCACTACCGGGATATTCGCTAACGGTTTATTGTTTGCATCTACAATGCGTCCTTCTATTGCAACCGCGGCTGCTTTCAACGCAATCACGGGCGGTAATTTTTCGTTCACGCCAACTTTCGCCGTGTAGGGTTCATGTTTTTCATCGGTTACCGAAACGGTATAAGCATTGCCCGCCGGAATGGTTGTTTTGAATTTACCCTGCGCATCCGTCGTTACTTTCTGGGCTTGTTTGGTAACCGCGTCGGTAACCACTACCGGGATATTCGCTAACGGTTTATTGTTTGCATCTACAATGCGGCCTTCTATTGCAACTGCGGCTGCTTTCAACGCAATCACGGGCGGTAATTTTTCGTTCACGCCAACTTTTGCCGTGTAGGGTTCATGTTTTTCATCGGTTACCGAAACGGTATAAGCATTGCCCGCCGGAATGGTTGTTTTGAATTTACCCTGCGCATCCGTTGTTACTTTCTGGGCTTGCTTGGTAACCGCATCGGTAACCACTACCGGGATATTCGCTAACGGTTTATTGTTTGCATCTACAATGCGGCCTTCTATCGCAACTGCGGCTGCTTTCAACGCAATCACGGGCGGTAATTTTTCGTTTACGCCAACTTCTGCCGTGTACGGTGCATATTTAGAATCAAGGACAGAAACCGTATAAGGCGTATTCGCAGGAATAATAGCTTTGAAATAGCCGTCCGCATCTGTTTTCACTTGTTGTGTTTTATTTGTAGCTTTATCAGCTACGGCAACGATAGCATTAGCTACCGGTTTATTGTTAGCATTTACATCCACCAGCCGTCCGCTTACAGTAGTAGTAACTGGCGCTGCCGGCGCGGTGGGTTCTTCCGGGCTGGGTTTTTCGGTAACAGTTGTAGCTGCTGTCGTGGCGGCGTCCGTCGGCGACAGTTTAATATATTTGGATACTCTTTGGCCGCGACCGTCTGCAATAGGTATCTGTTCGGTATAGGAAGTATAGCCCGACTGGCTCACCTGCAGTTCATACGTTACGCCGGCCGTAAGCGTTGTTTGGAACATACCGGTTTCGTCCGTAGTAATAGCTTCTTCTTCGTTTGTCTTCACATCTTTTATGATAACCGATACGTCTTTTATCGGTTTGTACGTAACTTCATCCGTAACAAAACCACGAAGGGCTGCCGGATACTGTACTTTGGGTTCGGGCACGGATGGTTCTGCCGGTTGCTGTTTACCGTCAGCAGTAATCGCTGGCGAAACGGTTGCCGGCGGAACAAAGCCCGGCATAAGGGTAACGGCATACAAGTCATGATCGCCATAGCCGCCGCTGCGGTTAGAGGAAATATACAATTTGTTTCCATCTTCGGAAATGCCGTACACAATATCGTCGCCGGTTGAGTTCACAGGATAGCCCATATTTTCAGGCTTGCTCCACCGCAATCCGTCAAACACCGATTTGTATATGTCAAAACCGCCGATAGTCTGGTAACCCCTGGAACTGAAATAAAGAATTTTGTCGTTAGGATGCAGCACCACGCCGAATTCATCCAACGCTAAATGAGGCTTCAATCCCAGTGTTCTCGGGCGTACTACCCATTCGCCCCTCGGATTGCGCGTGGTTTCAAAAATAGCAGAGCCGTTACCGGTAGCATCGTACACATTACGGCTGCTGGTCATATAGCCGCTTGTACCGTTGGAGGAAATGCTCACTACTGTTTCATATAAATAATTTTTGTCGCCAAACGGATAATCTACATAAAATAAACGTGACACTAACGGATTACGGCTCGCATCCACCAGCGTTATCGGTTTGAAAAATTCTTTCACAGCCAAATTGAATTTTTGTCCGGTAGGAACAGCTTGCGTCCAATTCTTATCCCGGTTAAATGTTACATGTAAATCGTTACCGCCATTATCGTAACGTTGAAATATGATGGCCTTATCTTTCTCCGCAACAACCGGCAGGTATTCCGGAAGCGGTGTATTCACCGCCTCTCCCATGTTTTCTACCAATATATCCAACGGTGCGCTGAGCATATTTTTAGCGTACCTGGCTTGATTGATTAACAACTGCAATTTGTCTATATCATCCAGGTCTTTCGTATTGCTTATGGCTACTTCGTAAGCACTGATGGCTGCATCAAAATCGCCTTTAACGTGATAAGCTTGCCCGAGGAAGTAGTCAATGTTACTAATCTTTTTTTCGCTAAGCTGCTTGGCTTTCTGTAAATAGGGAATAGCATCCGCTACCGAATGGAGGTAATAGTAACATTTCCCGATAGCGTAGTTTAACCGCGCATTGTTGGGATTGTATTCGTTTACTTTCAATAAAGAATTCAAAGCGTTGCGTATGTGGTCAAGGGCAATGGCATTATACCGGACATCGCTGACACGATTTTTCAGCATTTTTTCTCCTCGCTTTAACGAATTATCAGCTTCTCGAAGCAAAACCCTGGCTTCAGCCAATAACTCTTCTTTCCCGGCAAAATTTTCAGGTGTAAAAGTTACATTACGGTCTTGGGCTGTAAGGGTTGCACAAGCACACACAAAAAGTAACAAAAACAAAGCGGCTTTTTTCATATCAATAATTTTAATAAAGAGTACATAACGTCATACAAAGGTATATAAAATTTTTAAAAATAGAAAAAAAATCGCATTCTACTTAACAGATTTTAACAAATCTAAAGCGTAGCCTGTCCTTTCATGGAATTTTTCGTTCCCCAGCAGGGCAATAATATCAAACAGCCCGGGCCCTTTAGATGTGCCGACAATACATAACCGCAAGGCATTCATTACAGCCCCCATTCCCAAATTATGGGATAAAATCCATTCATGCGCCGCCGTTTCTAATTTTTCTTTGGTAAAAGGAACCGTATGGCTGATTAAGTCGGCTATTTGGCGAATACTGTCCGCCGTTTCCGGTTTCCAATATTTCCGGACAACTTTTTCATCGAAATTTGCGGGCGCTGTGAAAAAGTAGGAAGATAATTCCCAAAAATCTTCCACAAAAACCGCGCGTTCTTTCACCAGGCCGCATACGGCAGCCACATACGCATCGCTTGCCGTGATGTTTTTTGCCTTTAAAACCGGCTGGAACAGTTGCGCCAGTGCCTCGTCCGGCATGGCTTTCAAATATTGCTGGTTAAACCATTTTGCTTTTTCGGGGTTGAACCGTGCGCCGGATTTAATCACGCGTTCCAGCCGGAAACATGCCGTCAGTTCGTCCATAGTGAAAATTTCCTGTTCCGTACCGGGATTCCAGCCCAGCAGGGCCAGCATGTTCACAAACGCCTGAGGGAAATACCCGTCTTCCCGGTAACCGCGCGACACTTCGCCGCCGGGCGCTACCCAACGCAGGGGGAACACCGGAAATCCCAGACGGTCGCCGTCGCGCTTACTCAACTTCCCTTTGCCGTCGGGCTTGAGCAGTAGCGGCAAGTGGGCAAATGCCGGTTGCGAATCGCTCCAGCCGAAAGCTTCGTAAAGCAAGTAATGCAGCGGCAAGGAAGGCAGCCACTCTTCGCCGCGGATAACATGCGAGATGTCCATCAAGCGGTCATCTACGACGTTGGCCAAATGATAGGTCGGCAATTCGTCTATCCGTTTCCACAGTACTTTATCGTCAAGAGTCCGGGTATTCACTGTTACTGCGCCGCGAATTAAATCGTGCATCCGGACGTCGCGGTTTTCAGGCATTTTGAAACGAATCACCCAATGGTCGTCCGACTGCAAACGTTGCCGTACCCTATCGGCAGGCATGTTCAGCGATGTTTGCAGCTGGCCGCGCACGCTGTAATTGTAAATAAACTGCTGCCCGCCGGCTTCGGCGGTTTTGCGCAATTGGCCTAATGTCTCTTCCGTGTCGAAAGCGTAGTAAGCATAACCGTTTGCCACTAACTGTTCCGCATATTGCCGGTACAGCGATTTCCGTTGCGACTGGCGGTAGGGCGCGTGCGGATTTTGCGCATCGGCGGTGTCGGCGATGTGGCCCTCGGGCGACAGCCCTTCGGTGGGCGAAATACCGCACCATTTCAACGATTCAACAATATACGCTTCGGCGCCGGGAACAAAGCGGCCTGCGTCGGTATCTTCAATACGCAAAATAAAATCGCCGCCGTGCCGGCGGGCAAAAAGGTAATTGAACAATGCCGTACGCACGCCTCCTATGTGCAGCGGCCCCGTGGGGCTTGGCGCAAAACGCACACGAATTTTCCTGTCAGTTTTCATCCTGTTTACTGTTTACTTCTTTACAAAAGTAGTTAAAAATACGCACATTTGAAATCCGTGGCGATACCGGCTGCCGCCGGCCTGCTGTGTGGTCGTCGCACAGCCCCGAGTGTGGTCGTCGCACAGCCTCGAGTGTGGTCGTCACACAGCCTCGAGTGTGGTCGTCACACAGCCCCGAGTGTGGTCGTCGCACAGCCCCGAGTGTGGTCGTCGCACAGCCTGCTGTGTGGGTGTCGCATCCCATCATCCCATCAGTACATAACTCTTTCCGGCCGGCGCCCGTTGCTGCGCCCCCGCAATGACGACCGTCCTCCCTCCCCCCCCCCAACGCCGAACGGTAAAAGAGACACCCTTAGTAGCCAATGGATGTAACGCAGCAATCCCCCTTATTCCCTTATTAAGTTAAATAAGGGAATAAGGGGGATGTTTATGCGGCGTATTTTTGCTACTAAGGGAGCTTTTTAATTATGAATTATGAGGAGGGAAAATGTAAAGCTACATTTTTAAACAGCAAATTATTTTTTCTTACTTTTGCAAAAATTATTTTTATGACGCCATTGTATCCACTAAAATTTAAGCCGCAAGCAAAAGCAACCGTATGGGGCGGCAGCAAATTAAGAACACTCTTCAACAAGCCTTTCCCGGCTAACGAAAAAATCGGCGAAAGCTGGGAATTGTCCGCCGTGCAACGCAACCTGTCGGTCGTAACGAATGGTTTCCTCAAAGGGAATACGATTGAAGAGTTGACGGAAGTGTATATGGGCGAATTGGTGGGCGAGAAAAATTACGAACGTTTCGGCATCGAATTTCCTGTTTTGGTAAAGTTGATAGATGCTGCGGAAACCTTGTCGGTACAGGTGCATCCGGACGACGAAACGGCGCGCATACGGCACAATGCTTACGGGAAGACCGAAATGTGGCACATCCTGCAGGCCGACAAAGGCGCCGGGTTGTACATCGGGTTCAATCGTACGTTGACGGCGGCGGAATTTTACAGCCGCATACAAAATAATACATTGCTTGAAACGTTGAATTTTGTGAATGTCCAACCGGGCGATACGTTTTTCATTTCGCCGGGCACGATTCATGCCATCGGCAAGGGCATTGTACTGGCGGAAATACAGCAGACGTCCGATATTACGTACCGGGTGTATGATTGGGGGCGCGAACATCATCCTGCTACAGCCCGCGCCATGCACGTGGATCAAGCCATCGACATCATTGATTATGCAAAAAAAACGGAAACGAAAACAGATTATGCCACGTTGCCGAACGAACCGGTGCAATTGGCCGCATCGCCTTATTTTATAACCAGCCTGGTAGCAATTAACCGGCCGCTGGCGCGTAACTTGTCGGGCAACGATTCATTTGTTATTTATGTTTGCATCGGCGGCGAAGCCGCTATTCAATATGGCCCGCATTCCGAAACAATAACGAAAGGCGAAACCCTCCTGGTTCCGGCGTCTATAGCCGATTTCACATTGTTGCCCGCACCCGAAGCCAAATTGTTGGAGACCTGTTTGTGAATGGGGTAAAAAAAGAGGCGGATGTAAAACTTACATCCGCCTCCCCCACTTAAAACAAAATTTATGAAAAATTATTTCTGGATAATAGATGTACTTTTCCGGAAATGGTTTAAAATAAAACCGGCATTTTTTTCAATCGACAATTAATTTTCTCATTCTTCATAAGATAATTTTTCAAATAATTTATCAATTTCGCGGCGTTCTTTCTTGGTCGGGCGTCCTGCGCCGCGGTCGCGCCGGATATAAACGGCGATATTTTTTTTATCTAATTTGCCGGTTTCTTCTTCGGGCGTTAAATTTTCCGCATACAATGCTACATTCTTTGCCGGCTGGCGGTTTTCAACCAATTGAATAATTTTATACGTATAAGTTACCGGTAATTTCCGCACAGCGAGTATATCGCCTTCGCGCACTTCCCGCGAGGGTTTTGCTTCCATTCCGTTTACTTTGACGCGGCCGGCTTTGCAGGCGTCCGCCGCTTCGCTGCGGGTTTTATACACGCGGATAGCCCAAAGGTATTTGTCGAGGCGAATCATGGGAGAATTAAGAATCAGGAATTGGTGTTAAAAATAGTCATTGTGCGTTCGATGCCTGTTGTGCCAAAGGATTTCACCGCATCAATCGCCTTGCTGATAATCGGCGGGAGCGCTTTTTGTTCTTCGTCCGTCCATTCGTTAAGCACAAAATCTATTTGCTGCCCGCGGTTGAAATCGTTGCCGATGCCTATGCGCAGACGCGCATAGTTGCTATGCCCGAGCAGTTCATTAATATTTTTCAACCCGTTATGCCCCCCGTCGCTTCCCTGCTTGCGGATGCGCAGTGTGCCGAACGGCAAGGCCAAATCATCTACTATAATTAAAAGGTTTTCTATCGTGAAACGTTCCGCCTGCATCCAGTAATTGACCGCCTTCCCGCTCAGGTTCATGTAGGTCGAAGGTTTGAGCAACATAAAGCGCTTGGCTTTATATTTCAATTCGGTAATGGCGCCGTAGCGCACCGTGCTGAATGCAGCGCCGGCCGCCTTCGCCCATGCGTCCACTACATCGAAGCCGATGTTATGGCGCGTATGGGCATATTCGGGGCCAATGTTACCTAACCCTACAACGAGAAACGACATGGGAAGTAAGAATGGGGAAGTGAAAAATTAAGAATTACCGGGGCTTCCAACTCATTTTTTCTTTTCTTCGGCAGCAGGCGCCGACGTGGCGGCGGCCGGCGTAGCGGCAGCGGCAGCTTCTGCCGGGGCCACAACGGCACGCGTTAATTTCACCGTGCAAATAATAGTTGTTTTCGGCGTGATGATATTTACTTTGTCAAACGACAAGTCGCCGGCGGTAATGGTTTTGCCCAATGCCAAGTCGGTAATATCAACCGGCAGCGTGTCGGGCAAGTCTTTCGGCAATGCCGAGACTTTTATTTTGCGGTTCAGGATATGTAATTTGCCGCCGGCGCGAACGCCTTCGGAGTTACCCGAAATAGTTACCGGGACGTCTATCGCTATTGGTTTTGCAGCATCTATCGCATAAAAATCAATATGCAAGATTTTGTCGGTAACCGGGTGAAATTGTATTTCACGCATGACCGCCTGGCTTATTTTACCTTCAATGTCAAGGTTTACAAGATACACATTAGGCGAATACACCAGGTTCTTCAATTCTTTTTCGTCCACGGTGAAATGGATGTTTTCGCTTCCATTACCGTAAACGACACAGGGCACTTGCCCATTACGGCGAAGGCTTTTGACGGCTGATTTCTTCAAATCCTTACGGGCCGTTCCTTTTAAATCAATTGTTTTCATTGCTATTAAAAAATTTAGTTAAAAAAGTGTTACTCAATTGCGCCTGTTGCGCAATCCCATGGCGCTCATAGCTAAAAAGCAGCGTTATTTTTCGGGGAGGCAAAGGTACTAAAAAAAATTATTGTACACAATTATTTTAATTATGAATTATGAGTTATGAGTTATGAATTATGAATTAGCCGCTGCCAGTCTAATTTTCAACTTTCAACTTTCAACTTTCAACTTTTTTCCCTACCTTTGCCCCCGGTTAACGAACAAAGCATCATGCACAACTTACTACCCATATTCCCGCCCACCGCGCTTCCCCTCTGGAAACCGTTGCGAGAGTACACACACACACACACATCCTTCTTTAATAGCCTTTACCCCGCAACCTTGCCCGAGCCCTCGGACGGACTTGCAGAAGTTTCTGCAACCTTCCCCGAGCCCTCGGACGGACTTGCAGAAGTTTCTGCAACCTTGCCCGAGCCCTCGGACGGACTTGCAGAAGTTTCTGCAACCTTGCCCGAGCCCTCGGATGGCTTTGCGACAGTTCCGGCGCCAGCCAACTTGCGACTTAATGAAATTATTAAACATTTAAATCCTTAAATCATGAAACATTTATTCAAAACCGTCTGCTGCCTCTGCCTGCTGCTGCTGGTAGCCGACTGCACGAAGTACAACGACGACGAAGTCTGGGACAATATCTATGAACTGCACCTCGCCCAGTACCGGCAGGCCGAACGCCTCGCCGCCCTCGAAGCGTGGACGGCCACGGTGAACGGCAACATCAGCGCGCTGCAGACTATCGTGGCTGCGTTGCAGAACTGCGACTACGTTACCGGCGTAACGCCCATCCCCGACCCGCCGGGCGGCTACTACATCGACTTTACCAAAAGCGGCCGGGCAACCATCCTGAACGGCGAGAAAGGCGCCGACGGCGTGGATGGCA